>JANQLA010000325.1 GCA_028280855.1 Melioribacteraceae bacterium
TTTGATAATATCTCGGCTATCTCGCGAACCGATTTACCCATAGCAATCATTCGCATCACTTCGAATTCACGGTTCGAAAGATTTTCGTGGGGCGCTTTATCAAAATTTTTGTCAATCGAATTAGCAAGTTTTTCCGCTATTGAAGGTGTAATATACTTTCGACCGGTACTAATTGTGCGCAAGGCATCTAAAAGTGTTTCAGCTTTTTCTTCTTTGGAGAGATACGCGTTTGCTCCTGCTTTAATTGCACGCAATGCATACCTTTCTTCGGAGTGCATGCTAAAAACAAGAACCGGAATTTTAGGATGTGTTTTCCTGATATCCGAGAGTATATCCAAGCCGCTCCTCCCGGGAAGTCCGACATCAAGTATAATAAGATCGAAATCAATTGAATCCAATTTGCTTATTAACTCTTCACCGCTTTCTACTTCGCAAACAACTTCGAAGTCAACTTCCTTCGATAAAATTTTTCGAATTCCTTCTCTAAAAACGGGATGATCGTCGGCAATAATCGTTCGAATCATTCGAAACTCATTTGTATAGAAGAATATGGTAACTAAAATAATTATTTTAGGCTAAATTGTGTACTTCGCACAAGAGCTTTTCCAAAAAAATCTTTTTTACGGAAAATATTATGAACAGAATTAAGTGGCATTATAAGCTTTTTTTACTTGCTATACTTATTGCCGTTATTCCGGCTTTAATAATCAGTTTGAACATGATTAGCATAACTGAAACTCAATTAACCAGTAATGTTAACGATGAACTGATTAATGCATCTCGTTTACTCACGCATGAGATAGATCTCTTTTTTGATGAGTTTACCGACAAGCAGCGATTGATGAAAAGCAGCATTGAAAACGATAAACTCGGAAGCAATGAAAAAGTCGCTATACTGGTATCTGCAGTTGAAGACATAGAAGAATTAATTGCAACCAAATTGTTATTTCAAAATTCCCACGGTGGATTCGACGAAGCGATAACGGTAATAAAAGAAGACTATGAAAACAATGAGCAAAATAAGAGCGTATTAGAAAATATTTATGTAGGGACTGAGGAATTAGCTTCGGACAAGAACTTAGACAGAGAAGCAATGATTGGCGATGCCGTGTACGCCGAACCGCTTGATACGTGGTTTGTACTGATGTTATCAAAAGTAAATATAGCCGGCGCTCCGGATGCGGTGTTATTTTCTATTATAGATATTTCCGAAATTGAAAACAGGTTAATTGAAAATCCGATTCTTGGTGTTGGTAATATGTACATAATTAATAGTGGGAGGAATTTTATTTTCAACAATCCGTTTGATGATGGCACTGAAAATATTGTGCTTAACGATGCTGCTGAAATGTTAAATAAAACGTCTCGAATCATGGCGGTAAATAATTATAAACGGAACGGCCGGGTAATAATTACAAGCGTGGCTTTTCCTAAATCGATTGACTGGGCTGTTATTTCCGAAATGGAAAAAGATGCCGCTTACGCCTTAGTAAATCAAATGAATAATGTCTTTGCAGTATGGATTCTGATTGGAGTTGGAATAGCTTTTGTTGGAGTGCTTTTATTTACTAAAAGCATTAGTAAGCCTATAAACTACCTTGCCGGTAAAGCTAAAATTATTTCCGGGGGTGATTTTGAAATAAGTACAAATTATAAGGCAAACGACTCTATCGGTCTGCTGGGCAATACCCTTGTTTCTATGAGTAAGTCGTTGAAAAAAAGTTTCGAAAGAATTGAATCACAGAACAAACAACTTGAAGAATATAACAGGAATCTTGAAGATAAAGTTAAAGAAAGAACGCTACAGTTGAAAAATACGAATGAACAGTTACAGGAAGCTTACCTAAATGTACTTGAGCTTAACCGTGACAAAAATGAGTTCCTCGGTATTGCCGCGCATGACTTAAAGAATCCGTTGGCTGCTATAAAGGGTTTCGGGAGCATGATTATAGATGAAGAAGAAATGCCTCGTCATGATATTGTGGATTTTGCCAACAACATTGTTGAATCATCAGAAAGAATGTTTTCTATCATTACAAACCTACTGGATGTAAACAAAATTGAAGAAGGTAAAATTGACGTAAATTATGAGAGAGTAAATATTGTTAAAATGATAAATGAAATAATTTCATTGAACAAAGAAAATGCACGCAGGAAAAACATTGAGCTTGTTCTACACATTTCAAGCCCGGTTGAAGAAATAGAAACGGATAAAAACCTGGTGTCTCAAATTATCGATAACCTGCTTTCGAACGCAATCAAGTTTTCGTCAAGAGAGAAATCCGTAATAGTTGATGTTGCATACAAAGAAAATAAGCTGCAAATTTCAGTTAAAGACGAGGGACCGGGTCTTTCAAACGATGATAAAAAAAGTCTGTTTAAAAAATTTGCTAAACTATCGGCTCGTCCAACTGGTGGAGAGCATTCCACCGGTCTTGGGCTCTCCATTGTTAAGAAGATTTCTGAAGTGATTGGGGCAGATATTATCGTAGAAAGCGAACATGGCAAGGGGGCTGAGTTTACGCTCATTCTTCCAAACGAATGAACTTTTGCTGTATGTTTATCGGTAGATTAACGTTAAGATAAATACTAATTCTTTTTTAGCGAAAATGTTATCTTGCATATAATTCAATTGACTAGTATCCAAATGAACGCCTAACTGGTTTGATGAAATTTCCCTTATTAAAAATTATTGCCTTGGCTTTTTTGTTTTCTTCCGGGATAGCGTTTGCTCAAACATTCGATGTTGAAAAGGTAACCTATGCGAACCAGGATTTAAGAGAACTTGGATCAATATACCTCGGAAATCCCAACTACTGGGAAGCCATCCTAAAGTATAGCAATGTTGAATCGGTTTCAGATCTTAAAAGGGGTCATTTACTTTTAGTGCCGGTTGGCCTTATTAAAGCTACTAATGAAATAACAAGTGCAACATTGAAGACAATAAAATCAGCCACTGAAAACGGGGCGAAAATTTTTACAGCCGAGTTATTGGAAAACGCACAGCAAAAATATAATAGTGGTATTGAGCATAAGAAAGCACACAATTGGAAAGATGCGCACCGTTCTATTTCGGAAGCTCTAACCCTAGCTGGGCAGGCGCTGGAACAATCTCAATTACTTCGTCGGCAATCCGCAGATGCTACGATATCCTTCCGTAAGGGTGATGTGCAGAACAGGACACCGCGTCAGCGGGTTTGGAGAGAAGCCCCGCTGTTTACAAAATTATTTGAAGAAGACCGCACGCGAACCCTTCGCAATTCATATGCTGAAATAACTTTTCTCGATTTAAGTCGAGTCAGGCTTAATGAAAATTCACAGGCACTAATCCAGCGATCAAAGCTCGATGTTCTAAAAAACGCAACGGACACAAAGGTAAGATTGATTAAAGGCGATGCATTTGCATACCTTCAGAAAAGTCCGAAGAAAAAATTTGATATAGACATTCCGGGATTGGACACCCGCATTAAATCAAAAAGTTTTTGGATTGAAAAGGAAGACCGTTCAACAAAAATAGCTAATTACGAAGGTGAGATAGAACTTAAAGCCGGAAATAAAACGGTACTTGTAAAGGAGAATCAGGGCTCGGTTATTCCCAAAGGCGCCGCACCTTCTGAACCTAAAGATTTGCTGCCTTCCCCGGTTTTAATTGAGCCTGAAAACAGTAAACAATTTTTTAAACCTGACCTTCGTTTCGAATGGAAGGGAATAACAGATGCATCCTATTACTGGTTCGAAGTAGCACAGGATAAAGATTTTAAGAAACTCGTCTATTCGACAAAGACATTATCCGGAAACAATACAACAATCAAGTCGTTCGATCCCGGTGTTTATTATTGGCGCGTAGCATCAATAGATCAAACCGGATTCCCTGGTAAATTCAGCACAGAGCAGTATATACATATAATCAAAGATGAACACGCACCGTACCTTTACATTACTTCCCCTGCCCGGCAAGTAATATCAACTAATCCTGCAATTATGGTATCCGGTGAGACCGAACAATCATGCAAAGTATTAATTAACAATATACCGGTAATTGTAGATCGGGACGGGACGTTTTCAAAGAATATTCAATTAAGTGAAGGATATAATAAAGTATTTATCTCGTCTTCAGATAAAGCCGGAAACACATCCCACTATTTTTCAAATGTTTTGTGCGAAGTTAATGAAAATGTCGAGCTTGAAATTAAGTCATCCAAGTATCATCCAAACACTGCCACTATTATCACAAATACTAATTTAGTTTCAGTAGAAGGAATTACCAGGCCGCTTTCTTCTGTGGAAATAAAACTATCCGACGGGGGTAAAGAGTATAGGGCGTATGCCGATACAAGCGGCTTGTTCAATTGTACAATTAACGTAGCCGGAGCAAGTGAACAAATATTGCTGCACATTGTGTCGCCTGCCGGTTACACACGAACCGACACAATGAATTTATTGCTCGATATGGAGTCGCCAGTTATAAATTTAACCGAACGAATTCCGGAGCGAATCTCCAAACGTGAATTTACAATCAGAGGCAGTGTTACCGAATCGGAAAAAGTATTTATTAATGAAAAATTAGTAGACACGAATTTCAGCCATAAAATGCTACTGAATGAAGGGGATAATTCTATTTCCATAAGAGCAAAAGATAAAGCCGGGAACTTATCGATAATTGAAAGAGTGGTTACGCTGGATACTTCACCACCGAAGTTGATAAAGTATACGATAGAAAAAATGCACGGCAAAAATAACATGTTTAAAATCTATGTTTCTGCCGAAGACCCGGCGGGCCTTAAAAAAGCCATTACGGTTAAACTTGATAACAACGGGAAAGTAATAAACGAGATTCTAAGACTGGATGAAAATTTGAACAGGTACGAAGGCATTGTAAGTATTGACTCCAGCGACCAATTAAAACTTAGCTCTATTACGTTGGAAGATTATCTCAATAATTCAAAAACATATTTTATTAAGTAAAGTTCGGATTAAAATGAAAATTTATTCCGTAAGAGTTATTCTCTTATTATTTACCTTACTTACAACAGCGCTGAGCAATGGTCTTGCGCAGGATCAAATCAACTTTGTAGCATACGGGCCGGAAGCTTTAATAGTTGAGGGGGATGATGATTTCCTGCAAATATTTTTTATAGCAGTAGACGCTAAATCGGTCTCCAATTTATCACTTCAATTATTTGATCCAGAATGCGAGGGGGAGTTCGATACAAAGTACGGCGAGTATAATTCACAATTTTCGTTCAGGCTATTCGGCGGTAGAAGGGTTTTTTCCGATCCAAGAATAAAAACAACTCATCCCGAAAGCTATGTAATTGATGAAGGCACACTGCTTTCTGAATTAACCACCGGCAGCGAGAAGAGTACCGATGGAAGATGGATTACTATGAAAGAATTTACACCGGCAGAAGGAGAGCGAATTGATGACAAATATTATTTTAAGTTAGTAGTTGAAGGCATGGAAGGAAATGACGCAAATGTTTTTAATGTAAGAGTTGTATCCAGCGATAATAATGATTCTGTTATGATTTTCAACTACTGCCCTACAGTACGAATTGTTGAGAGAAGCAAACCAATACAAATGAGATTTGTTGCGCCTGCTGATGAGCCTGTTTCTTTCCATAATTTTGACGCCGACGGAAAGGCTCTTTACGTAATAACACCTTTTCGTTCCGATATGATGTTAACTTCTTCAGGCGAAGGAAATTGGCGTGCAAACGGTGTTAAGTTTTTGGATATTGAAAAAGAAAATATTTGTGCACTGCAGTTTGGGCCGGGCGGGAGTGTAGTTAACGACGCCGCCTTCTATATTAAAGCCGATGAAAATATTGTTCCGTTTATTTTACCTTTTGAATTTCGCAAGAGCAACAACAGGCCTGTAATTAGCTATGACATCGACTACTCAAATGTATGCAACGAGGTTTTACTCAGTGCTTATGCACAGGATAAAGACGGTGATTTAGTTAACTTCAAATGGATATTTGATGATGGTAAAACTGCTTCGGGAGATAAAATTACTAAGCTTTTTCCCTCCAATGGAACTTATGGCGCGACGGTTATTGGATATGATAATTCCGGCGCTGTTGCCAACGGAAGCTATAAAAAAATTAGAATAATAATTAACGAACCGCCCGCAGCAATAGCGGGAAATGGTTTTATTGCTATTCCTAATCGACCGGTGAGCTTCGACGGTTCGAGATCGTTTGATAGTGACGGGACTATTAAAAGTTATGAATGGAATTTCGGTGACGGAACTAAAGGTAAAGGACGAATTGTAAATCATACTTTTACAAATCCCGGCCATTATGCGGTTATTCTAAAAGTGATTGATAATTCACCCGCTAAATGTAATTATGATAAGGATACATTAAATATTTGGATAAACGAACAGCCGGTTGCCTCAGCCGGTGAAGATATAGCTGTTTCGATTGGTGAAGAATTTAAATTAAACGCGAACGCAAGTTACGATAACGACGGTGAAATAGTAAAATACATTTGGGATTTTAACGACGGCAATAAAGCAGATGGACAAATTGTATCGCATTTATATACGAAGCCTGGTAGATATGTCGCTAAACTCAGAATCGCAGATGATGCAAATGTTAGTAATAGCATGGCAAGCGATAAAATAATTATAAATGTTAATAATTCACCTATGGCTAATGCGGGCAAGGATATATTAGTCGCATTGAATGAAGCTGTTAATTTTAACGCTGGCAACTCAAGGGATTTCGATGGATCAATAATTAAGTACGAATGGGACCTTGGAGACGGCAGTATAATTGAACGAAAGGAACTTAAGCATGCTTATACAAAACCGGGCAAATATATAGCGAAGTTAACAGTTACGGATAATTCGGGAACATCTTCAAATACCGGTAGCGATGAGAGAATTATTACCGTGAATGCTGCTCCTAAAGCAGATGCAGGCGAGGATATTTATCAGACAAAAACAACCGTGCTTTTCAATGCAGGAAAATCAATTGATTCCGACGGAGAAGTTTTACTTTATCAATGGGACTTTGGAGACAGAAATTTTGCCAACGGTATAGATGTTTCTCATACTTACATCAGGCACGGAAATTACGAAGCAATATTAAAAGTTATGGACAATACAACTGTTTCAAATAATACCGATTATGACACTCTCTCAGTAACAATAAATGCGAAACCAATTGCCGATGCAGGACCTGATATAATAGCTGCACCCGGTGAAAAAATAATTCTTTCAGGTGTAAATTCAATTGATCCGGATGGAAAAATTGAGGCATTCTCCTGGGTTATGAACGGTGACGAAATCGGCAGAGGCGCTTCAATTGATCATTCGTTTGGTAACCCCGGGAAGTACAATGTTAAGTTGATTGTAACCGATGACTCGGGACATCCCGAAGCTTACGGTTCTGATGAGGCAACTATCACAATAAATGCGCAGCCTGTAATAGTTATTGATAGTTTGCTGAAGGTAGCACCTAATCAAATTTTTACTCTTGACGCTTCGAAGTCTTATGACATAGACGATAAGAACCTGAATTACGAGTGGTTAATTGACGATGAAATTGTGAGTGCGGAAAATGTATATTCTAGAAGTTTTGCTTCTCCCGGAAAACAAATTGTTTTACTGAAGGTTAACGACCACAAAGGCGCGTCAAATTCTGTTAACCGCAAAATGATAACCATTGCAGTTAACCATCCACCGGTTCCCAAAACTAAAGAAACAATTTTTTCCTGCAGTAGAATTATAGAACTTGACGCCTCTGATTCATATGATCAGGATGGTAACAAATTACTTTACGAATGGAATGTAGGTAAGGATAAATATCTGACTGGCAAAAAGGTAAAATATAATTTTAAAAAATCTGGAGTTTTTCCGGTTGCACTTAAGGTAGACGACGCTATGGGAGTATCGAATTCGGTTCAGGTTTCGCACTTGAAAGTTGTAATTAATACAGCTCCTATTGCAGATGCCGGCGAAGATATTACTGCCTGCTCCGGCGATGTAATAAATTTAAGCGGAAGTGCATCCAAAGACGCGGATAACGATTTGTTGAAGTATAGCTGGGACTTTGGCGACGGGACAACTGATGAAGGTTTATCCGTTACTAAGATTTATAATGAAGCTGGCATATATGTAGCTACATTGAAAGTAACGGATAACTCCGGCTTGGAATGCAATGAGGACATTGACACTAAAGTGATTACCATAATCGAATCTCCCGTAGCGTTTGCAGGCCCTGATTTAATTGCCTGCACAAATTCAGAAGTAAAATTCGACGCATCAAATTCGACCGATTCAGACGGTATTGTAAACAGCTTTACATGGGATTTTGGCGACGGCTCAACGGGGGGTGGAGAAAAGACTACCCATATTTACAAAGAGCCGGGGGAATATAAAGTTCAATTAAGTATAACAGGTGAACTAACAGGCGAATGCGATAATACCGATACGGATGAACTTGTTGTAACGGTTACGGATGCGCCTTTTGCTATGTTCGGTGCAAAGGATTCAATTGCCTTGGGGAGCCCTGTTACCTTTGATGCATCTCTATCAAAAGGAAATAACGGTAACATTAAACACTTCTACTGGGATTTCGGCGACGGAAATACAGCAACGAGGGTAAAGACAGATCACGAATACAAAAAAGCAGGAATTTACACAACAACTCTTCGCATTGAAACAGAGACAGACTCGCAATGCAAAACCGCGAGTTATAAGAAAGCAGTGTATGTTAACGCTCAGCCAGCTGCCGTTGCAAAAGCAATTTATAACGCAATAGTTGGTGAGAGCATCGTACTTGATGCATCTGGTTCAAAAGACTCTGACGGGCAAATAACAAAGTACGTGTGGGACTTGGGAAACGGAGTTATCAAGGAAGGAGTAAAAGCAAGACACACTTTCTTGGAAGCTGGAATTAAGAAAATTTCATTAACTGTTTTCGATAATACCGGGCTAAGTAATAATAATCATAGTGTAGCAATAACGGCTGATGTTAGAGAAGCTCATTAATTTTATTGCGGTAGCTTAGCTGCCACGACTTGAGTATTGCGTTTTGGTTAACCTAATATTAATTCCATTTATAACCTGGGATAGAAGCTGCATATCTGTTTCACGAAAAATAAAATGGTCAACAACTTTGATTGCCAACTGGCTGCGATAACGGCGATTCTTTGATGAGGTAACTATTATTGATTTTATTTCGGGGCAGTATTTTTTTAAATAATTCAAGAAAGCAATTTCTTCTCGAATACCGTTTGTAATGTCGAACAAGTAAACATCATAGATCTCCTTATGAATATTTTCCATGAATGCAAGTCTGTTAAACTTATTGGATATATCTAGGTAATCAATTTTAGGCGAATATTCGCTTAGGAAATTGCTCCAGGAAATATGATTCTCGTTTATAAGCAATCGAGTATTATTGACAAATTCATTCATATGATTCATTTTAAATAATGACTAGTTCCCGTAAAGCATATTCGAAAAGTTGAATCGTTAGTTTAGTTTTTGGATAAAATTAGAGAAATTATTCTAAAATAATATTGCTCTACATCACTTTAAAAGCTAAACAGAAAAATCGCGTTTGTGCCCTTTGCAAATCTAAAATTGGATTACATTAATTGAATTGTTATACTGGATATTATTAAATGATCGACTCATAAGTTTACAGCCAGGTTTGAATTTAATTCCCAACGCAGTTAAAAAGTATACTAGAAACGAATTCGAAAATAAAATTTTTTCGTACCTGGTATTGATATTAGTCTTAAAGCTTGTCTATGTAGCTTTTATTCCTATTACTCCCCAGGAAGCGTACTACTGGTATTACTCCCAATTTCCCGATCTCTCGTACTTTGATCACCCTCCAATGGCCGCATATTCAATTTTTGTTACAACGTTCGTTTTGGGAAGCGTTTCATTTGGTATAAAGCTTGCTGCAATAGTTTGGTGGGTTTTAACAAACTTTCTCTTGTACAAAACCGTAGTAGATTTTGTTCAATACAAAAAAATTGAGAAAGATTATCCCAATTCACCTGGGTACTCATTAATATTTTACAACCTCACTGTATTCGGAAATTTATATTCTATAACTATGGTGCCCGATACACCGCTTATCTTTTTCTGGCTGCTAATAGTTTATTCGATCCAGAAAGTATTAATTACCGACAAAAAGTATTGGTGGATTATTGCAGGAGCCGCTTTTGGTTTTTCGCTAATGAGTAAATACTCTGCGATTATTGTGACGGGTTCGTTATTCTTATTTCTAATTCTATCCAGGAAACATCGGCGTATACTTTTAACGCCGTACCCGTATCTTTCGCTGCTCTTCGGTTTAATTGTTTTCTCCCCGGTCATTTATTGGAACTATATAAATGATTGGGCGTCATTCAAATTCCAGTTTTCAGAACGCGCCCAAAAAGCAAAGCCGTTACAGTTAAAATATTTCTTCCAATTAATTTTTAGCCAATTGTTTCTTTTAACTCCTTTTGTTTTCAGTCTATTGTTATCAACAATTTATGGATTTATGAGAAAGTGGAAAGAAATTCAAAAGTTCGATTTAATATTTTGGGCCGGTATACCGGTTATGGTAATCTTTACACTTGTTAGCTTTAAAAGTCTGGTAAAGATGAACTGGCTTTTACCCGGCTATACTTGTTTTATGCTAATCCTTGCAATTAAAAAAGGTGCAGTTTTTGAAACAACATCCAAAATAGCTAAAGCGGGAATCGCAGTTTCATTGCTGTTGATAACTACGGGCTACTCGGTTTTAATTGTTCCAAACGTACCGCTCGGCCAGGGGAATACATGGAGCGGCTGGAATGACGCGGCAAGTAAAGTTTACCAACTTCAGCTGGAAAAAGGGGGCAGAGAGGAATGTTTCATTTTCGGCAACTCGTACAAGTCGGCAGCATTATTAAAATTTTATCTTCCTGATCAGCAAAACACTTTTGCTGAAAATATTTTCGGTGAACGCGCATTACAATTCGACTACTGGGAAGATCCAAAGAAACTGATCGGTAAAAACGCATTATATGTTTTCGATGATCGTAAAGAGTACAAGCCTAAACTCGAAACCGTTGCAAAACATTTTGAGGAAATTAATGAAATTGCGAAGTATCAGTACAATTTCTTTGCGGGAGCAAAAGCAAGAATAATAAACGTATATTATTGCCAAAATTATCTAGGCCCGGGTGAATAAAAAATTATTTATAAAGTTTATTAAGTTTGGTATTGTTGGCGGGACTGGAATATTAGTTAACACCGGAGTGTTGTGGTTCGGGCATGATTACTTAACTATGCCGGTAGCAATAGCGTCGGTATTCGCTGTAGTTTTGTCAATTTTTAATAACTTTTACTGGAACAACGTATGGACATGGAGCGAGAACCGGGAAATTCGTAAACACAATTATATTCATCGATTGTTGCGCTACTACATCTCTTCGGCTTTAGGCGCAGCTATTAATTATGCCGTACTGTTAATACTTTTTGAAGTTTTTGATATCTACTACTTAATTGCCAACCTCAGCGGAATTCACGGCGGAATGTTTTCAAACTTTTTACCTGGCGAATTATGGGTGTTTAAAAGTAAAGATAGAGGAGAAATTCCTAAAGATGATATGGGTTAAACCCATT
>JANQLA010000436.1 GCA_028280855.1 Melioribacteraceae bacterium
AATTTCTTTATCATCGATTGCCAAAATCACATCACCTGCTTCTATATCTTCTTTAGAAGCCGCGCCGTCTTCTACAACTCCCTGAATCACAACCCCCATTGGTTTGTCCAGGCCTAATGCTCGGGCTAAGTCCGCGTTAATCTCACCAATTTGAACACCAATGTAACCTCGACTTACTTTGCCGTTAGTTATCAAATCTTCCGCGACTGATTTGGCAAGGTTTATTGGAATCGCAAAACCATAACCAATATAACTAGACGACATTCCGTTTGTTGCAATAGCGGTGTTAATACCTATTACGGATCCGGTTAAATCTAAAAGAGCACCGCCACTATTGCCGGGATTTATTGCAGCATCCGTTTGAATAAAAGCCTCAATTGCATAACCGTCGTCATTCTCAATAATTCTTATGTTGCGACCCATTGCGCTAACAATTCCAGCGGTTACAGTTGAAGAGAGTGATAAAGGGTTACCTATTGCCATTACCCACTGCCCTACTTTTAGTTCGTCGGAATCACCGAGATAAGATGCAGTGAGATTGTCTGCATCAATTTTAATTACGGCTAAATCCGTCAACGGATCGGTACCAATGACTTCAGCTTCAAATTCTCTTTTGTCTGTTAGACCGACTTCAACTTTCGTTGCGTTTTTAACCACGTGGTTATTGGTTAGAATATATCCGTCTTCCGAAATGATTACACCGCTTCCCCCCGATACCCTGTCTCTCGGGACGTTGTCCTCATCCCTGAACGGGAAAAAAAATCTGAACATATCATTTGATTGCTGGGGTACACTGCTTACAACACGAATCTGTACAATGGACGGCTTTACGGTTTCAGCCACGTTAACGAATGCATTGTTAAAAGCCATTATGTCCGGGTTAACGGCATTTACCGGCGGGTTAGTATTGCCGATTTGAACTTCGGCCATGCTTGGTCTCACGAAACCGAACCCGGATACAAGTATGGCGCCGAAAACCGCTCCAATAAATAATAGCGAAAGTACGCCGATTATATTTTTGTTTTTCATTTTACTACTCCTGTAATTTTCAAACTGTCCTACTCAAAAACTTTTAAAGAATTTAATCCTCCAAAATTATCCACGTGAAACATAACGTGTTTTTGCAAAAAAATTATTAAGAAGTTCAGGTCTTCACTCGAGCAAACCATCGACTTATTTTTCGAGCTTAGACAAATCAGTAAGTTGAAAAGTTCCGCCGAAAAGTTAAAGTTTGTTAAATGGTCCCTACCGCATTCATCACAAAGGAAGCCTTCGTTGTAGCTGTAATAAACTTTTCCCGACTCACTTAACTTATGACCACTTATCTGGCACTTGTCTAGCTGGAAGCCATATCCAATTTCATTTATAAAGAAGAGAAAAAATTTCACAAATAGCACTTTTGGATTCTCTTCAGATTTATTAAACAATTTTAGGATGCGCAAAATTCCTTTGAACAGAATTTCGTGTCTTTCGTTATCCGGCAGTAATTTAAGGAATAGTTCGAGTACGGCCGAAGCAAACATGTACCTGTCAATATCCTCTACTATTCCACCATGAACTTCGATAATATCTGCACTTTTAATCATCTGAACATCACGGGATGATCTTCTATAAAATACAACTTCAATATGGTTAAACGGTTCGAGGCGGGAGTTTAACTTGGACTTAAGAGACTTCACCCCTTTTGCTATAATACTGAATTTACCGTAGTCCGGTGTAAATATTGAAACGATAGAACTTGAGTCGCCTTGACTTACTTTTCGTAAAACGACTGCCTCTGTTTTTAATATCTCCGACATCAAAAACTGTAATCGTTACTAAATACTTTGTCTTCGGTGATAATACCGGTAATTAAATTACTTGGCGTTACATCAAACGCAGGCGCATATACCGGGTAACCGGGTTTTGTTATCTGAGAGCCGTTAATCGAATTAATTTCTTTGCTATCCCTGAATTCAATTTGAATATCTTTTCCCGTTTCACAGTTTGTATCTATTGTGGATGACGGGGCTGCAATATAGAAAGGCACACCATGATGCTTTGCTAACACTGCAAGGTTAAAAGTGCCGATTTTATTAGCTGTATCACCGTTCTTTGCAATTCTATCGGCGCCGGTTATAATCAAATCTATGCCGACATTTTTAATAACATACGCAGCTGAGGAATCGGTGATAATCGAAAACGGTATGCTCAACTTATCCAACTCGAAAGCAGTTAACCGCGATCCTTGCATCAATGGACGGGTTTCATCGGCATAAACATGCTCAACCAAATTGTTCTCAAATGCTTTTTGAATTACGTACAAAGCTGTTCCACCTCCTGCAGTTACCAGACTTCCTGTGTTGCAATGAGTTATTACTTTGGCTTTGCCTCTAAATACTTGGAGGCCGTTTACCGCAATTTTATCGCACATAATTTGGTCTTCGTGAAAAATTGCATTGGCTTCGTTAACAAGATCGTTGTAAATATTTGATTTATCCTTTGCCTGGTTAAACACGTTTTTCATCCGCTCAAGCGCCCAAAACAGATTAACGGCAGTGGGTCGCGTCTGTTTTAACCGTAAATACGCTATTTCAAAAATTTCGCCAACGTTTCCTTTTATTTCTTTAAGTGACAAAGCAAGCGCGTAAGCAGCAGTGATACCGATTGCCGGAGCGCCGCGAACTTCGAGTCGTTCAATTGAGACAGCGATTCTTTCATAGTCATCCGTAACAATGTATTCTTCCGACAGGGGGAGTTTTGTTTGATCAATCAATCGCAGTTGATCATTAACGAATTCTATTGCCTTAATTCTGCCCATCAGAACCTCGATAGCTCCCTGAATTCATTGTATCGCTTATCGATTATATCACGTGAAAGGTCTTCAATAGCTTTTGAGCTGAACTGCTCAACGCAGAAAGATGCAAGGGCGCTTCCGTAGATAACCGCTTTTTTCATATTTTCAAACGATAGTTCGTCGGTCTGATGCAGGTAACCGGCAAAACCGCCTGCGAACGCATCACCTGCTCCTGTCGGATCA
>JANQLA010000456.1 GCA_028280855.1 Melioribacteraceae bacterium
TCTCCCCTTTGGAAATCAACCGTTTCGCTTCGTGGGTAAATCTTGGCTGGAAATAACGGCTTCGAATAGTCGTCATTTACAATGAAGTGGTACGCATCAATTCCACCGAAGAAAAACCATTTAACGTCTTCATCTTCACTGTCAATTAGTTTAAAGGACTGATCAACCGGTATCCACCCGTAACCTTCAAAGTATATCTCACCCCAGTCGTGAAGGTTTACTTCTCCCGGGTGAAGCATCCATCCGCTTTGCCATTTTGTCGGTATACCGTTATACCGGCACAATGTCATAAAGGTTAGCGTCTGAATTCCACAATCGCCCCATCCTCTTGTTATGCAGTAGTCCGATATATTTTCAAATGTTGAATATTCACGTGCGCCTGCCCATGGGATATTGTCGTTTATCCATTTATATATTTTTTTTGCTTTGCGGATAGGGTTCGTTTCATTACCGATAATTTCTTTCGATAACGATTTTACTTTATCGGTGAATACAATATGAGGGGGACGTTCAGCAGTGAACTCTTCATACAAATTTGAGCTCGTAATGTATTCTGTGAAATTTGTTTCATCTACCCTTCGCCACTCATTAAAAGCCGTGTATTGCAGTTCGAATTTAAATTCTGTTGCTCTTCCGCTTTGCGCTTTTTTCTCCATGTATAGTGTGCGTTGCAAATTTTTATTACCGGCGATTATGTATTCATCTTCACTCGTATAAAGCAGCTTTACATCAGTTTGACGTTTATGTCCTTCACGGGGATAAGGAAGCCAGCAACGAATAATCTCTCCGTCGGGTACGGCATCTGCATCAACGCTCAGTTCGTAGAACAGTTTTAGCCTGACCGGCTTTACAAGTGAATTACCTGTTGACCTTACTTCATCGATTACTTGAGGGACGTGATCTTCCAGAAATATATCAAGCCCGTCTTTTTTAATACCAACAATCTTTTCTTTCTCTTGCTTTGCTTCTTTGTCTACGCGGAATAAATTTGTATGAGATCTGTTAAAATATTTTTTTTCACCGTCAATTATTTTGTATTCCAAGGTACCCGCCCGTTCCCATTTTTCGAGATCAGCTAAAGTTGCCTTAGGGAAATATCTTTTAACGTATATCAATACATCATCGGCAGTTTTACGAAAATCCTTTCTTATGCGTTCCAAACGTTCCACCTGGAATTCGAGTTCCAGTATTTCTGTAGCGTTCAACTTATTGCTATCGATTAGCTCACGCATTTTGTTTTGCGCCTTTGAGTATTCCCCATTTGCTACCAGGGAATTCACTTCATCATATTTTGTTTGAGCTGTCATAACAAGTGGTAGTAAAAATAATAAAATTGTTTTCATTTGATATTCCCCTTTTTCAAATTTGTTCTGACAGATTACAAATCTATCAAACGACCAACGTGTTTTCGTGGTACAGATTAGTAATCTGCACCACGTCGTTCCAAGTTTATGTTGTCTACTTCCTTCCTCATTTCAGCAATATATTCAGGCGTCGTGCCGCAACAGCCGCCGATAATACTTGCTCCAGCATCAACTAGTTTCCGAACATTTTCCCGGAACAATTGAGCGGATTCGGAATAAACTAATCCATTATCTTTTAGTTCTGGCAGGCCTGCATTAGCTTGTACCAAAACAGGCACGTTTGGATTTGCCGTTTTAATTTTGCTTACTATCTCCACCATATCCGTTATACCATTGCCGCAATTTGTTCCCAAAACAGTTAAATTATGTTTGGATATTTCGGCAACGAGTTCTTCAGGACTTTTTCCCATTATTGTGTTGTAATCCGCGTCACCGGTTTTTTGAAATGTAAAACTTACTATTACCGGCAAATCACCACATTCTTTTGCCGCTTTTATTGCGATACCGGCTTCCTGAAGATCATAAAAAGTTTCAATGCAAAACGCATTAACTCCGCCGGCTTTTAATCCCGTGCATTGTTCTAAAAACGATTCATACATTTGATCAGACAACACTTCCCCGGTCATTAAAAACTTACCGGTAGGCCCTATCGAACCGAATACAATTACTTTGTCAGCTGCAGCTTCTCTTGAGATTTCAGCGGCTCTTTTATTCAGTTCGTAGCATCGTTCTTGTAATCCATATTCGCCTAATTTAATCTTTGATCCGCCGAAGCTGTTTGTTTCAATAATATCAGCGCCCGCCTTCACATAAGATTCTGCAACCATCGACACTTTTTTCGCTTGATCAATATTCCATAGCTCAGGGCATTCACCTGGTTTTAATCCAAACGACTGAAGCTGCGTTCCCCAAGCTCCGTCAGCTAAAAGTATTTCTGATTTAATCCTGTCAAGGAATTGTTTTTTTATCATCATAGTTATTTTAGATACATCATTTTTTTGCAGAAATATATTTTTCCCCAATAACAATTTTGTAGATATACATACCGCTTGCAATATGTTGTTTCATTGAGTTCACATCAAATTGAACTTCGTATGTTCCCGAGGCTTGCCTTTCATCAACCAATGTAGCTACTTCGTTTCCGAGGATGTCATATACCTTTAATTTCACGATCGTATGGGATGCAATTTTTGCGTCCCCTACAGGAATTGCATATAGAATTGTTGTTGTTGGATTAAAAGGATTCGGATAGTTTTGATGCAGCCTAAAGTCAGCGTGTATCGATTCTTCTTGGAGCGATGTAGTAATGTCCGCATTAGTAATTTTACCGGCTTCAACAAATACTTCCCGCCTGTAGCTGCCGTTCAGTGCTGTTATTACATAAGCGCCCGGTTTCACATCACCGATCGCATAGTTCTCATTATAAAAGTCATCACTGCCTACTGTAGGATCGGCAAATTTATAAGTTAGCGCCCAACCGAATGTTGTATAGGGCGGACGAGGTTTAGGATCGGGAGAAATATCAATTCGCGTTTCATCCGGCGCACCCTCAATACTTCCGTAAATTGCACCTGTACCTTCTATAGCAAACCATAGCTCGGGATTCCGTCGAGACCTCACCGCACCCGGTGACGGACTACCAATCCTTATTTCAAAGTGAAGATGCGGTCCGGTTGAATTACCGGTATTTCCTGATATTCCAATGGGCTCTCCCCCGACCAACTGCTGATTATCTGATACCAGGGGCTTTGATAAGTGACAGTAGAGAAAATAAGCATCTTTGTTGTTCCATTCAGACTTAACGAATATATAATTACCGCATCCAGCAGGTTCATAGCCGTCATCGTTATTCGGATCGTACCCGATAAAATAAACCTGCCCTTCACTTACAGAATATACCGTATCATGATCAATTATAATATCCACGCCCCTGTGTGCATTTGCAGGATCCCAAAACCGGGGTTCGCCGTAAAGATAACTACCGTTAATCTGGAATGAATCCTTCGCCGGTCGATCAATTCGAAAAGCTTGCGGGTAAGTAATATTTTGTGCAAATAATAATAGTATTAATAAGATTATAACCACTAGCTAGAACCCTCGTTTTACCTATGCAAAATAATATATTTTTTTAAAAGCTTTTCTTTTATCATATATTTCAAATCCGTTAATTGTAAAATGATGCCCGGAAAGAAAAAAATGAAATACAAAAAAGCTTTTATTAATGGAAAGATTTTTACTGCTGATGAAAAGAATCCGTATGCTGAAGCTATTGTAACAGCCAACGATAGCATTGTATATGTAGGCTCTAGCGAAACAGCAAATGAATACATTGATAAATATACGGAAGTAATCGACTTAGATAAATGTTTGATGTTACCGGGATTCATTGACTCCCATGCTCATACTATTCTAGGCGGGTTTTCTTTGTTAAGTGTTGATCTCCGCGAGTGTAAATCTAAAAATGAGTTTAAAACTAAGCTTGCGGAATATGCGAGAAAACATATTGATAAATGGATTACAGGCGGGAACTGGAATCATCAGGTCTGGGAGATTCCTGAACTGCCCGCAAAGGAATGGATAGATGAGTTCACACTCGGTACGCCGGTGT
>JANQLA010000462.1 GCA_028280855.1 Melioribacteraceae bacterium
ACGGCTTTAATTTCTTCTGAATCAAGCAGACTGTTAAGTTCAATACTTTTGTCGAGTTCTATAATTGATTCTATTTGCATTGACACAACAGCCTCAGGTAATTTGGTTAACGATACAATGTCATCAAGAGAGTATTTCTTTTGAATGAGCTCGGCAATTTGCAATGAGCTTTCCGGCAGCTTGTCTTTAGGCTTATTATTCAGGCTCGCTTTATTTTTATAGGAAGAAATAATCTCAATGAATTCTTCGCCAAACTTATTATAGTGCCGTTGGTTAACGCCTTTGATATTCATCAGCTTCGATGGCGTATCAGGGAGCTGTTTTGAAATCTCGGCTAATAAGCTGTTACTGCAAATCAACTCCTCCGCCTGGTTAAATTTTCTGGATAGTTCCGTTCTCATTTCTTTCAATTCGTTGTAAAGTTCAAGGTATGCTTGGTAATCGTCATTATCAGCTTTTTTGTCTTGAGCTTCAAAATCGGATGTTTGATGTTCACCCGGATCAACAAGCTTTATTGTTCCTGAATAAATATCAATTTTTGAAGAATCGGTTAACAGTTCCAGGCACGTTTCAAATTCGTGTTTTGTGAAATGCTCAAGCGACCCGTAGTATTTGTTCTTCATTAAACCCGGATGTCTAGATGTCCCCTGCAATAGCTTTATTAAATCTTTTGCCTTAATAGGTGATTTAAGATCAAATAAAGCATCCATTATATTGCCGATTAAATATTGGTTGTATTCTATCTCGGGAGCACTATTACTAAGGCATACGTCGCACTTCCCGCACCTGTAGTCCTCGGTATTCTCTCCAAAATACTTTATTATGTAAGCGAACCTGCAACCGGGAGTCAATACATAATCGTTCATAGCAGTAAGTTTTTTAAGATCATTATTCATTCGGCTGTTTAACAATTCGAAGTCTAGTAGCAGCCTGCTTGCTTCTACACGCGGTGCAAGAAATTTAATTACTCCGTTTTTCGAAGGCGATATAAACTCAATATAACCGTAATCATTTAACCGGTTTAAGTATTCAATAACACGGTCGAACGATATTCCAAGTATGTTCGAGTAATTCTCAGGGTTAAACTGCATACTTTTTGAAAATGAATCCAATCCGGTATCACGAATTATTAGAATCAATAAATCTGAAATGGTTTTGTTTGTTTCGTTTTTGATATAATTACGTAAAGCATTCCGATCTATTCTTATTTGAATCGAGAAATTCTTTCCGAATCCCGTAGCTTTTGCTAAATAACCGGAAAGCTCAAGTGTTTTCAAGGCGCTGTCGAATTTTGGAATCGAAATGTTAACAGATTTTATTTGCATCAGAATTTCATCAGCTATCGGGATGTCCCTTTTAGGCATTGAGCCCACTGCCAATCCAATTGAATTACATATAGTATTGTAGATAAGCCGGATCTCGGTTTCGCTCGGGTACATTGATTCGATTAGATATTTTTGAATACGATGATCGTTCTTTGTATATATCAGAGTTGCCGTAGCTTCTTTTCCGTCGCGGCCGGCGCGGCCGATTTCCTGGTAATAATTTTCAATTGAAGCGGGAAGGCTGAAATGGATAATATTTTTTATATCCGGTTTATCAATGCCCATTCCGAAAGCATTTGTTGCTGCAATTACATCTATCCTGTTGTTAATAAAATCGTCCTGTATAATTTTACGCAGCTCGGTAGTAAGACCGGCATGATAATGTTCGGCTTTAATATTTTTGTATTTCAGGAACATGGCAACTTCTTCACTCTGCTTTCGTGTAGCGCAATAAACAATTGCCGGGTAACCGTTTGATTCTATTAGTGAACGAGTAATTTCTTTTTTACCGGGTTTAGCAAAAACTCTAAGTGATATATTTTTTCTCTCAAATCCTTTAATAAATTTTACAGGCTTCTTAAAATCAAGCTGTTTGATAATATCATCCTGAACTTCCGGGCTTGCGGTTGCAGTAAACGCAGAAATCTTGGAATTACCTAGCTGCCCTGTAAAAGAAATTATGTTCCTGTAACTGGGTCGGAAATTATGTCCCCATTCGCTTATACAGTGCGCTTCGTCAACAAAGATATAATCTGGACAAAGGCTTTCAACTCTTTGAAAAAATTCTTTCTGTTCGATTTTTTCCGGGGAAACAAAGAGCAATTTTATCTGACCGTTGTTAATCCCGTTAAAAATATTTGTCGTTTCGCGAAAATCAACTGAGCTGTTAATATAAGCCGCAACCTTGTAATACCTGTTTATAGTGTCGACCTGGTCTTTCATTAATGCGATTAAAGGAGACACAACAATTGAAAATCTTTCGCTAATTAAGGCCGGAATTTGATAACAGATTGATTTTCCTCCGCCGGTTGGCAGAACACAAAGTACGTTTGAACCGTCTAAGATACTGTTTATTATTTCCAACTGGCTTTCGCGGAAATTATCATATCCGAAATATTTTTTCAGAGCTTCATGAGCCGTCATTATATCAGTAGATTTATCACTAATTTTAGTATTATAATTTTGGTATCAGCAAATATAAAGCATTAGATAAAGACTAGCGTCAAATTGAACCTACACAATTAATTAATTTATGGGAATAACTTTTAATGCAACTTAGCAAAGCTATCGAAGTGTCAAATCTCACAAAAATTTATAAGGCGAGAAAGAAAACAGGTGATGTACTAGCATTGGACGATTTCAGCTTGTCGGTCGATACCGGGCAGATCTTTGGTTTGCTCGGTCCTAACGGCGCAGGTAAGACTACCTTTGTAAAGATTTTACTCGGCATAACAAACGCAACTGTCGGCGGGGGTGCTATCCTTGGTCAGCCTATATCAAATTATACAGTTCGCAGCAGGATTGGTTACCTGCCCGAAAATCACAAGTACCCTCCTTACCTAAATGCCGAAGAGCTGCTAATTTATTTCGCAAAGCTCTGCAGTTACGATAACGGAAAACTTAACCAAAGAATAGACGAACTTCTGGCAATGGTTAAAATGGCGCGATGGAAGAAAGTTAAAATAAAGAAGTACAGCAAAGGAATGATGCAGCGGCTGGGCCTGGCTTTGTCATTGATCAATGAACCGGATATCGTATTTCTTGATGAACCGACGGACGGTGTTGATCCTATTGGGCGCAAAGAGATTCGCGATATATTAATTGATCTTAAGAACCGGGGCAAAACTATATTTGTTAACAGCCATCTACTATCCGAAGTTGAACTTATTTCCGACAGGGTAGCGATACTGCATCACGGGAAATTAGTTAGAGACGGGTCTGTTGATGAATTGACTACAGCCAAAGAACTATATGAAATTGAAGTTCTCGGTGAACCGGACGAAGCTTTGTTTAATACCGGCAGTACTGTTTCGCTAGTTAGCCATAAAGACACCAAGTATACAGTTAAACTTGATTCGGTAGAAAATTTAAACGAGCTTGTTGATAGCCTTAGAAATAACGGAATTCTTATAAAGTCAATTAATCCCAAAAAACAGTCGCTCGAAGAACTATTTATTAATACAATTAAAGACAAAGACGATCAGAAGCTATGAGAAATATTTTAACTATTACGAACTATACTTTCCGCGAAGCATTATCTAGAAAAATATTTTTAACCTTTTTCGGCGTATCAAGCCTGGTTCTATTGGTATTTGCCATTCTTTTCCTGTCTGTAAGCATAGAAGATATGATGCCCGTTGTTCAAACGAACGGAAGAAACCCATTTGACGACGTAATACCTAAGCTTACCGAGTTCTTCAAAACGTTCATTGTAGTCCCGCTTTACGGCGGCGGATTATTCTTGTCTATATTTTCGGTTTCCAGTTTTATTCCGAATATGCTTGAAAAGGGGAGTATAGATTTACTTCTTTCAAAACCCGTGTCCCGTAATCAAATTATCTTGGGAAAGTTTTTTGGCGGTTCGGTAATGGTACTGGTAAACGTAGCCTACCTAGTAATCGGAATCTGGTTCCTGATCGGTTTGAAATTCGGAGATTGGGGTATCGGGATGTTCTACGCGATTATAACTATAACATTTACGTTTATGGTTTTGTATTCGCTCATTATTCTGGTCGGTATCTTGACCCGCAGTTCAATACTTGCGATGATGATTACTTACCTTTTGTTTTTTATTTTCTCTCCCATATTAGCTGCCCGCGATAATATCTATATTCTCTTTGACAACAAATTTGTTGAATTTATAATTGATGCAATCTATTATACATTACCGAAGACCCAGGAACTTGGAAGCATAACAGCCGACCTTGCCCGCGGGTCGGGAATAGAAGAGATGCAGCCCGTTCTCACATCATTTCTGTTTATGATTCTCACTCTGGGTTTAGCTATTATTACTTTTAATAAAAAAGACTACTAAATGATTTAATTAGCTGCATTTAGCCTGAATATTATTGGTACAAATCTTGTATAAGAAGTCGTTTAGTTAGAAGAAGTGTATTAATTTTGAAACTCAAAATGTTGTCCTAACAGGAAGGTAATATCATGACCGAAAACGAAACTAAAGTTACAAAATTAGAAGATCTTCTCGGTTCGATGACTCGCCAGGAAGATAACGACAAAATCGACCAGGTTGCTATTGTGGGCGCAGGGGTTATGGGACGCGGTATTGCACAAACAGTTGCAGGCGCCGGAATTGATGTTGTGATACTTGAGAAAACTCAAAAGTATTTGGAAAGAGGACAGGAACAGTTAAAGAAAAGTATGGAAATTGAAATTGGACGATGGGCTATGACTAATAGCGAAATGAAGTCAATTTTATCCCGTACGAAATGGACTCTTGAATTTGATGAAATTAAGGATGCTGATATAATCATCGAATCGGTTGACGAAAGCTTTCAACTGAAGCGATTGATTTTTAAGAAGCTCGATGAAATTGCAAAAGATGATACGATTTTTATTTCCAACACCTCAACACTTAGTTTAACCCGGATTGCCGAAATTACGGAAAGAAAAGACAAAATCCTTGGTGTGCATTTCCTCAACCCGGTTCCCAAAGTGCCGCTTGTTGAGCTTGTAAGAGCGCTTGAAACATCGGATGAAACAGTTGAAATAATCAAGAAATTTGCTGCCAGACTTGGAAAGACACCTATCGAAGTTTATGAGTACCCCGGATTTGTTACCACAAGGACGATTGTGCCGTTCTTAAACGAAGCAATGCATATTCTTCTTGAAGGAGTATCCTCTGCTAAAGATATCGATACTGCAATGAAACTCGGCTATAACATGAATGTCGGTCCCCTGGAAATGGCTGATTCAATGGGACTCGATGAAGTACTAAGCTGGATGACTCACTTATGGAATGATTTGGGAGAACCTCGATACAGGCCTTGTCCCATACTTCGTAAGCTGGTAAGGGACAGGAAGCTTGGCAAAAAAACAGGCGAAGGTTTCTTTAAGTATGATGAGAACGGAAAAATAATATCTTAAACTGAAGAGGATAAAATGAAAGTTTTAGTACTTAATTGCGGTAGTTCATCAATTAAATATCAGTTCATCGATACTGAATCGGGTGTTGCGCTGGCGAAAGGACAGGTAGAAAGAATCGGAATGAGCAGCGCCGTGTTAACTCATAAACCGCTCGAAAAAGATAAAATAAAAATCGTCGGCGAAATTTTAGATCACACAATAGCTATAGAATATGTAATTGCAGTTTTACTGAGTCCAAATCATGGGGTTATAAAGGACAAGTCGGAAATTGATGCAGTCGGACAT
Source organism: Melioribacteraceae bacterium (assembly GCA_028280855.1). Classification (GTDB taxonomy): domain Bacteria; phylum Bacteroidota; class Ignavibacteria; order Ignavibacteriales; family Melioribacteraceae; genus PGYT01. The sequence goes on from JANQLA010000462.1 coordinate 5,715, forward strand.
CGTGTTGTTCATGGCGGTGAGGATTTTTCGGGCTCGGTTTTGGTAACCGACCAGGTAATGCGTGTACTTCGTGAAAATATTGAATTAGCACCTCTGCATAATCCTCCCAATATAAAAGGTATACAAGCTGCAAAAGCTCATTTGCCCGAAACACCGATGTGCGGGATCTTCGATACGAGTTTTCATGCTAACATGCCCGACTACGCTTATCTTTACGGTTTACCTTACGAACTCTACAAACGATATAAAATAAGGCGTTACGGTTTTCATGGAACTTCGCACAGGTTTGTCTCCAAAAGAGCGGCTGAACTGCTCGGCAAGCCTTATGAAGAACTAAAAATTATTACTTGTCATTTGGGCAACGGTGCAAGTATTGCCGCAATAGATAAGGGCAAGTCGATTGATACATCAATGGGATTTACGCCTCTTGAAGGATTACTGATGGGAACACGATGCGGTGATCTTGATCCTGCGCTTGTTACCTACATAATGGGTAAAGAAGGACTATCGCTTTTCGAAATGAATACATTGCTTAATAAGCACAGCGGCATGGTGGGACTAAGCGGAATATCGAGTGATATGCGCGAGATCGAGGAAAGTTACCAGGAAGGTAATGCAAGAGCCGTAACGGCGCTAAAAGCTTATAACTACAGGATCAAAAAATATGTAGGCGCCTACATTGCAACGCTCGGGGGACTCGATGCCTTAGTTTTTACAGGTGGAATAGGTGAAAATTCTGTTATTACAAGGAAGGATGTTTGTGAAAACATGGAATACCTCGGTATTGATCTCGACGAGGAGCTAAACCAAAATGCAACTGGTGAAGCAATTATAACTAAAGACAGCTCACGAGCTAAAGTGCTGCGAATACCTACTAACGAAGAACTTGTCATTGCTCTTGACACCGAACAAATTGTAAAAGAGCAAATGGTTCTTTCCTAACTCCGAATATTATCAAGTAGATAGCTTAAAAATACCCTGCTCATATCAGCAGGGTTTTTTATTGTTGCCGGAAATATGTAAGAAAATTATTATTTTAACTTAGTTATAATATTCAATTCGATGAGGTTAAAATGGATTTTCAACTTAAGGATAAGGTAGTACTGGTAAACGCATCCAGTAAAGGCATTGGCAGAGCGGCTGCGGAGCTATTCATTAAAGAAGGATGTAAGGTTGCAATTTCCTCGTCGAACCAGAGCAATTTATATAAAACTGCCACCGAGATTAAAAAGTCGCTTAACTATGAATGCGAGTGGGTTGTCTGCGACTTGAATAAGCCCGGCGATATAGAAAACACTGTAGATGTTGTTCAACGAGCCCTCGGTGATATCGACATACTTGTTAATAACTGCGGCGGACCAACTCCCGGTAAGTTTGATGAACTTAACGACAAAGATTGGAGTGACGCAATGGACCAAGTTTTACTTAGCAGCGTCAGAATGACACGCGAAGTGCTCCCCGGCATGAAAGCTAAAAACTGGGGACGTATAATCAATATCACTTCGCTTAGTGTGAAACAGCCTGTAGATAATTTGATGTTATCAAACTCTCTTCGCAGTGCTGTTACGGCGTGGGCAAAAAGTTTAAGTAATGATGTTGGAGAATACGGCATTACCGTAAATAATGTGGCACCTGGCTATACACTCACCGGTCGACTTTATGAACTTGCGGTTACCAGGGCAAAAGAGACTGGCGATTCGCACGAGCACGTTTTAGCTTCAATGGCGAATAGTGTGCCGATGAAACGATTGGCACGACCCGACGAAGTTGCAGCCATGATAGTTTTCTTAGCCTCGGAACAGGCCGGTTATGTTACCGGACAAACAATTGCAGTTGACGGCGGAGTGATTAAGTCGACTTATTGATTCCGGCAAAAAGTATCGCATTATTTCTCTCATAACCAGAGAGCATTAAAGTGAAGAAAGAAATTGAACTAAGTTTGTCACCCGATTTTATCTACGATAAAAGTTACCTTAAAAACCTCCTTTCGAAAAAGCTGCGGATAAATCCAATTGAAATTTCGGCGGTTACAGTAACCAGGCGTTCGATAGATGCTCGAGGAAAGAGAGTTGTTTATAGGCTCCGGGCTAATGTTTACATAAACGAAAATCCATCATCTTCAATTCAGCATATCAAATTTAAGCCGGCTGATGGAAATAAGAAAGTACTAATTATTGGCGGCGGGCCTGCGGGTATGTTTGCCGCACTTCGATTGATTGAGCTAGGTGTTAGGCCTGTTATTGTTGAACGAGGTAAAGATGTTCGTAGAAGGCGTCGCGACATAAAAGCAATAATGCGGGATCATATAGTTAATCCCGAATCCAACTATTGTTTCGGGGAGGGTGGCGCTGGTACTTTCAGCGACGGTAAGTTATATACCAGGTCAACTAAGCGAGGTAATATTGAAAGGATACTTACGCTGTTACATCAGCACGGAGCATCTGAGGATATCTTGATTGACGCCCACCCGCACATCGGTTCGAACAAGCTCCCAAAAATCGTTCAGGCAATGCGTGATACAATTGTAGAAAACGGCGGTGAGTATCATTTCGATTCCAAAGTCACCGATTTAATTCTTTCTGGAAATTCTGTTAAAGGTGCTGTTGTAAATAATTCGCAAGACTTTATTGCAAATTCGGTTATCCTCGCAACCGGCCATTCGGCGCGTGATATATACTACTTGCTGGCTAAAAGGAATATAACCATTAAACAGAAATCTTTTGCGATGGGTGTTCGAATTGAACATCCGCAAAAAATAATTGACGAGATACAGTACCATTCAAAAACACGTCATATTAATTTACCGGCGTCTTCGTATAACCTTAGCTGCCAAATGGATGGTAGGGGAGTATACTCATTCTGCATGTGTCCGGGCGGGATAATAGTACCTGCATCAACGGAGCAAAATGAGCTTGTACTTAACGGTATGTCGGTATCACGACGCGATTCGCCTTATGCAAACTCAGGATTAGTTGTAACCGTAAATGAAAACGATTGGAAGCCATTTGCCAATCACGGAATATTTGCAGGTATAAAATTCCAGGCGAAGGTCGAAAAGGCTGTCCATAAGTCCGGTGGTTTTACTCAGCGGGCTCCGGCGCAAAGGGTTACGGATTTTGTAAATAGAAACCAATCATCTTCTCTTCCGGAGTCATCTTATATTCCAGGTGCAGTCTCAGCCCCTTTACATGAATTACTTCCTAAACAAATTGTAAAAGCGCTTGCAAGGGGAGTCAAATATTTTGGGAAACGAATGCATGGATACATGACGGAAGAAGCACAAATATTGGCAGCTGAGACAAGGACAAGTTCCCCGATTAGAATACCCCGAGACCCGGAAACACTAATGCATATTCACGTCAAAGGATTGTTTCCAAGTGGTGAAGGTGCAGGCTATGCAGGAGGAATAGTCTCCGCGGCTATAGACGGGGAGAGATGCGCTGAAGGTGCAGTGAAGTATGTCTTTTCTAATTCTATGTAAATGGTTATTTTGAATCCCATATTATATCGGTGCGTATATTGACTCTTGATGAACAAGTAAAATATTGGATAGAAATTGCTGAACAAGATATGCTTGTTATAGATAGCCTGTTTGAAAAACAACACTATTTATGGTGCCTTTATCTTTGTCATTTAATAATAGAAAAAGCTTTGAAGGCACACTATGTTAAAGATGTGAATAAAACTCCGCCAAAAATTCATGATTTAGTAATATTAGGATCTAAAACTAGTTTGACGCTTAATGAACAGCAGTTAGAACTTTGTAGTCGTTTGAATGATTTCCAAATTGAAGCCAGATACCCGGATTATAAAAGGTCTTTGCAAAAAATAGTCACTAAAGAATTCGCGGAAGAAAACTGCAGAAATGTTAAGGAGTTATTTGAATGGCTGAAATCCCATCTGAAATAAAACGTAAAATCGAAATATTTGTTAATGAATTGCAGAATAATAATTATCAATTAGAACGATTATATCTCTTTGGTTCCTATGCAAAAGGGACAGCTAATGAATGGAGCGATATTGATGTTGCACTAATTTCTCAAAACTTTGTTGGAAACCGTTTCCTGGATCGCGAAAAGCTAAGAAAGATTAATTCAAAAGTTGGGTACTCGATTTCACTATTCCCCTACAGACCTGAGGATTTTATCGAGGAAGATTTGTTTGTTAAGGAAATAATTACTACCGGCATACGGCTTGTTTAACTTACCTTGTAACCTACTTGAATAAGCGATTGTTTTGCTCGTTTCGAGTCATCCTCAGTTTCGAATGCAACTCTGAATGTTCCCCCGGCGCCTTCTCTAATCTTAAGCAGCTCAATGTCTTTTATATTTATTCCCTCGTTAAATAAAGCAGTTGATATTTTACTAATAACGCCGGGTTCGTCTTTTACAAAAACGAAAACATCGTAAAGCGGTTTTAGAAATCCTTTAGTATTTGCAGGTATTTCTTCTCTATTTTGATGAGCCAGTTCGAAATACTCATTAAGCGATTTATAATCATTCGATTCAACAAAAGTTTTTAACTTCTCCATTTCATAAACGAACTTTTCAATTGCTGTTACAATCTCAGAGTGGTTTTCTTTAATAATCGAATCCCAAATTGAATAATCACTCGATGCTATACGCGTCATATCTCTAAAGCCGCCTGCAGCAAGATCAAGGAAATTGTATGAGTCTGTTTTTAGTGATGAAGTATTTACGAGCGCCAATGAAACCAACTGGGGCAAGTGACTAACACTTGCAGCAATTACATCGTGCTGCTTTGCCGGAACGTGCAGTATATTTACTCCCAATGCCAGGATAACTTCTTTGAAATCCTTTAAACGAACATCATCGCTAATATTATGCGTTAAAATGTAAATTGCGTTTTCGAATAGCAGCGGATCGGAATTTTCGAATCCTCCTTTTTCTTTGCCGGTCATCGGGTGCCCGCCGATATAGATTCCTTCACTGTTAAGGTTATCCCATATTTCCTTAAAAACATTTTTTACGCTGCATACATCCGCAATTATTTGTCCGGACTTTAGCTTCGGTGCGAGTTTAATAAAACAATCTATTGCGGCATCAATTGGCAGGCATATAAAAATAATATCTGAACCCAGTGATTCATCAATCGATTTTAACTTAATATCTATTGTACCGGAATAAATTGCGGACTTCGTTACTTCGTCCTTATCAAATGCGCTTAGTTTTATCTCAGCGTTTTTCTGCTTCAACGCTTTTGCAATCGATCCACCAATTAATCCTAATCCTATTATAGCAATACTTTTATTCACCTTTTACAAATCCCTCTTAATTGCTTTTGCAATTACACGAAGTTCATTAACAAGCTCAATGTATTCGCCCGGAAGAAGTGCCTGTGGTCCGTCGGATAATGCATTCTCAGGGTCATGATGAATCTCAATCATTAAGCCGTCGGCGCCGGCTGCTACGGCCGCTCTTGCCATTGGCGATACCTGGTCTCTGAATCCAGTCGCATGAGATGGATCAGCAATAACAGGCAGATGACTTTTTTTGTGTACGACAGGTATTGCGGATAAATCGAAGGTATTACGCGTGTATTTTTCGAATGTTCTAATACCTCTTTCGCAAAGCATCACATTTTTATTTCCATTTGCCAGAATATACTCGGCCGACATTAGCCACTCTTCAATGGTGGCAGATAGGCCACGCTTAAGCATAGCAGGAATATTAGAATTTCCAATTTCTTTAAGTAGGGAAAAGTTCTGCATATTTCGAGCACCGATTTGAAATATATCCGTGTACTTCGCAATTACATCTATCTGACTTATTTGCATTACTTCGGTTATAACAAGCAGGTTGTTCTCATCTGCCGCGGCTCGCATAAGTTTTAGTCCCTCTTCACCAAGTCCTTGAAACGAGTAAGGCGAACTGCGTGGTTTGAATGCCCCCCCACGCAAAATTTTTGTGCCTGATTTGGCGACCTCTCGCGCGAGTCTAAAAATCTGTTCTTCACTTTCGATAGAACATGGACCGGACATTAGTGCAAGTTGATTACCACCTATTTCAACATCCTTTATTTTGATGATTGTACTGTCCTCTTTAAAGTCGCGGCTTGCGAGCTTAAAAGGAGCAGTAACACGGTATACTTCCGAAACTCCGTCAAGTATCCTGATTTTACGCGTATCGAAATCCGGTTTAACACCAATTGCTCCAAGTATTGTTTTTGCCACTCCTTTCGATTCGTGAATTTCAAAACCGTGCTGGTGCAAATGATTTTTAATATTATCAATTTGTTCTTTGGTAGCGTTATC
>JANQLA010000469.1 GCA_028280855.1 Melioribacteraceae bacterium
TATTTTCTGATCGATTCTCTATTAAATTACTTACAACATAATAGAAATAATATATTTTTTAGTTTCGAAAATTTTTACTCCCTACTTTTTATGAAATTACCGTTCTCAACTACAATATCACTCTTGTCATTTTTGTTGACACTTGGCTTTGGTGTATATGCAATAAAGCGAGCTAGGGAATCAATAAAACGAGGAACTGAATTAAAAGAACTAGGTGAAGAATTCAGATCAGGTTTAAATGATATCGCATCATCTATATCAACCAAGTATATTGGAAAATTCCCAAGCAATATGCTTCAGATTAATGAATTAATCAAAAAAGCAAACGAATCAATATCAATAATTACAGATGTTGCTGCATATGGTGTTTTTTCGAATCCAAAATATTTTCAAGAATATCGAAACCTATTAACAAATCATTCTGCACAAAAAAATGATGAAAACGTTACTATTGAAATGATCACTTATAGTTTAGATAGCTATCAATTAAGATTTGAAGAGCAGTTTAACTTACAAATGTACCAAAACGACTTAGATAAATTTAGTGACATCAAAAATTCTGATTTGAATAGATTTCAACAGTTTTGTAATTTCATTAGTAATAAGAAGACTTCAAAAGAGATATTATCCTATCCAGATTTACTTAATTACTTGCAACAAGAGAATTATAAAATTATTTATGGTTTATTATTGAATTCTAATTTTAATTACTATGAGATTGATTTTAAAATTTCTAGAACTAATTTACCTATGTCAATTTGGATAATTGATAATAAAGCTGCCATTTATTCGTTTTTAGATAATTTTGCAACTACATCTGGAGAAGTATCATTTTATACTGAGGACAAAAATGTAATTGATATGCTTAATAACAATTTGAACGAATTGGTTAACGGTACTGAACAATCAAAGAAAAAGTCAAAAAAAATAGAGCAAGATGAATTTGTTAAAAAATACAGTAAAATACTAAGATGATTATATTATAACTGTAAATTTCTATCACTTGCTTGAATACCATCTGATGATATTTTACTCGTAACATTCCCTTAGATTTCTCTTAGTTTACCGTCGATCGAAATATTGTAAAACAAATTTTACTTGGAATCCATTGATTAACAAATGAGCTGTCAAATTTCACTTTGTTGAAGTAGCCCTCTGGGATTTGCTTACCAAACAGTGACTTAATATATAGAATGTTAAATATTCCAATTATTCCTATTATCTAACTTCGAATCCTGCTTTTCGGATGGGAAGACTTTATTACTTGTCATTTTAAGATATCTCCTCGTAAAGATCACTCGTCAATATGACAAAGAAATTGACGGATAATTAAAACAAAGCCTGAATAACAACTTTTGCTTAGATGAAAAACAGCGTAATAGGTAAAAGAGGTTTGAGCATAACTTACTTTACCTTTTGGTAAAGGGGCAAAATACAAAACTTGTTGGATGTGTTATTTTCATATCCAAAGATTTCATCTTTTGGAAGATGAAATCTTTAAGCTTAGGAAATGTCAAGTAACCCGAAAGGTTTACTTGGGTCGAAAAATCGAAATAATCAGAAAGCTAATTGAAGAGATATAAGCGGTGACTGGTTATTGACGGGTGATTTATTTTCTTTTTGCTCGTGAAGTTCGGTAAGAAATTTTGCAGTTAAAAATCCAATAAAGCCGCCAAGGAATACATCCGAAGTCCAGTGCCGGTTGTAGTTTACCCGCGAGAATGCAGTTATAAATGCCGGCACATAAGCGGCAACTTTCCAAAAGTCGGATTTAGCATTTTGCGAAAGAACAGTTGAAAGGGAAAACGCAATAGTCGTATGACCCGATGGAAGAGACCAGTTACTATCACTGAGTGATTTAAAAGGCTGAAAGGTAAAAGCATCGGCGCCGGTATACGGCCTTGATCTGCCCAATGCAATTTTGAAGAACTGGGTTATACTTGTTGAATAAATGAACGACTGGCCAAGTTCGAAACCCAACTTTTTATTAGCTTCGTTGTCGCTCAGTATTCCGTGTAGCAAAATTCCGCCTGCAAGCAGCGCCGAAGGAACGGGTTCGCCCCACCAGCGGCCGAACTCCATTTGAATGCTGCCTACCCAGCTTGTGTCTTTCAGCATTTCGTGCCGAACTGTTTCATCGATGTGCATTAGGCCGTAAGTTCCGCCGAGAATCAGGGCGAGGTAACCGAATTCGGAAATATTCCATTTGACGGGTCGTTCCAGTACATCTTTTACCTCTTCGCCGAACTGTGTAAAATTGTATTTATTCTGCCCGCATATTACGGACGAAATCAGAAGCAGAATTACCAGGGAGAATTTTATTTGTTGGAGCATTTGATCACTTTTTGATTGGGGAGTATTTTATAATTTCAGCTTTTTCAATCGTTATCAGTCCTCCCGAATTTGCTTCTTCCAAAATGTTATTAACCACTTTAATAAAATTCTCTATCTTTTTTTGCTCATCAACAACTTCAATTACAATCGGCAAATCTTCGGATAGTGTTAAAAGTTTGCTTGTATGAATTCTTGAACTTCCGCCAAAGCCCATAATTCCTTTGTAAGCAGTAGCGCCCGCCAGTCCGTGCTTCCTGGCTTCAGTTACAATTTTTTCATGAACGGTTACAGCACCTATTTTACGGGTTTCGCCAATAAATATTCTCAGAAGTTTTGCATCGCCTTCAATCTTCAATGCTACCTCGATATAATATAACCAATATAAACGCCTGCAATTGTAATTAAAAGGTTAAGTAAAATGTTAACTGATGCCAGCAGGAATTCAGTGTCTTTTATAAGATTAAATGTTTCCAGTGAAAATGTGGAGAAGGTTGTTAGTCCGCCGCAAAAGCCTACACCGAGCAATAGTTTAAGGTTTCCGCCCAATAAATCTTTTTCGTCGGGACCGAAAATTAGAATCCCCAAAATCAAACTGCCTAGAATATTTACAATCAAAGTTCCGTAGGGGAAATAAACAGGCAGTTTCGAAGCGGCGAAACCTGAGATAAAATATCTTAAGGCACCACCTATTCCCGCGCCTATACCAACAAGTAAATAACTCATATACCTGAAAATTTTGATACGGAATATAGCATATTAAAACCACAATATTCGTTAGCAAAGAATATTTTACCTTTCGGGGCGCGGTTGCTATTTCGATAAAGGACGGGTATTTGAGCTAGTTTTAACCCGTCCGTCCTTCAATGAATGTTGCATAAGCCACGCGCTTCAATACGCGGAAATGGGAAACCGTAAATAATCCGGGCCTTAGCCCCATACGATGCCTTTTTCAAATGTTAATGTATTTTTCAGATTTATCGGTGTAATCATGTAATCAAATATTCTAAAATAGTAATACAACAAAATGTTACTTTGCAAGTCTAAAAAGATATTTGTTTCTGTAACTTTTGCCAGGTCATAAAAGTCTAATAACCAAATAAACAGGGTAATAATATGTTTCGAAAAGGCAGTAACCAAATTTTATTTCTTTCGTTTTCCATTGCTTTAATTTTTTCGTTGTTCTCTCCATCGCTAATCGCAAAGACTCTTCATGTAAAAACGTTTACAGTAAGCCCCGGTCAACTGATCGAAGTTGAGGCCGATTTGGGAGATATCAGGGTGCGAACCTGGGATAATGACGAAGTATTTATAAAAGTAACCGGGAATAGGAAGGCAGAGGACAAAATTGACTTTGACTTTTCGCAAAACTCGGACGGCGTTTTTGTGAAAGCAGATAAGGAAGGCTCATCCTGGTTCAACTGGTTTAAGGGGATTGAATTAAAGTTCGACATCAAAGTGCCGGAGAATTTTGATGTATACCTTTACACCTCGGGCGGCGATATTATTGCGCTTGATATAAACGGTGAAGGTGAGCTTAAAACATCCGGCGGTGATATTGATATTGAGAATGCATCCGGTGATTACGTTATGAAGACATCAGGCGGAGATATCAAGCTAAGCGGTCTCGAAGGAAATGCCGAAATGGCAACTTCGGGCGGCGATATTACTACCAGGAATCATAGGGGAAATGCATCGGCAAAGACTTCGGGCGGTGATATTAAACTCGAAGTCGAAGACGGAAAAGTTTACGGCAGCACAAGCGGAGGGGATGTTACTTTGTATTTTGAGGGTGCTAACGAAGGCATAAAGCTTAAAACCTC
>JANQLA010000486.1 GCA_028280855.1 Melioribacteraceae bacterium
AATACATCGGGGTACGCTTCCATGCCGTATAGTCCAAGTCCCGCAGCAACGTGCAAACCGAATTGGTGTCCGCCGTGGGGAATACATCTCCGGTTAGACCACCCGTGCTTTTGCAGCATGTCCAGTATTTCCAGGTATTCAACTAATCCGTAACTTAGTACCGGGTCCATTTGAAGATAATCCCTGTCCGGGAAAAGCCCGCCGTAAGTAACCAGGTTTTTGGAATCAATAAACGAGAAAATATTCTCTCCCGTTGCCAAAGGTATTGATGAAGTTTCAGATATTGCCGAAAGCGAAAGATAATCCAAAGGATCAACCGGTTCCTCGTACCATTTCAGGTCGTAACTTTCTATTGCTTCCAAAAACTTTATTGCGCTTCTTATGTCAAATCGCCCGTTCGCATCAACTGCCAGGGCTTTACCTGCACCGACAACTTTAAGCGCAGCTTCAATTCGTTTAATATCCTCATCAATGGGGAGTCCACCGACTTTCATTTTGCAGGCATTAAACCCCATATCAAGATACGCCCGGAATTCATTTTGCAAGCCGGACAATTCTTTACCCGGATAGTAATACCCGCCTGCAGCGTAAACATAAACACCGTCATCCGCATTGCCATCGTTGTACCGGTCGGCGAGCAGCCGGAAAAGCGGCTTATCTTCAATCTTTGCAACAAGATCCCATAACGCCATATCAACAGTTCCAACCGCGACCGATCTTTCACCATGTCCGCCGGGCTTTTCATTCTTCATCATTGCGTCCCAACACTTAAAAGGATCGAAGTTCTCACCGTTGTCTTCAATCAGCGAAGACGATATCGCGTTCATAAGACGGGGAATAATCCTCTCACCCAATATCCCGCTTTGCGCATAACGGCCGTTTGAATTAAAGCCGTAGCCGGTCAATGGTTTGCCGTTGCGTATAACATCGCTTTCAACGGCAACTAAAGAAATCGTCATTGTTGAAAAATCAATAACCGCATTACGTATATGCGAAGAAATGGGAACTGTCTTTTGGTAAATATTTCTAATCTTCATTATTGCGCCTTGTATATTGCTTTGGTTTTCGTAAAAAAATCCCGGGCAAACCTGCCGGACTCGGGAAGACCGCAGCCCGAGTTCCCCCAGCCGTAAAGCGGTAAAGCAGGATCACGGAACGACGTTGGTAAATTGATATGACACACACCTGCATTCACTTCGTTCATAAATTTACCGGCAGCGCTTTTGCTCTTCGTATAAACCGAAAAAGCCAACCCGTATTTTGAATTGTTTGCAATGCTTAAAGCCTCGTCCATATTATCCGCGGCAAGCACGGCAATTACCGGCCCGAATATTTCTTCCTGCGCGATATTCATTCCCGGTTTCACGTCCGCAAATATGGTCGGCTCAAAAAAGTACCCGTTTGAAAGTTCTGCTTTGCCAGGCCGCTTTCCGCCGGCTAAAAGCTTTGCGCCGTCTTTCTTTGCATTCAAAACTGCAGCTTCAACTCTATCAAGCTGTGCTTTCGAAATTAAAGGCCCCATTGTTACGCTCTTGTTAAAACCGTCTCCGGTTGAAATCCGTCCCGTTTTTTCAACAAGCATATTTATAAATTTTTCGTAAACCGGTTTTTCCACAATCACCCTGCTGGTTCCGGTACACCACTGGCCGCAGCAGGCAAACCCGCTTTGAACAACTGCGTTTGCAGCTTCATCAAGGTCGGCGTCTTCTAAAACTACTACTGCATTTTTGCCTCCCATCTCAGCCTGAAATTTAACCTTATAGTCCCGGATTTGACGGGCAATGTTAGCGCCGGTGTAAGACGAGCCGGTTAACGATACTGCCCGCAATGCAGGGTGTTTGCATAGAACAGGTCCGGAAACATTGCCCTCGCCGATCAACATGTTTATTGCACCTTTTGGGAAACCAAGCCGGTCAATGATGCGAAATAGTGCGTCTGCAGTCATGGGCGTTAATTCGGAAGGTTTAACTACAACTGTATTACCCACAGCTAAAGCCGGCACCAGCTTTCTTAAAATTGTTGCAAGCGGAAAATTCCACGGGGTGATTAGCAAAACAACACCCAAGGGCTCGTAACGTATTTCGTGATTCGAAATATGCTCAACAATTGATTTACTTAAAAACTTGGTTTGATATTCAGCTTCGTTCAATGCCGAATCAATTTCGGAGTAAGATTCCCGTAACGTCTTCCCGTTTTCGGTTGTTATGATCTTTGCAATTTCATCCCGCTCCTGCTTTATGATTTCCAGCAAAACTGATAATATCTCTATCCGCTTTGCTACCGGGTATTCACGCCAGCAATTCCATGCATCCTTTGCGGCATCCATTGCAGCCTGGGCAATTTCCCCGCCGGCATATTCAACTTTGCCGGTTAATTGGTTTGTATCGGCGGGGTTATGCAATGTCTTTGTAATACCGGATTTCGTTGAAATCCATGAACCTGAGATATAACTTTTAAAGGTTTTCATAACATATTATAAAGGTCTTTGTTTTTCCTGGTTATTTTAAGCTCACAAAAAATTTGTTAGTTCCCTGCAAAATGTAATGATCTTTTACGGGCAACCACTGATAAATTCCAGATTTCAAATGACAAAAAACAAATAAATTACAAATCGAAAAATCAAAAGAACCAAACAACTGCGTTTATTCAGAGGCTTTCCTTATTCTTACATGTATTTCTTTGATCATTCAAATTTGGTTTTTGAAATTTATCTGTAATTTGTTAATTGCAGCTTGTTATTTAAAAATCGATAATCACCTTTATTTCCAATTCTCATTTGTGCTCTAAAATATTTTAATTCCTGCTTCACATTTAATTTAAAATGTTTCTTAAAACCTTGCGTTAACAACATTATTATATATTGAGCCGAATGTATACCTGAATCCAAAACGAAGCTCATACTCGTATTGCGTTGATAATTTTTTTTGGTTCAGCAAAATTTCTTCGAGGGTCGCACCTTCCTGCGGCAAATAGATCTGATCATTCACATAAGAAGCTTCTGCCAATACATCGAATAAAAAGTTGCCCGATAACCTGTATGATAAACGCGTTCGAAATTCCACCCTGTTTTGTTCCAGGTCGTGCAGGTAACTCGAAGCCCTAAGGTTAAAATTAGCCTCGCCCCAAACCTCGTTTAACCTGTAATCAACTGCGAAGGATTGCCGGAATAAACTTTCGTTGTCTTTAAAAAATATTGTTTTCTCGAAATAATTGTTGCGCGTGTATCCGACCCGGTAAAGAAGGGTAAAAATCTTTCTAACGGACTCCCTGTAGGGGAAAAAGTTGTATTCAATTGCCGGCGACAGGTTAAAGCCGAATTTTATGTTATCAAAAGTTCGTGACCGCACATCCGAAAAGAAGCCTGCAGAAAAATGATCCGATACTGATGCGACATATAATAAATCCAAGTAATAGTTTACTTTCCGTTGCGTCGAAAGTTCTTCATCGTTATCGAATTCTTTTATATCGCGCGAATAAAAACCGTTGATTTTAATTTTCGATTCTTCTTTCACCCTGTCCACGTCAACATCGGCAGCCCAGAAAAATTCCTTCTTGGATTCTTCGCCTTCCAATGCAAATCGAAGTCCGAGTCCGAATATCCACCCATCCCAGTTATCTTCAAATGATTCATTGTCAAATTCTTTTTCAAAAACCACATCAATATGTTTATTATAAGGGGTTTTGCTAAGATACCTAACCAAACCCAGTTTAACTATTTTAACAAGCTGTTCGTCGCGTTCTTTATCTGCAACATTACCCGGAACTGATGTAATAAGCGTATCATCAAGAGCATTAAATTTTCCCATTCCCCTAAATAAAAGAAAATACTCTCGTCCCCCGTCCCCTGTACGGCTTGAATTAATTTGAAGATGAACCTGCGCCTCGGTTTGATTCCTGACAAAGTGAACAAAGTTTATATCTGTTCTTAAATAATTAAAAAGAGTTCCGCCGCCGTCATAAAAAACTTTTAAGGGATATTCTATTTGTTTAAGTGGGCGGTCTTTGCCATATAGCGAAATAAAACTCAAGAGAACAAATAATAATATTGGACGAAGCTTTTTCATACTTGCCTAAAACAATTTATTACGCTAATTAAAAATGAAAACTGGTTCCAGTCATCAGAGTTCCGTGTAAATCCAAGTCTCACTACAACCAATTTATAGGAAGGAATTATCATTACATACTGACCGTAGTGCCCGGTAGCGTACAACATATCTTCGGGAAGCCGAGTCATATATTTATAATTTTCATCGTCTTCTTCTAAGATTGATTTAACCCAAAAATGTGCAGTATGTTTTCCTTTTCTTGAATCAGGGTTGCGTGCCGACGAATATTCAACCCAGCCATCGGGAAGTATTTTCTCACCTTTCCAAACCCCTTTGTGCAGATAGAGTAAACCGAATTTTCCCCAGTCTCTTGCAACGGCATACATTCCTGTTCCTCCTAAGAAGGTTCCCGAAGCATCGTATTCAAGCAGAGTTGAAGTCATACCGGTTTTGTAAAACAATTTTTGATAAGGATATAGTTTGTCATCAATTCCGTTTTGCCGTAAAACTTTTTTGAAAGCATAAGCCAAAACGTTAGTAGTACCGGTTGAATAATTCCATACCGCGCCGGGTGCATGGATGAGAGGCTTACTATAAGCATAAGCCGCAGAATTTTTTGAAGCATAGAGCATCTGCATCACGTCGCTTGTAAGATTTTTATAACTCTCTTCAAATTCTAATCCTGGTGTCATACGAAGCATATCATTATAAGTGATCTTGCTTCTTTCGTCATCATACCATTCCTCAATAGGCATAAAATCTTCGAGTGATACAAAATCATCTTTAACAAGCAGTCCTATTAAAGCGTTTGTAACACTCTTTGTCATAGACCAGCCGCAAAAGTATGTATTCTTGTTAAACCCCTCGGCATAATGCTCAACTAATATTTTATTGTCATAAATTAGCAATACGGCTCGTGTTCTTCTTGAACGGTTTGTATCGGGTTCCGTAAAGGCTTCTTGAACAACTTCAATCAGTTGAACTGAATCAATACCCTCCGGGAATTTACCATACGTTGGAAGCTCGGTGAAATCTTGAGGATATATTGAAGTTAAGTCTAAACTTTCCTTTTGATTTTGTTCGTTCAAGTTAAGAGTTACACCTAATCCTTCACGATAGTATGCTGTTTGAGAGACCAACCCGAAAGCTGTGCTTATAGTAACGGTTTTATTCGTATAATCTATTTCTTCGGAAAAATATTTAGACAAGGGATGTTTTAAGTCAACGGATAATACTTCTTCCGCATCTCTCCCTGCAACAAATATTTCTGAGCAAAGATTTTTTGCCTTGTAACCCGCACCTATTACGGCTAAATCGTAATTGCTGTAAGCAAAATAAATTATAACAGCGCCCAGTAATACCGGAACCGCTAACGCTATTTTCTTTTTATTCATTTCCAAATTTTAGTATGAATTTACTTTTTTATTTTAATTCTATTTACCAAGGTTCCGAGTTCTTCGATAGTTACAGTTACTACATCACCGTCTCCAACAACAATAGACTTTGAAGTGCCGGTAAGAATAATATCACCAGGGTTAAGAGTTAGTACTTTAGACAAATCGGAAACTATCTTTTCGGGTGAGTAAACCAGGTTATTAGTATTATCTTTGTGAACAATCTTTTGTCCGTCTGTCTTATTAATAGTAAGAGACCAATTTCTGTTTTGCCAATCAATATCAGTAAAAATGAATGGTCCGAAAGGAGCGAACTTATCACATATTTTTAATCCCGGGCCGAGGAGCGCTCCTGCAGATTCTGCTGTTTCCTTGTTTTTCTTCAGGTATGAATCTTTATTACCGACAATGTCGTTCCCAATAGTGTAGCCAAAAATTGCAGAAGCAGCCTCACTCTCATTACCATTTTTTATTGTTTTACCAATTACTATAACCAGTTCAGTTTCAACCTTGCATTCTTCAATAGCTGCCGGAAGTACGACATCCTCACCCGGTGATGCGGCAGCGCTTGGAGGCTTTAAGAACCATCGAACAGTCTTTGCAGGTGTAGTTCCTATCCAGCTATTTTTATAAGCGCTACCCAGACCAATTATGATTTGAGGTTCGGAAGGATGAAGCAGTTCTACTTCATCGATATCAACATGTTCACCTGCAATTTGACCGTTTAACCATGGCTCTTTATCTAATGGATAAACTTTATTTCCCTCTACCTTACCGTAATAAACGTTTCCGTCTTTTTGATACCTGCAAAATTTTTTCGGCATAGTATAAACCAATGATATTATTAGAAACAATGAAACGATAGTAAGCTTAATGAAGCTTTTCATTATAAAAGTATCCTAAAACCCTGGTTGATCAGTATTCGGAATTGTGTGCAATCGAAATCATTTCCAAGGCATAACCCGTTTCGTATGCTGCCTGCCGATTTCAGCGGCGTCTTCCCTTCTGCCCGCGCCAATCATAACACCCTTGTCGAGTCTTTTCTTTACGTTATCAGGAAGCACGTTGTCGAGAAAGAATACATTATACTTTTTGCATAATTCCAGTACTTTATCCACGGCTGCCTGAACTCCTTCGGGCACCGGCGGATCAGCCCTACCTTCAAGCGAACCGAGATAAAAGCCGAAATCACGCGGGCCGTGCTCTGCAAAACAAATCCCAGGCACGGATATGCTTGCTTCGGCGTTCGCAAGCGCTAACGGGTCTTCGAGTTTAACGCCGAGCATTAATTCCCCTTCGGGGTTCAAAGGCCAAACATCAGCTTTCTTCAAGTATTCCTGTTCATCAATACCCCAGACCCAGGCGGCAAATTTATGGCTTCCCCATCCCCTGTAGCCTTTGCCGATTATATCAATTGCCTGATCATGGATAGGGTATCTCACGCATTGGACAAATCTTTTAACGGCTTCCGGATCCCTTGCACGCGCTAAATGAATGCCGTGAACGCCCTGTGCCAAAGCCTGTTGAACCATCCATGCGCCTGCAAGAAACGAGTTTTCGTCCAAACCCAGGACCGGTAAAGAGACAATCACTGCAGGAGTTCGATGTCCGCTCGGTGTTGGTCCGCCGTCAACTAATCCTTTCATAAACTCACGCAGCTTGGTAAAATCGAGCGGGGCGTGTTCCATGTTGTATATCAAGTAGTCCGACCATGTTTTGGCTGCCTTTAATCCTTCCTCATATCCGCCCTTACCGACTCCGTAATAGACTGGCTGGCCGCTCTCGAGCAATTCAACACATTTGTTTATTCGCTGTGGATTCCATTCCCCGTTTTCCTGCGCACATGAAATTGAAGACAGCACTAGTAATGCTATAAGGCATACAATAAAATTTTTCCTGAACATTTTTGATTCTCCTTAAATCGAATATTTTGTTTTCATTAATTTCTTTACCATTCTTAATCCTAATCGGTCTTCTTGTTTTAACCGGCTATATTTTTTGCCACCAAGGCGCAAAGGCACGAAGGTTTTATAAAACAAAAAAAACATTCATGCTTTCAAGGAATTCTAATGGTACCTTATATTTGTTTTAAAATTGCAATTACCCTTTGTGTCTTCCTGACTTCGTGGCTATTCCTTTTGGCCACCAAACAGCTAAATCTTTATTTTACTTAATCATTATCCTAATCTGTTTCGTTTCACCTCGTTAATCAGATTAAGATTAAGAGCAAGATAAAGATTAAGATTTTTTATACTAGCTCACTGGCAATTATTGTAATGTATAAGTAGGAAAAATATCGGCGCTAGCAGCCGCAGAAAATTTTCCCCAAAGTACAATCGAGTCATTATCATTTTCTTTTACGATTCCCCATCTTTTACCAATCCGGGTAACTCTATTTGCGAGTTCATTTTTATTGAACCGGTTATTTACAATCATTGTTGTTTCGTTTGTACTTCTTAGCCAATTTGAAGATAAAATCTTTAACTCAACCGCATCATCGATAAAAGAAATTGGTTTATAGTAATTCCCATCTTCCGGCGATTTCATATTATTGTTTCTTACTTGTGCTTCAACCTGCCTGTTGTAATCAGCCCAAATAATATTATCCTCAATAATACCGGGCTCCAACTCTTCCTTTGTTTCTATGAATAGAAAATTGTCGAGAATTATATTCCGCAATACTTTCACTTCACTGCGCTGAAAATAAATCCCGTTGTTCTGTGCAACGATGTTGTTAATAAATTCCCCCCTGCTTTCCATTGTAAAGCGCATTGCACCTGAATTTAATGATGAATTCCTGTTACCAATAAATTGATTCCCTTTAATGCTGACAAAGAATTGATCCTTAGACGGGAGAGGATCAAGCGGCGAATCGTAACGGTGCTCCTGGCCACCCACAAACAAAGCGCCCGCGTCATCATCAGATTCATTATCAACAAAAATATTCGAATCAATATTTG
>JANQLA010000547.1 GCA_028280855.1 Melioribacteraceae bacterium
CGTTTACTACAAAAACATCTTTGAAGCTAAGCAGCATACCTTCGTATTGTTCGGCGGGAAGTTCATCTCCTGAAAGCCCGTTAATTACATCAGTTGTTAAAGCAACCGGTTCAGGCAGCTCAACACCGGATTGGTTTACCGTTACACTGGCTCCCTGGTTCAGGTTACCTATCCTGGTTAAACCGAAGTTTTCATTTACAATACCGGTCACGGTAACTTGATCACCCTTTTGCAATTGATCAGCTTCAGTTCCGAAGATTTGAATTGCCGACCACGGAGCGTTTCCATCCTGCATATAAACCTGCGGTCCTATGTTGTTACCGTCGCCTTCGATATCCGAGGTATCGGCAGTAACAATACCGCTTACAGTAACTTCATAATTGTTGTAAGAACTAAATCCCGAACCGAAAGGCGAATACTGAACTTCTGCAATAGCTAACGGTCGATTAAGCACAAAGTAAGTAAACGGGCTTTCTTCGGCACCGCTTGGACTGGCCGAGGAAGCCAGGTCTGCGTCTTCTGCCATTATATAATAGCTAACAAATGTTGAATCGTTAAAAGAAGGTATTGCAGCGCTCCAAATCGAATCGACTTCGTTTATTAAATTCATTGCAACTTCGGTGTAATTAGTACCGTCCGATGAATAATGCAATGTAACAGAAGTAACTTCACCGGTTCCGTCGGCATCAAATACATTTGCAGTAATTGTAACTTCCTCGCCAAATCCAACTACCGGCTTATCTCTGAGTACATCAAGAATATTTGGAGGAGATACATCACCGTAAACGACATCGCCGTCATATAGAGGGTTAATAATAAACCATGATGGAGAATCTGTTCTGTTATCAATTATTCCCCTTAAATGTCTAAGAGAGGAGCCAATTAAAGGTTGATCAAAAACATTCCTGAAGTAATCGCCTGTTGTATATACTACAAGCTGTCTGCCTGAGGCGTCAGCTACAGTAAACGAATTATTTCCCAAAGTGTTGTTCTCTACTACAATAAGGTCTTTAAATTCAACGTAAACGCCTTCCCATTTTTCGGCAAGGTAATTCGGCGTAAGTGGATTTGCAGTTACAATAAGAGAATCTAATGCAAGCTGAACAGGCTCCGGACGATCCTGAAAGCCAATAACATCAGCAGCAGTAAATCCTGTTATATTTATCTGTGTAGTTGTAAAGAAACTTGAAACCTCGCCTGTAACTTTTATCACAAAACCTGAATCTAAAATAGCAAAGTCTGGTGATTCTTCCGGATCTCTCACTATTATTCCACCCCATTCCCTGTTGTCCGGATCATTAATCCATACCGCCGGTGCTCCATGGTGTGTAAACCTGGCACTGTCAGGATTCTGTCCATAATACGCTTGGTTCATAACAACACCCTGAACGGTAACAGTCTGTCCTTCCAGTGGTGGTGTGGGTTCGGCACCGTTTTGACCGTAAAATAATAATGAGTCTGCTTCAACAAACTGAATATCTCTTATTGTAACTTCGTTCTGGGCAAATAAACCGACTGAAGCCAGAAGGAATATTAGAATTGTAAATTTAGCTTTCATTTTCGTTCCTTTATTTTATTACTAAAAACTTTCCGGTCTTAATGTTACCGTTTGAGAAATCTTTTACAGAGAATAAATACAAACCTGTCGCAATAGCCTGATCGTCCTCGGTTACCAGGTCCCATGCATGTTCACCGCCGGACATTTGCTGTTTACCGTCGCGGCTGAATGTTTCGAACCATCTTAAATCCGAACCGTTGCTCTGTTGATCATGCCGCAGTCGTCTAACGACGTCGCCTGACAAAGTATAAATTGTAATTTCACATTCTGCAGGCAGGTTATAAAAATAAATTTTTCGCAGTCTTTCGGATGAACCGTCCCAAAATGCATTACCGTAATACGGGTTAGGATATACACCTACATCAACACCTTTATCCGATGTAGGTTTAGTACCCGGAATAATTTTGTTGGAATTTGCTAAAGGGCTCGACTCCAAGCTTGACAAGTTGTTTTCAGGATCTCCTTCGTCGAAAGCCGTAACTGCATAAATGTACTGCCAGCCGTTTAACACATCTTCGATTTCGTACTTATACCAATACTCGGTATCATCTCCTTCAAAAGTAACAGGTTGGTCGAGCAAAATGTCGTCAAATCCGGTATTATAACCGATGTTGTTTCCAACCGAATCATACTCTGCAACAAGTACCAGCGAGCCAAGTATATCCTGTGATTCTGTTAGATCGAAACCCGCGTTTGTTCGAAAGATTTTATATCCTTCAAAATCCTTTTTTGCGGAAATTGGGTCAATTGATTCTTCTGCTCTCCTATCCCAGTATATAGTTACTTTCTGACTCTCAGGTATAACTTTCACGCGCGGTATATTCGGTGGCGCCGGCAGAATGTAACGTGTTATTTCGCCGTTACTGTCTAGATCTTCGCCAGGGTCAAGAACTCCGTTTGCATTTCTATCTTCACCGTTATAGGCTCGAATGGCCCATCCCGCATTATTATACAAGTTGGTTCGCTGCTCTTCAGTATCGAGACTGGCCAAATCGGTTCCAAATTTTTTAGCACAAACTATTGCAAATACTACATTTAACGAATCCCCGGGAGCAATGCTTTTGAAGCTGCCGGCAGAAATTAATATAGAACGATTGCTCGCTTGCTGAAGCTGAGCTGGATCAATTCCGTCGCCGTACCTGTTTGTTCCGCCGAAAAAGCCAATTAGTTTTTGATATCGCTGGAAATCATCCTGCGGAGCAAAGAAGTTGGCGTTGGTCGTATTTCTAAACTGCCAGCTCGTAAAGTTAACGCTGTCATGGGGCTCGGATGAGCCAAGGTACTGTATACCTATATACGAATCCGTGAAACCAATGTCTCCGTTGGAATCGAATTCATACGCAATAAATAATGAGTCGTCGTAGCCGTTACCCGATTTGTTATAGAATGGCCCGCCGACACGGGGTGATGTTATGTTTGTATTTCGAACAACAGTATCGGTCCACAAACCGACATAAACGCTATCAATGTGCTTATCAGAAACATTTTTAATTGTGTAATTCATAATTACGAAAAAGTCGGCAAATGGAAAATTCCAAGCATAAGATTCCTGGTGTATAACTACTCCTAACGGCGAATGATCAACAACAGGTTCACCGTTATCAAAGAATCTGTTTGTATCGGTGTAATCCATTATAAAATCCTGGTGCGAAATTGCATCGGGGGAGAAAAACTTTGAGTCAATAAGTGATGATCTTTCACCGACAAAATTATCCGGGTCGTTGGTAAATTCGAATCCCCCGCCCCTGTTGGCAACTGAAGATGCGTCCACTGCGCCCGTTGTTACAAAAGGTCCTTGCCTGTTGCTTCCCTGCCCGTCTTCGCTTGTATAACCGCCTATCCAAAGGCCGCCGTCGAATAGGTGTTCAATGCCGCTTCCCAGCGGAAACTCGCACGAAGGCTGTTCCGGCCACTTTGCGAAGCCGTGCCCGTATGTACCGAAGTTTGTTACGGTTAATCCTATGTTCCCGATGTTGGTAAATTTTGAATCATCGTCTTTAAGAATTTTTGAGAGTTGATATTCTCTTTCGTCTGAAGGAGGAATAAATG
>JANQLA010000549.1 GCA_028280855.1 Melioribacteraceae bacterium
CCGGATTTATCGGGAGTGCAATAGTATCCCGATTAAATGAACTTGGTGAACAAGAGATAGTAATTGTTGACGAACTAGGCAAAGATGATAAATGGAAAAATTTACCTGGGTTAAAATTTATTGATATTTACCACAAGCAGGAATTTATTGAGTTAATAGTTGAAGATGCTGTTCCCTTTGAAGTTGATGCGATTATCCACATGGGCGCTTGTTCTGCTACCACGGAGAAGGACGCTGACTTTCTGCTTCAGAATAATTATCACTATTCGCAGGATCTTGCAAAGTATTGTTTGACGCACAAAGCAAGATTTATATACGCGTCTTCGGCAGCGACATACGGGAATGGCTCGAAAGGATATGATGACGATCAGTCAAAACTAAATGAACTTCGGCCGCTTAACATGTACGGTTATTCAAAACATCTTTTCGATTTGTGGCTGCACAAGATGGGAATGATAGAAGAGGTAGTCGGACTAAAATATTTTAACGTGTATGGACCAAATGAATATCACAAAGAAGATATGCGAAGCGTTGTCCACAAATCTTTCGAACAGATTAGAGATACAGGCAAGGTACAACTCTTTAAATCATATAAAGACGAATATGCTGACGGCGAACAGGTACGCGATTTTGTTTATGTTAAAGATGCTGTAGATATGACTTTATACTTTTTGCAGAATAGAACATTAAATGGGTTGTTCAATATAGGTACAGGAATTGCCCGTTCCTGGAAAGAGTTAGTTACGGCGGTTTTCAAATCAATGAATAAATCTGTTAATATTGAGTTCATTGATATGCCGGAGGATATAAGAGGAAAGTACCAATATCATACTCAAGCGAATCTTAAAAAGCTAATTGAATCAGGGTATAAAAAACCAATACGCTCTCTTGAAGAAGGAGTAGTGGATTACGTTAAAAATTATTTGATCAACAGTAAGTTTCTTTAAAAACTTGCCACCAAGACACTAAGACTCGAAGGAATTATCTAACAGCCTGAGAATCTATTTTTATTTCTTTGCTTCTTAGCGCCTTTGTGGCTATAAAGCCTTTGAGGTGTTATGAAGTTAGCTACACTCTGTTACGTTCAGCATGATAACAAAACATTAATGCTATATCGAAATAAAAAAGAAAACGACTACCACGAAGGGAAGTGGAACGGGCTTGGCGGTAAGTTTGAACAAGGTGAAACTCCAGAGGAATGCGCTATAAGAGAAGTCCGGGAAGAGTCTGGATTAACTGTCAGTAATCCGAAGATGAAAGGATTTATTACGTTTCCTATGTTCGATACTGTTGAAGACTGGTACGTGTTCTGTTTTGTTTTTGACGGATATAAAGGCGAACTGATTGACTCACCTGAAGGTAAACTTGAATGGATTGATAATGATAAGCTAATAGAACTTAATCTATGGGAAGGCGATAAACATTTTATTCCGTGGCTGTTTCAGGATAAACTGTTCAGTGCAAAGTTTAACTACGTCGATGGAAATTATATTAATCATGAAGTAGTATTTTACTGAACTATTCCCAGTTCCCTAAAAATTTCCCTTGCTATCTCTAATCTCGCTTTTCTAAACATTTTATTCCCCCGTTCCGCCCGAACGTTTACAGCATACACAAACACATCTTCGTCTGTTTCCAGGTAACCGACCAACCAGCCGACCTCTCGATTTTCCGGTCTTGCCCAACCGGTTTTTCCACGCAATGTGTAAGTTGAATCCTGCTCCAATATCATCAGGTCTTTTACCGTAGATAAATATTCTTCGTTAAATGGAAGATCATTTGTATAAAGTTTTTTAAGGAAATCCACTTGCTGGTTTGCGCTTATTCTTAAATCCCCTTTTAACCAAAAGGGAAAGTTACCGTTCACTTTTTGGTTGCCGTAATTAAGTTTTTCAAGAAATTCCTTTTCTTTTCCAAGTCCCAATTGTTTCGTTATTTCTTCATAGTACCACACTGCAGAATTCCTAAATGCTGTTTCTAAAGTATGATCTTTGTTCCAACTTTTGATACCTCTGTTTTTACCGTCCCATTTGAGTTGGTGGTTAATATCCTTTACTATCCCTGTTTCGAGAAATATTAACGTGTTTGGTATCTTAAATGTTGAGGCCGGTAAGTAACCTGAGTCGCAGTCTTCCAGGTTATATCGTAAATATCTATCGCTATCTAAGTTATAGATAACCGCACATCCCTCAGCATCATATTTGCCAAAGATTTTGTCAAAATTGACTACCGAATCCTGAACAGTTTGAGCCGGTAAATTAAATGAAACCAGCAATGATATTAATAGGCAGGTAAGCATTAATGATAAAGTCCTCTTTCTAATTAGTGATATCAGAACTATTAGGCAACATCGGTGACTTTTAGAGTAACACCGTTAATTTCAAGCAGAGGAAGATTTTTAGACACACGCAGAAGAATCCATTCTTCCAACACTTCTTTTAATTGTTTCCTGCAATCTTCCAAAGTATCGGCATTTGCTATAATACCTTCAAAACCCGGAATCTCGCCATAATAAGTTTTATCGTCGGTTAGAATTTCGTACCTGGCTTCCCTTAATGCAGAGTTAACATAATTCAACAACATTTTGCACCTTTGTATAATTATGTATCAATGATAGCAAATCACAGTGGAAACAACCGTCACAATTATCTTTTAATCCAATTCTCAATTTTAATTCCAGATATCCGTTTTAATTCTCTTGTATTTTCAGTAACAAGTATGAGGTTATACTCAGTTGCAGTGCATCCTATTAATAAGTCAAAATCACTAATTATATTACCAGATTTTCTTAACCTGGCTTTTTCTTTACCGTATCTATAAATGGATTGAATTATGGAAAGTATAGTAACTTGTTCGATAAATCTATCAATAATTGCATAATTCTTTGCGGGATTGGAACTGTTTTCTGCCCCAAATACTAGCTCAGCTAAAGTAATTTCAGAGATTGCACAATTGGCAAATCCAATTTTATCCAACTTTTTATTTAACTCAAATTGTCCTCTAAAGAAGTGAATGCAAATACTTGTATCTAGGAGATACTTCATTCCATTGGCTCAACGTCGGATTTATTAACCATCGATTCCCTAATAAATTTTATAATTTCATCTGAACTGCGGTTATCTTCCCACGCGCCAAAAATGTTGTCCATGTCGTCTTTGAACTCACTACTTGATTCCAGTGATTCAGTAAGTTTTAAGATAAGCTTCTTTTTCGAATCTGTATCCAGTTTGGTAAGAAAATTTGAATACAATTCTATAGTGCTATTTGAAATGACAAGTCCCATTTGATGTTTTTAATTTAATATACAAAATACTAGCTAACGCTGCAATCTCAATATTTATTTGCGCGTCTTCGGTTGACAAACTATTAATCTGCCAAACAAAAGTCGTAAATGTTTTCAACAATTCAACTATTTACCTATGCAACCATTTACGCATTCCCCGTTTCACCCCACTTACTTCTTCACTTAATCAATACTCTCCTCTTAATAAACCCTTCAATCACATCATTAACGAACGGAGCATTCTCAAGCGGGCTTAAATGCCCTGCCCGCGGAACTATAGCAAATTCGGAGTTCGGGATTTTCTCCGATATATCACGCATTTTAACGGGAGGTGTCAATTTATCCTGGGAGCCTGATATTACCAGTGTTGGGATCTTAATTTTTTTCAGGAACTTTACTGTGCTTGTTCTGCTTAACATTGCGATTAGCGCTCCTTTTACTCCGAGCGGATTGTTCTGCTTGCACCTATGAATCGTTTCATAAAAAAGCTTCTTATAATCTTTTTCAGCTTCTTCGGCGAAAAGCGGCGGAACAAAACCGTCTACAAATGCTTCAAGTCCGTCAATGTTAATTTGATTGATTTTATTCGCTCGCACAAGCTTACCCTTATCATCATCAGCATCGGCTTTTGTATCCAATAAAACAAGCCCGCTGAATCTTTCCTGGAATTTCTCCGTAGCTCTAAGCGCCAAATAACCCCCCATAGACAATCCGCAAAGAATAGGTTTTTCAATTCCAAGATGATCAATGATTGACATTAAATCCGATACATAAGCTTCCATCGTATATTGCCCGTCGCCGACATAGCTTTCACCCAAACCCCTTATATCATAAGTAACACAATAAAATTCCTTTCTGAAGCGCTGCACTTGTTTATGCCACATCCAGCTGTCAAACGGAAATCCGTGTACAAAAATTATTGCAGGATTATTCTTATTACCCGAAGTGTGTACAGCCATACTGTTAATTACCATTTGCATATTTAACCTCGCAGTATCATTTGGAATTTTCGTAAATTGGACACGTTTTATTAGCACGCTAAAATAATTCCAATATGAAAAACATCCAAAGTCTTTTAAGTAACGGTAAACTTATAAGTTTAATTTCGACAACCATTGCGATCTTGATACTAATTATCTTTCCTTCGTTAACTGGCTCAATAAATAACTCTGTTACTTCTACATTCAGGACTGTTGGCGGTTCATCAAGTGCAGACACAAATATTGTTATTGTTGGAATTGATGATAACGATATTCGCCGGCTCGGCGGCTGGCCGATAAAACGAAGTTACTATGCTATTTTGTTAAACTATCTTTCGCGCTATCAACCGGACAAAATCGGTCTGGAGGTTTTTTTATCCCGAAGAGTTTCCTCACTTGATATTTATGATCAACTATTGTTAAATGAAATATCAAAAACGAAAAATGTGATTCTTGCTTCTCAGCTTGAAACTATTAGCTCGTCGGATATTATATTTAAATCCGATTCTATCAGCTATCCTAGTCTTAGATATGTAAACGACAATGTAAGCACAGCGCATATTAATTATTTAACGGACGACGGAATTGTTATCCCGCTAAATGTGAGTGTTAATCATGATACTGAAAGGGCTTTCGCTGCATCTTTAACAAATAATCAGGATGCCTCAAGTAATTCCGAGATAACTATTAATTTTAGTCACTCATGGGAATCATACAAATCATTTGGTCTCGTGGAGTTTTTACAGCTTGCCGAATCAAACGATTTGTTGCTACATTCACTTCGTGGCAAAACGGTTCTAATCGGTGTTGTTGATCCATCGATAGCACGTAACCTTTCTTCATATTTTGACGATCAATTACCGGGCGTCGGTCTTCATGCAATTGCAACGGATAACTTGAATAGCGGTTCATTTCTGAACAATAATTTCAGAATAGCGTCTGTTTTCTTTTTTGTCTTGATCGTTTTGGGAATGTGTTTAATAAAATTTACCGGGAATATTGTTGTTGACAATTTAATTCTTTTAACCGCTCTTTATGCTTTATCGCTGGTTTTATTCACTCTTTTCAAACTTCAACTGAACTACGCATTCTTTTTCCTTCCATTGAGTTTTATGATTTTCGCCTACATATATAATCAGTTTTTAGCTAAAGATAAATTACTCTCTGAAAGTATTGATGAAAAAGCCATTCTGCAGAAAGCTCTTCATTCCAAGGAAAGCATTTTAGCACAGCTTGAAAAAGAACTTGATGTATCCGACAGCGATAGCTCGGTGCTTGAAAAAATTAACAAACTAAAATCGGAAATTGGCGATCTTAAAAACGCTCAACGTGATGAAGAAGTAGAAGAAGAGGGAGCAATTAATATTGAAGTCAAAAACTTTTTTGGAATTATCTATCAAAGCTCCGCAATGCAAAAAGTCGTAAAGATGATCGAAAAAGTTGCTTCTCAAAGCGCGACTGTTCTGGTGCTGGGTGAGAGTGGTAGCGGAAAAGAGCTGGTTGCAAACGCTATTCATCAGCTTAGCATCCGGAAAGCAGAGCCGTTCATTGCGATTAACTGTGCGGCGCTTACTGAAACTCTTTTGGAGAGTGAATTATTCGGGCACGTCAAAGGAGCATTTACAAATGCTGTTGCAGATAAAAAGGGAATGTTCGAAGCTGCAGACAAAGGCACAATCTTTCTTGACGAAATCGGCGAAACAAACGAAACATTCCAGGTTAAACTTTTGCGTGTTCTGCAATCCGGTGAAGTACAAAAGGTTGGTGCAACAAATACAATTTACGTCGATACACGAATAGTTGCCGCAACAAATAAAAATTTGAAGGAGTTGGTTGCTGAAAAAAAATTTCGTGAAGATCTTTATTATAGATTAAATGTAATTACTATTGATTTACCGCCGTTACGTGAGCGCAAAGAAGATATCCCGGTTTTGGCGGCTTTCTTCGCAAAAAAGGAAGACTCAAGATTGCGAATTTCGAGGGCAGTTATGGACCAGTTGGAAAAAATTGAATGGAAAGGAAATGTTAGGGAACTGGAATCGGTAATTAAACGCGCTGCTATTTTTGCTAAGACGGAGAACCGTACAATTATCAAAATCGGCGATTTACCCGAGTCGTTGACAAAGATCGATAAATCAAACCTGGAAAGTCTAATACTAAGTTCAATGCGTGAAAAACAGTTCTCTCATACATCCATCAATGAAACAGGGAAAGAACTTGGCGGATTGAGCAGGATAATTGTTTCAGAAAATGTACGGGGAATTTTCTTCAAACATTATTTTATGAATGAATTCGATTTTAACAAAGGCGTAATATCGATGGTTGGATTTAATGATGACATTTCCATATCGAAAATGACAACTAAAGGCAACACATATATTAATAACATTAGTAAGGACTTAGAAAAGTTAGATACATCTGAATTTGAAGCAATTAAAATCAAGTTCAATTCGAAATATAAAAACCTGCCGCAGAAGTACCACCATTATCTTGATGAGACTATAAAACATCTGCTTGCAGATTAATTGGAATGTGCTACCAATGAGGTCAAGAACGATTCCTTGTCAAAAGCACGCGTTCTCAGTGGAGAAGTGGTGAGGCTGTCTCATAAAGTTAAAAGACGTTGAAACGGTTCATGAAAGTTTCGTTTTTGAAGCATAAACCCACGATTAAAATCGTGGGTTTCTATAATTCTTTACTTTTGAGACAGCCCCAATGGTTCTCGACATCTATGAAATCATTTAGATTAAAAACATTTTTATTTCGAATAAAATAAGTACTATTACCTATTTTTCGAAATGAATTTTAATGACTATTTTACTCCACAACCGCATTTGTTGATTTTTTTAGCCCTTATTAAAATTTTTACATCACCTAGGTAATTGTACTAATTTGTTTCTTTGTTCTTTTTTTTAAGTTGGTTCACTAAAGATGTAATTTACCGATAGATTTCGTTTTTATATTTTATTGAATCAATTGTTAAAAACTGTTGATTGGAGAGATATGGTCTGGGATAATTTGTTCTCAATTGAAATGCTCCTACATTTTAAAATAGCAATATTCTCGGCTTTAGTTGCAACCTGTATAAGTTTCTTTCAAGCTAAGTATGAGCTTATCTTATATAATAAATTTATAGGCACCTTTAAAAATGATGAAATCTTATCAAAAATTCACTTTAAAGTAATATTAAGAACTGTTTTTTTTCTTATAATAATTTATATTTTTAGTTTATTCTTTATAGCATACATAAGCCCAATTGTCAAACACGATGATGAGAAAATGTTAGCTATTAAAAAATTATTAGAAGTTAATGTAGATATTACAACCACAAGGGCTAACTACGAAGGGCTAAATGAGGACTATTTAGAAGACGAAGAAATGATTTATAGCCAAACCTACCTGTTAAACACGATTAAGAGTTCATCAGAAGAACAAATTTATATTTTGAGCAATATTAAAGACGATTTATTGAGTGTTGCTTACAAATTGTTTAAGTACGACAACCTATCTTATATTTTGGCAATTTCAGCGGAAATAGCTGATTCGTTGGACAAAGAAAAGAAAATTATTGATGGTTTGGAGGCTTGTGACAAGGCATTTGTCCTTGTTAATCAAATAATCTTAAATGCTGAACACAAAATTACTGGAACAGAGGTCAAATTAAAAGAATGGGTTGACAATGGGCAAATAGTTGCTCGCTTACATACAGTTCGATGTTGGTTATTGGCAATAAAAAGCTTAATAGATGAAAGAGTTATTGACCAGGAGAGGTTTGTTGTACAAGAAGAATTTAACAAAATACCAAGAGTTTTCGTTGAAAATCACATGTATTTATTTAGAAGTAACGCTAGCTTAAAAGAGTTTGAGCTTAGACTTTAATGTCTATTTCAACTTCAAGAAGGCAAAATCCACAAAAATATTTTGAGATTAGGCTTTATTCACAACTAATTTTTAATGTTTTTTAAACTTACTCTTGCCGGAAGGTGTGCGTTTATAGTGCTTAAATTAAAACATTTATTTTTACGAATATTGTAGTAGCTGATCATAAACACAAGAGGGTTAGAAATGAAAAGAACTATTATTCAACTTCTTCTAATTGGTTTTACCTTATTTTTATTGCTTGCGTTCTTCGTTCAAGCAAACCAAACAGACCCACCCAAAAAAGACCATAAATTCAAAAACTCACAGAACAAAGTTACACCACCACCACCTACACCACCACCGGTAATTAATTAAATATGTTTTAATCCCTAACTAAAATAAAAGCGCTATTATAAATATGTATTGACACTAATCAAACGTAGCAAACTAATTATATCACAATTTAAAAAGGACTGTTATGGGATTATTATGTCTAATTTTTCCGTATGTGTTTTTTGCTCTTAACTTATTTTCTCCAACTAATTTTATTAACAAAGAAAAACAGAATTCCTCAATAAAAACTGATATGATCGGTGTTCATTCATTATGCGTAGAAACTCCCGATCCTCCAAAACCTCCACCACCATCTTAAAAAATTTTCCAAAGGGCTGTAATAAGAAATTACAGCCTTTTTAATTCCTCCCATTTGAACCCAATAAGTTCTTTTCATTTTTGATGAATGCTATTAATTTCCGTTTAAACTGACCAGAAAATTAAGTCAGATTTCATCATATTTTTCAATCTAAAACTCCTACTATTAATAAAAAAGGATAGCAATGATGAAGCAGCCTATCCAATATAGCCGAAGCAACAATGTCATCATTAAATATCTCTCTCAACTACTGTTCAAAAGGTTAATCCAAATAATAATAATTGAGCCTTTCTCAAACCTTTTCGAGATCAACCGGAAAACAACTACCTCGATGAGACCATCAAACATCTCTTAGCAAATTAGCTGGAATAATGCATTCAGGCGTTTAAAGCGAGATTCCAGGCATTTTAGTGGATCTTAATCTAACTCTAACCGTTTGTTTTACAACAAGTTACGCATTAAAAGCAGAAGTGGCACGCATTTCGTTATGCAATGCTCCAAAGGGGTCGGAATATTAGACAATAATTTTGGAGGTACTAAAAATGACACAATTCAAGAAACTCTTCTTGCCTGCAGGCATGCTCTTTTTCTTCATTTTATTCGCAGCAGCTTGCAAGAATTCTGATTCCGTAACCCAACCGGGGGATGAATCACTAAACGATTTGCAGGCGCTTCAGAAATTGGTTGATGAAGATGAATCGCTGCAATCCTTCGAGCCGAATTACAATGAAGAAGAAGCAATGGATCTTTTTGGCGGCGGGCTGGCAAAAGCGATTTTCCCTGTTCGCGTTGGGCAGCGCATGAGTTTAGTTGACCGTGAATTGGTAGTAGATTTCGATGAAGAAAGTGATACTGCTATCGGAGTTCTCACTAAAACATTTGACGGCATACTGTTTATAGCTGCATCGTACGATGAGTTTACGCTGGTTCCCGGGGAAAAACCTGATTCAAACTTGGTGGATACACTGATTCAAAAGGAATTTAGTACAGTTGTAACACGCAACATCAAATTTGTAAAGGTTAGGAATACCGAAAATCCTGAAAGAAATTGGAAAATCGGTGCGGTCTCGCTCCCGGAAGGTGGAACGGGATCAGCTAATATTTTTATTACAGAACTTACTGTTGATCTGCCAAACGGAGAGCAGGTAGTAGTTGATGATCCAAATGAGTTTTACCTTGAAAGGTCACCCGGGTATCGTAATCAAATTCCAAACTTGAACCGTGGTGAAGAAGTAACCGTTACAGTTGAAATGCAAAGTACGTATTCCGATACGGATTTTGTTTCACTTACTTACGGAGCTTTGAGAGGTGGAAAACATCACCGGGCTAAGAAAAGATTTGAATTGATCGATGAAACATTCGACGGCCAGTTTTACACGAGAACATTTCAGCAGTCATGGGTAATTAACCAGGGACGCGGACACAAGCATGCAATTATAAACGCGATTCCTAAACAAGTATTGTTTGATGACGAAACAGAAGTTGAAGAACATTCCTGGGGCATGCCTTACTTAGTGAGGTAAGTGCATTTGGGTCCCGCTTAACCGCGGGATCCGAATATTTTACGTCATTTATAATTATCTTGAAATAGTGAATAACAATTAAAAAATTTGATACATGATAAAGATCTTCAAATATTATTTCTTTTTGACCATGCTGTTTGCATTAGCATGTAACGAGCCGGGTCCAACAGAGTTAGTACGCGAAGGTCCTGACGAAGAACTTGATATTGAATTACTTTCTCCCGACCCGAATATACTTCCGGGTGATTATGACTCAACCGGAACCGTGATACTGGTTCCGCGTTATTCGAACATTATTACAGTAAACGGAATAAAGAACTCTTTCAACAACAATACACAGACCGATTTTTACTCCTCCGCAGAATTCTATGACAAGAGCGATTCAATTAAAACGCCGAATGGAAGACTACTTGGCTTTAGGTTGCGAGCATTGGGACGCGTTTTTTTTGGTGATAAACAGGCAAAGGTTATTGATAGAAAAATCAGATACAGGTTTAATAATGCCATTTTGGATACATCGCTTGGATTATTTCATGAATTGCGAGGACGCAGTCGCGGACAGGGCCCCGGTCAAGGTAGCCCTAATCCGCCTATTGATTTTCCTTATAACTCGAGTGTAAGATTTGAATTTAATCCTATAGTTGGTGAGAACACATCGTTTAATATTCCAACGCCGGGAGAAATTACGGGAAGTTTGCGGGTGCTTGGAAACAATTCTGAAAGAAATCTTAGGCTTGAGTTAACCTGGAATGATGATGGTAACGACCGTATTGATATTGTTGTTGGAGGTGTAGCTGAGCAACGAAGAGAACATGTTCCTTTTTACCGAATTAAAAATGTTCGCAATGACGGTAAACTTACTATCCCAAAAGAATTAATGAAGAATATTCCTTTCGATAACTTCAAAACACTTGTAATTAGTTTTGAACGGGTAAAGCAATTTTCTTTCAGCAATTCCACGTTGAGTGATAATTTAATT
>JANQLA010000008.1 GCA_028280855.1 Melioribacteraceae bacterium
AAAGGAATATTTTGAGGATGCCCTGCTGATTTTCATTATGCCGCCGAGTATCGAAGTTTTAAAACAAAGGCTTATTCAACGTAATACCGAATCGGAAATTGATTTGCGAAAAAGATTTGAACGAATGGAAATGGAATTAAGTTACAAAGATAAATTCGATTACATTGTAGTTAACGACGAACTTAAACGAGCGCAGAACGAAGTTTTACAAATTGTGAACAAAGAAATATCGGAGAATAGATTAAAATGGAAGTAAAACCAATTACTTTACAGGATATCGATTTGAAAACCAACAACATTTACGAAGCCGTTATTGTTGTTGCCAGAAGAGCGCGTCAAATTAATGATGAATACCGGTTGGAATATAACGAGGCGGTAAACAACCTTGTAACAGGACCTGAAGACGAATTTGACGACAGGGTTAACCCTGAGCTGGTGAAAATTTCGCAGGAAATAGAGGGCAGGCCAAAGCCGCACCAGCTATCCCTTGACGAATTGATAAATAAAGATATCGAATATCGTTTCAAAGAAGACTAATAAAGGTTTTAACCGGCGGGTATTTTGTATTGCCCGCCTTTCAAATTATTTTAGGGACCCAAGCGTAATTGCAAACCAGGTCCCCTTGTTTTTTTCACTATTTACCCTAATCTCCCCGTCGATTTTTTTAAGTATCTTGTTTACGATTGATAATCCAAAACCATGACCGGCAATTGAATTATTCTTCACTTTGTGGGGCGCATTAAATAGTAACTCTTGTTCTTCTTGAGTAAGACCTTTGCCGTTATCGCTGATCCGGTATATTATTTTATTGTTGTCTGATACTTCAGAACCGATTTCAATTAACGGGGGCCGGCCGCCGTATTTTATTGCGTTACTCAATAAATTATACCAAACTTCTTCAAGCCAGCTTGCGTAACCCATGCAATTATGCAGCTCATTCTTAAATATTATTTTTGCATCATGTTCCTTGGCTAAATTCTGAACGCGATCAATCGCTTCGTTAATAACTTGTTTCATATTCACTTTGCTAAGTTCTACCTCTTCGCGTCTAATACTAGCAAATGCCAGAATCTCTTTAACTACCCGGCTCATCTTGAGGCTATGAGAATATATTTTAGATGTTAGGTATTCTCTTTCCTTTTGGGTAACCGTATCATCTTTTAACAGCATATCGCTAAAGCCAACATTGGAATTCAGCAACGAAGTTAGATCGTGCGCTAATGTATGTGCAAATGCATCCAGTTCTTCATTTCGTTCTTTCAGTTCGTCTTCCGCTTTTTTTCGAATGGATATGTCACTAATCAATGCCATTGCAACCCTGCCGAGGGTTGTTTGTATTGAAGTTAAACTAATTTCAACAGGGAATTCGATACCGTTTTTTTTTATAGCGGCAAGATTAAGCCCAATGCCCATTGTTCTTGTTTGTGGATTCTTAAAGTAATTCATTAAATGCTGATCATGAATCTTAACTTTAGCTGCCGGAATCAGCATATTTAATGACCGTCCGATAAGCTCATCCTTTTCGTATCCGAATAATTCGCAGGCTCTATTATTTACATAAATTATGAGAGCTGAGGCATCTACCATTACAACGCTTTCTGCTATAACTTCAAGAAGAATTTCCGACTTAAGCTCCCTCGCTAACAATAATTGTGAAAACTCTCTTTTATTGTCCACGTTGTTCCTTATTGAGTTCGGTATAATAAGCTTTATACTTTTAAAGAGATAATATATCAAAAAAATTATCTGAAAATGTATTCTATATCTGGTAATTATTTAATCAAGCAGATAAAATCTGTGTTGGAAATTTGTTAACTTGTTTTCCTTTTTTGCTCAATTGGTTTTAAAAAAAATGACAGAAGAGTTAAAATTCAGGTTAAAGTTGCAAAGAGAAATATTCGGAGATGATCTTTATCAAAGATTTGATTTTACGCCTGTTCCAGTTAAAAAAAAAGAACCTGTTCCACAATTAAAGTTTACAACTAACGAAAAAGAAGAGAATAAAAGCTTGACAAGTTTTACATCAGACATCTCAGATGACTATTCAAAAGTCAAAAACCTCGAAGAATTTTATAACCAGATAAATGCATGCCAAAAATGTGAGCTGGGCTCTACCCGCAAAAAATTTGTTTTCGGTGTGGGTAATCCTGACGCCGATTTAATGCTGGTTGGTGAAGCGCCCGGGGCTGAGGAGGATTTACAGGGAATTCCGTTTGTGGGGCGCGCAGGGAACCTTCTTACAGATATTTTAAAAGCCATTAAGCTTGAGCGCAGTGAAGTATACATTGCGAACATTCTAAAATGTCGACCGCCCGGCAACCGTGACCCCAAACCCATAGAGCGGGAAACATGCTCACCCTATTTGTGGAAACAAATTGATCTTATAAAACCGAAGATTATTTTATGCCTGGGCAGAATTGCGGCAAACGTAATGCTGAACAAAAACGAATCTTTAACAAGGCTTCGCGAAAATGTGCATGAGTTAAACGGTATAAAAGTAATGGCAACCTATCATCCTGCCGCCCTGTTGCGTAATCCTCAATGGAAAAGAGGCTGCTGGGAGGATGTTCAAAAAGTTAGAAAATTATATGACGAGTTAACAAAGTAATATGGCAGACAATACAAGAGAACTGGAATCATTAAAAGCGACCGCAAAGCAGCCTCCCGCGGTTATTGATGTTGAGCAGAAAGTGTTAGGTGCAATTATCTTAGACAATGATTCTGCGCCCAAAGTTATTGAAGTCCTTAAGCCGGAGCATTTTTTTGATCCCAAACACAAAACAATTTTTGCCGCCGTTGTAGCACTGTATGAATCCAGCGAGCCTATTGATACGGTTTCAATTTACGAGGAATTGAAAAAAGATAATAAACTGGATGATGCAGGCGGCGCTGTTTATATAAGCAAGCTTTCGCAGGACATTTCTTCTGCCGCAAATGTTGATTACCACTCGCGCCTTGTGCTAGAGAAATGGATTCTTCGTCAGCTAATATCAACTTCCATGGACATTGCCGGCTCTGCATACGAAGGCAGGGAAGATGTTTTTGATCTGCTGGATGAAGCCGAATCAAAAATATTCAGCATTTCCGAAGAAGGTACAAAAGAATCATTTGTATCAATGGACAAAGCCGTTAAAGAAGCTCTTGAATTAATAGAGGCTATTCACTCGAAAAGTTTGTCCAATATTTCAGTACCTTCGGGCTACTTCGCGCTGGATGACATGATGGGCGGTTTTCAAAAATCGGATTTGATCATTGTTGCTGCTCGACCATCAATGGGTAAAACGGCATTTGCTTTATCATTTGCCCGCAATGCTGCAATTGATCACGGGGTGCCGATAGGATTGTTTAGCCTTGAGATGTCTACAACCCAGCTTGTAACCCGTCTAATTTCCGCCGAAGCCCGGATTAATGCACACAATTTGCGAACCGGAAAATTCAAAGCCGAAGACGGCGCAAAGATAAGCCGAACCGTGCATAAGCTGAGCTCCGCCCCGATTTATATCGATGATACGCCGGCGCTGTCGGTACTAGAGATGCGCGCAAAATCCCGGCGTTTAAAAGCGGAAAAAAATATAGGAATGATCGTAGTTGATTATTTACAGTTAATGAGTGCGGGGCAAAACCTGGACAGCCGCGAGCGTGAAATTTCAATGATATCGCGTTCGCTGAAAGCGCTTGCCAAAGAGATCAATGTACCTGTGGTTGCACTTTCGCAGCTTAACCGCGCGGTTGAGTCAACTTCCGATAAGCGTCCTATGCTTTCGCACTTACGTGAATCCGGCTCCATTGAGCAGGACGCCGATGTTGTTTTGTTCCTTTATCGCCCGGAAGTATACGGCATAACAGGTTACCCTGACGGAACACCAACCGAAGGAGTTGGCGAGGTTATAATCGGCAAACAGAGGAACGGACCTGTTGGCGATGTGAAACTAAAGTTTATTAAAGACTTTGCTCGCTTTGAAAATCTTGATCTGCTTCATGGAGGAGAAATTCCTCAGCTTCAAGAAGCCCCGCCAATGGATGAAGGCGACCTGCCGATATAATATTTGCTCTGCTGTGACTGTGCGCTTAATATTAAATTGTATTTGTCAATCACCATTGCAACCATTATTCCTTTTATAATAAACTACTATTATAAACATTGAAACCCTGAAGGGGTGAAATAATATAGCAGAAGGCAACGCCTTCTGCATTAAAAGTAAAAATTAAAAAGCCCTGTAGGGGCGTAATAAAATAATTACCTAATTATTCAATTGTCTTAAGGATAGAAATAGCAAAAATTCTTACGAAAATTTCTTTAAAAGCTGCATTCGATAAAACAGGTTCATTCCCGCAACTGCAGCTTTTTAACAGTTATGTTTTTTTATTATCCCGGCAAACTCAACGGCCAACCTGGAAACCATTTTTTTACACTCTATTGAATTTTCCTGGGGTCCGAAATTATCAAGCAATTCTTTACACTGTGTACAGGAATAGCTTTCTATAAATTGCTCCCTGAATTTGGCTGCTAAATCCATTGGTTTGTCAATATTACTGCCGCTTTCGACTCTCCCGTATTTACTGCCTAAAAATAAAATTGCACCGTTTAAAGTACCGCATGTTTCTTCGTGTGTTCTTCCCATTCCTCCGCCAAAGGCGGTTGCGAACTTTGTAATTTGGTTGTCCTCATCTTCACCAAAATTTTCATTTAGTGCTCTTACCATAGCTTCGGCGCAATTATAACCGTTATTATAATAATCAAAAGCTGTCTGTCCAATATTTTCTGTTTTCATAGTCTTCTCCAGTAATAAATCATTTAAAAAGTTGTACCCAATCTATCAGTTCACTATATTCGAATCAAATGAATTTATTTGATGTAACATATCGGAATATTCGAATCGTCGGAATATGGAACTCAGACAACTAAAAACATTCAGAACTATTGCTTACTTGGGTAGTTTCCAGGAAGCGGCAAAGGTTTTGTTTTACGCGCAGTCAACAATTTCCGAACAGGTGAAAAATCTGGAGCAGGAATTAGGTGTGAAGCTGTTCAACCGGGAATCAAAATCAACCGCGCTTACGGAAGCCGGGCAAAATTTGTTGACATACGTTAACCAAATCCTAAGGCTGGAAGAGGAAGCCGTAAAAAATATCACCGAACAAAATGAGCCTTCGGAAATCATTAGTATAAGAATGCCCGAAACGCTAGGCATTTATTACTTTCCCAAAGTATTGGCAGAATTCGGCAAGACATATCCTAAAATTCGTTTTGATATAATAAACTGTTCACACTACTCAATTACACAGGAATTAAACTCGGCTATAATAAATTTAGCGTTTCTGATTACAGATGATCCGTTTGTTTCAAATGAACTTGATGAAAAGCTATTGTTTAAGACGGAGCTTGCATTTGTGGCGCATCCGAATAACTCCATACACAAAAAGAAAAATATCACACTTGAAGACTTAAAGGACGAAGCGATTTTGCTACCCAAGGAAGACTGCAGTTATAAACTTATATTCGACAAGTTATCGATTCTCGAAAAGGTTCATCCCAACAGCCTATACTTTTTCAACTCAATAATCTCACTTAAAAACTGCATAACCGAAGAGAGAGGCATAACGTTAATACCTGTAGTTTCCATTAAGGAGGAGTTAAAGAAAAATACTCTGAAGAAGATAAAACTAACAAAGAAAATAATTGCAAATGTCTTAATGATTTGGCGAAAAAGCGAAAAGATAGCGCATCCGCAAAAACATTTAATGGATTTGTTTGTGAAGCATTGCAAAAAATGATAAACCCGGTGTCCATAACAGCATTAAAGATACATTCAAGGTTCTCCACAGCTAAACTTGATGTCGAGAAGTGATTCTCGACATCTTATAAAAAGTAATGTATGATGTCACGTTGAGTTTATCGAAACGTGTTTTGAGAACTTTTACAGTTTTCGACAAGCTCAAACTGACATGGTGCAAAGAGCAGTTGCTTTTAAGACAGTATCCCTGTTTCTTGACAGAGTAACTATTTCAACAAAACCGCTTTATGTGTTTCTGTGTAATCACCGGCTTGCATTCGGTAAATGTAAATACCGCTTCCCGGAATGTATTTAGCCGGTGGGTTCGAATTTAAAATGTCGTGATGATCTTGAGGCAATTTATACTTTCCTAAAATCCGTGAAACCTGTAAACCATGAAGTAGAAAGATTTTCCTAAGAGTGAGCGGAGTTTAGGAGATTGAGTCATTTTTCCGTTCTTTTTTACTGTATAGAATTCACGAAACTTTTTTAACCAAAACAAATCATATCTAGGTACGTCTATCTTATCTTGAAAGTAGTTTACTTTTTACTTTCAAGAGACCGCAATATCTAATTAATTCCTTTACAAATGAGGAGGTAAAATGATTTCATCAATTACAAAAACTTTACTTATACTTTTTATTGTTATAAGTATAAATCAGAGTTTCGCAAAAGATTTTAACAAAGAAATTTTTGAGAAAAGAAGAATTGAGTTAATGAAGAAATTGGAAGATGGTGTCGTGGTATTCAAAGGTGAAGAATTAAAGAAAAGAAACAGTGATATTGATTTCAAGTTTCGTCAGAACAGTGATTTTTATTATTTAACTGGTATTGAGACCCCAGGTGTAGCTTTTATTCTTTCGCCGCAATCTGACAAAAAATTTATTCTATTTTTTAATGAAGTTGGTTTAATGACGCAATTATTCAACGGGAAACAACCAGGGTTAAAAGAATGGATAAATATTTACGGCGCTGATACAGCCTACGCAATTGACGAGTTTGAAAAGATATTTCCTAAATATGTAAGGGGAAAAGAAAAAATATATTATTGTTTAGGTGATGATGAGTTTGATAAAAAAGTCTACTCTGCAATAAATCCTGATCGAAGTTACAAGCCCAACCAGCTTATTGATCCCCGCCCTATCATTCATGAAATGAGATTAATTAAAGATGATTATGAAATGGAGTTATTGCAAAAAGCTATAGATATCTCATGTGAGGCTCTTAATGAGTCCATTAAAGCAATTGAACCGGGAATGAACGAAAGTGAAGTTGACGGAATAATAAATTATGTGTTTAAGAAAAACGACTCACCCCGCCATGGGTTTTTTCCGATTATCTCGTCGGGTAAAAATTTAGTTACACTGCACTATCAAGATAACAATTCTGAAATGCTTGACGGTGATTTGGCAATGATGGATATCGGAGCTGAGTACGGCTATTATTCCGCCGACGTTACCCGAACTGTTCCCATAAACGGTAAGTTCACCGCTAACCAAAAAGAACTTTATGAAATAGCTCTTAAAGCGATTGATGAAGAAATTAAAATGATAGCACCGGGGGTGGGAATAAACGAGATTAACAAAAAAGCTTTCGAAGTTTTAAGTGATGGTTTATTTGAAGTCGGATTAATTACGGAT
>JANQLA010000018.1 GCA_028280855.1 Melioribacteraceae bacterium
CACAATGGCATATACTGCAAGCGCATTATCATTTTTATTCGATGGTTTATCAAAGCCTATCATTCTCACTGGTGCAGAACTTCCATTAGTTGAGCTTGGGAGTGATGCTGAACATAATATAATTCGAGCAATAAAAGCAGCAGCACCCAAATCTAGAGGAAGCACTGGAAATATTCCCGAAGTTTGTATCCTTTATGGAAATTCATTAGTTAGAGGCAATCGAGCAACAAAAAAGCATTCTCTAAATACTACTGAAGGATTTTATAGTCCCAACTATCCAAATTTAGCTTCTATCTTAAACAATAAACTGGAACTTAATCATAGGGAAATATTAAAAGTTGATTATAATCAAATTACAGTTAATAAACTTAATGTTAACTATAAATACTCCAATGCATCTGTATTTATTTTTGAAGTTTATCCGGATATGGATATTAGTTTGCATAAATTGTTACTGAATAGTAAAAATATCCGAGGAATAATAATAAAGACATATACAACTGGAAATGCACCTGATTACCCACCTGACCTCCTTGATACATTACAAAAACTAATCAATAAAAATGTCATTGTATTAAATATAACTCAATGTCCAATTGGCACTGTGGAACTACAATTGTATGAAAAGAATGCAAGATTGTTTGATATCGGTGTCATTAACGGTGGTGATTTAACAACCGAAGCAGCTTATTGCAAGCTAAAGTATTTATTTGCAAAGTTTCCAATTAATGATTCTGAATCAATTGATGCAATAAAAGAAGAAATGCAAGTAGATTACCGTGGAGAACTTACTTATAGCTCATATAGCATTAAGTACTTCAAAAATGAAATGACAGACTTTAACTCTACAAATTTTATAGGAACTCCTAAAAGAAATAATTTTAACTTTGATCGAGCAGATATCGACCATGCTTTCATTAGGCTTAATAATTTCAGAGTGTTTGATGATAACGAAATTGAACTTAATATCTATTTCAATCAGAATGAATCTAATAGTGCTCCAGAAAATATGGAATACTTCAGAATTGCTCGACTTAAAAGATCTCTAAGTAGTACTGAATTGTATAGTAAAAATCTTGAAATAACCCACAATCTCAGAAAGTTATTTAATAAAAATGAAAAAAGGACATCATTAAGAATTGATTCATCTTCTAAAGTTAAATTTGACTTTGAGTCAATTCAGCTATCAATATTCACAAAGACAAAATGAGGCGAAAAATGAAGGAATTTGATAGAGGATTCATTGAACCATTAAAAAAGGAAGGAGTTCTCGTA
Organism: Melioribacteraceae bacterium; assembly: GCA_028280855.1. GTDB lineage: Bacteria > Bacteroidota > Ignavibacteria > Ignavibacteriales > Melioribacteraceae > PGYT01. The sequence continues at coordinate 1,276 of JANQLA010000018.1, forward strand.
ATCTATACAGGGGGAACAATAGGCAGTATGCCAAAGGATACTGCTGATAAAGAAAGTCCACAAGTTGTAGTTTCATGCCAGAAATTCCGGGATATTTGCAAAGATGAATATAATTTATCGGATATTGGATTTAATATAGATTGGTACAGTACTGAACCTTTAGATTCCTGTAATGTTGGTATCAAGGAGTGGAAAGAAATTGCTAAAGCAATTGACAAATATTATAAATATTATGAAGGTTTTGTGGTTTTGCATGGTACTGATACCATGGTCTATACTGCCACTGCTTTAAGCTTTATGTTTGATAATTTATCAAAGCCCGTCATTATAACCGGAGCGCAAAGAGCATTTATGTTTAATTTGAGAAATGATGGTTGGCAAAACTTTATTACTTCACTATATTTAGCAAATCCTACCTATTCCAAGATTCCAAAAATTTCTGAGGTTTGTATTTATTTTGATAAAAAGGTTTTTAGAGGAAATAGAACAAGAAAAAATCAAGCAACAGACGACGATGCCTACTATTCACCAAATTTTTCTTCACTTGGAAGGATTGGTGATGAGTATAAAATTAACAAGCATTTAATTCGAAAACCTCAGCATTCAGAATTTCGTGTTTTGGATTCGTTTGAAGAAAATGTAATCTCTCTAAATTTTTTCCCGGGCATTCAAGATGGAGATATAATTGAGAGAATTCTTGAAGATAGTAGTCTTAGAGGCGTTGTTTTAATGGCATATGGGGCTGGGAATTTACCAACAAAACCAATGAAAGTATTAAATTTAATTTCAGATGCAATTAATAGAAGAAACGTAGTATTCCTAGTAGTTACGCAATGTGGTGGAGGTGACGTACTATTAGGAATGTATGATACTAGTGCAAAACTCATAGATTTAGGCATCTCAAGTGGCTATGACATTACTCCTGAAGCAGCATTAGTAAAAGTGATGCACCTATTGGGTCAATATAAAGAGCATATTAAAAAAGATAAGAAATTTGTAAAACTAGTTGCGACTGAATTACAAAAGAATCTGAAAGGAGAACAATCCGTCAGCATTTTCACAACACCCTTAAAACCATATGGTGATCTAAAACTTGATGTGAGTAACAAAATATTAATGTATGAACCAACAAAAATAGATGGCGTTGAAAATGATTCTGAATATGAAAAAATAGTATTGAGATTTAAAGGCGCAGCTATTAACACGGAAAAAGAATTCATAGACTTGAAGATATTTGTTAACTATTCGTCTGATAAAATTGACGTTGAAAGTGATTTCTATCTTGGAGCCTTTAAAAAATCAAATATTGGGTTAAATAACTCATCTGAACCGACAGTGTTATTCTTTGATATAACAAAGAAAGCTTATTCACAATTAGAACGCACTCCTTCCTTCAAAATATTTCTTGATTCGCCTGGCTCGATATCATGGATAGATACCGAGTTAACAATTTTTCGGAAGGAAATATAAAAGTATGATTAAGAAGCCTATTCACTTAGAGATTCCTACAAAAGTGAGGATTATCGAAGATTTTTGTCAACATAAAAATCTTTGGCATAATATAACTCCGAATAAAGGTGAAGCCAAATCGGGTTGTATAGATGCGGCTAAAAGAAGATTTCGTCTTGGTAAATATGGTATTGCCCTAAGAGATGAATTGAAATCATATATTGGAAAAATTGAAAACTCTGGTTCAACTAAATATATTGTTATTCATTGTCGTGGTGACAAACATGTTAATGATAAAAAAGTAGGTTTTCATTTAAATGGAAAATTTAAAAGAATTTTCGAAAAAGAAATTGTCAATAAGTTTGGCTTATCTAAAGGGCTTGTAAATCCAATTAATATGTATTTAAGCAATACATCAGAGCCAATATTGCAAGTATTTGACAGCTCTCTTACTACTATTCAGCAACCGCCTTATACTTTAATGACTAATGCCAGTCACTTTAATTGGGGAATTGAATTTAAACCTAATGAATTAATTAGCGTTATTGAAAATGTGAAGATATTAGATATCGTAGATACTCCTTTTAATGAAAAAGAGCAAACAATAGGTATTTTAACTGGAAATGCTCCTTTATCCGGTAGTCATTTATGGCATCTCATCAATGAGAAAATCAAAGATGAATTAAAAAATGATTTTTGTGGTGATATTTCATTACCGATGGTTTTTATAAAATCCTCTCCTGCCATGGGTTTATCTATGCAATTAGATATTAGAGAAAATGACACATGGAGTTGTATAAAAAATGGGATATCAGATTTATGTAATTTTGGTGTTGATATGCTTTGTATTGCATGCAATACGAGTCAATATTTTAATGCAAAAATCGAAGATATTTGTTCTGAAAATGGCGTAGAGTATTTGTCGATACCTGAAATTGCTAAGAATTATCTAGTTGAAAATAATATATTCGAATTCGACTTCATTGGAATTGACTATGTAGTCGATTTCGAAAAATGGAGTGGATTTAAAAATTTTTTTTCAGCTTTCAATATCTATTTACCTACAGATGCAGATACGAAGGAAATTATAAAAATTGCATATGATTATAAACAAAAGGGAATACTTGGCTCATCGATTTTAAAATTAAGAGAAATTATTAATGATTGTACTAAAACAAATAATATATTAATTGCCTTAACTGAATTGTCAATATTAAATTATAATCAAAAAAAAAAGAAAAGAAGTAATAAACAAATTATTGATTCTCTTGAATTGTTAGCTGATGAAATTACAAGAAAATATCTATTTGGGTATTAAAGACATAGTAATAGTTCATTTGCTCATAACAAGTGCCTGGCAACGACAATAAGTTTTAGGCAGAGGAAAGAATAATGAAATTTGATGCTTTTTTTCAATAATGACTAGTCATTATGGTGCGTTCAAGCAAAAAGCTTTTATTGCACTTTGCATTTACGTAGTTCAAATATTTGTAGTTCCGTTTCCGCTTTATTAATAGTAGCTTCTAAATGAAAGACATTATAAATAAAGGATATTTAATAAATATAGTATTGTTGTTCTAGACTTTGCTTAGGCTTAATGTCATTGCACATCAACAACAACAGAGTAGATATGAAAAAAATTAAAATATTTATTGGATCTTCAAAGGAAGGTGAAGATTACAACTTACAAGTTCGGTCACTTCTTGAACATTTAGGTGCTTCTCCTAAATCTTGGCGAGGTTCTTTTAAGCCTGGTGAGTATACTATTAACGCACTTTTTAGGAATGCCGCTGAAATAGATGCCGCAATTCTTGTTGCATCGCCAGATGATGAGACAAATTTCCGGAATGAAAAAAGATATGAGCCAAGAGATAACATATTATTTGAGGCTGGTTTTTTTATTGCCGAATTGGGCTTAGAGCGAACCTTGATTTTGAGAGTTGTTGATACCGAAAATAATAAAATAACTTCTTTACCCACCAATCTTGCTGGACTTACACACGTAGATTTTTATCCAAATAAGCCAGCAAATAATGAAAAGGAATTATCACAATGGCTTAACCATGTGAAAATGCATAGTCAATCATTTGACCAACATTTTGATCGTTTGTCAAAAATGCTTCGTGGTGATTTTATTAATTTACGAAGTAAACTCAAGGAAAATATTGTAAAGTATATTCTACGACCTCTTAAGGCAGATTTAAATAATGCTTTACAAGGAATTATAACGCTGACTCCTGGCGAATATTATCAAGACCTCTATCATGAACTAAATATTGCAAGCATTAATACAAAGATTATTGCACTAAATACTTTGTCACCATTAATGTGGTCAGATGACCCAAATCAACAAAAATACATTAAAAAGAATGTTGAAATTGCTGCTAAAGGAATAACTATTAAAAGACTATTTATTAATAAGGCAAATGATTTAATAAAAATGTTGTCAGTTATCAAAGAATTGTTAAAGGAAGAGAGAATACGTATTAAACAACTTATCCCTGATGAAGAATACCCTGGAAGTATTTATGACGATATGGTGATTTTTTATGATGATGATGCTTTAGAAATTAGAGCATATATCTCATCTCAAGCGATTAATAATCCCCGCCGACTTAGATCGGCAAAGTTGGTACTTGATGAACGTGAAAGCTTATTTTTGAAAGAAGCATTTTTTGATTTGTGGAATAAAGCAAATGAAGTAACATTAGATAATATTGATGAAATTACAAATATTAAGTATGACGATCCCTCAACCCCCCCTGGTGAATTCATGAGAGCTGAATATCTAAACTACCAAGTTGAGACTTGCTTTGAAGCTGCAAATGCAAAGTGTATTCCATTAAAAAATGAATTGAAAACTATAATTATGCAAACAACTCATGGAATTTATGCTGTTCATCTGAGAGGTGATAAAAAAGTAGCTAATAGAATTATTAAAAATGTTTTAGAATGTGATCATGCCCATCAGATAGGAGTAGTTGAATTAAAAAAAATGGGATTATCCCATGGAACTGTATCGGCTGTCCTTAATCCAGTTTGGAGCTTACCACACTTAATATCAAAACAACTCCTAGAGTTAGATTATGTATCAACTAATAATGGGACTCTTAGTGGTTATTTTACATTTTCTCCAAAGATACTTTTAAGAGCTGAATCAGCGAGTGTTGAAGATTTTTAAATAAAATATCATATCTTCGTATCACCCATCAAAAGGTAAAGAGTCTCTACAATAAAGCACGGGACAAGCAAGAGAAAAATAGAACCCCTGCCCAGATTTGTCATTATTTCAAATCGGCTAACATTGTCACTTACTGTTACAAATTACTATTTGTAGTACTTTTTATTTTTTGGTGAGTTTGAGCAAATGTCTCGATAAGTAATACTGAGTAGGCTCAACAGTTCCGAAACCATCGACATTCAAAATGCCAATTCGGGTAACACCTATAAAACAGCTTAAATAATTTTCCCCGCAACTTTCCCAAATGGTAAACAGCAATCCGAAGCCGGGAACGCCTTTCCGTAAAGCTCGGTTACCAGCTTATAATCCCTTAAATAAAAAGAATTTGAAATTATCAATTACTTATTCTATTTTAAGGACGATTGCATCACTCCTTAAGAAAATAGACGGGCGTTAAAAATAATTCTGAACAATAAAATTCATAAGGCTTTACATCGCGAAAGTAGGTTGCTGTAGTTTTGCATTAAAGGTTGCTTAAGCCGGTTTGGATATTAGTAATAAATTACGAGGTATTGAAAAGTGAATAATTCCAAAGAAAGCTTCCTAAAGGTATTTGGGTTAATTCTTATATCACTAATACCTACTCTTTTTATTTATCTGCTATTGGATCAGTTTGTTAGTGGAGCGCAACTCGAAGGAGAAATTCTCGGCAATTCAATTAACTTCGGCGGACCGCTGGCGTTTTACGCTTTTATTTTATTGCTGTTTAAGAATTGGGCTGTTTCCAAAAGTCAACCCGCAAAAAGTTCGTATACCGTTAAGCAGGAAGAGATTGAACTGATGGATGAATACGGTAAAACAAAGCTGAAGCATGAGATAACCGGCGAGATTTCGATACTGAGAATGCAACTTGGCTATATTGAAGCGGCGCTAAACAATACCCAGCCAGCCGATACTTTGGCGATTACTGCAGTTGATATCAATGAATCCGATATCCGCTATCAAGATAATTAGGTTTGGAGAATAATAAATGTCAATTAAAACAATAAACTTAGATTTACAAGTCAGGTACACGGCTTTTGATGAGTCGGATAAAGTACAGGTAAAAAAATTCAGATCGCAGGGTAAACCTCATTTTCGCGTGAGAATTTATATTGAAGGACGGGATTTGGATAAAGTTGAGAAGGTAGTTTATACTTTGCATCCGACCTTTCCAAGGCCAAGAAGGGAAGTGTCGTCACCGCCGAATTATGAATTAATTATCTGGACCTGGGGCGTATTTAATCTCCCTGTTGAAATATATGACAATGAAGGCAGGGTAGACCAAAGAAATATTGATTTTAATTACTCAGGCGATATCGAAAAGGCCAAGAGTAATAACCAGCTCTTTTGGACTAAGGGAAGGTAGTATAGTTAGAAGGTCCATAACGATTAAACGACTTACTAAAAACATAGTATACAAATACCTCATAAAATTGGTGGCTATAAAGCAACAAAGATTTAATTCATCCCATCGCAACTTTTAGATAGAAGACCGAACACCAATAAAATAACTATTGCCATTTAACGCTAAACGTTATATGTTCCGGTTATGATCAGAACCTTTAAAGACAAAGAAACCGAGAAAGTATTTTGCAGGACTTATTCGAAAAAATTACCACGGGAAATCCAGGACATAGCTTTTCGTAAATTAAGAATGCTTCACCGTTCGAAGCTACTCTCCGATTTAAGGGTACCGCCGGGTAATATGCTGGAAAGATTAAAGGGCAAGCGTAAAGGTCAGTATAGTATTCGAATAAATAATCGATGGAGAATATGCTTTTTTTGGAATGCCGGTCAAAAAGATGATGTTGAAATAGTTGACTATCATTAGGAGAAATTAAAATGCAGAAAAGCAGAATACCCCCTGTGCATCCGGGTGAAATATTGAACGAAGAATTTCTAAAGCCAATGAACCTGAGTCAGAATAGGTTGGCAATGGAGCTAAAGGTACCTGCTCGCAGAATAAATGAAATTGTGCTTGGAAAACGTAAAATTACTCCGGATACTGCGTTGCGCCTGGCTAAGTATTTTAAGATGTCCCCCGAATTCTGGCTCGGACTGCAAATGGACTATGAGCTTGATATTGCTTCCGATAACCTTCTTGATAAAATATCCGTCGAGGTTGGGGAGTATAAGGCAGCATAGTTTTTACTTAGCTATATGTTTACTATTTTTTATTTACCACGAGGAATACAAAGGTTTAACAAAGCGCACAAAAAAGCCGTTTATAAGAATTTTGCTTTGAGACCTTTGTGCATTCTTGGTGAGCTTTGTGGTTTTCAATTCGGCCGTATAGTAACTTTTTAATTACTATATGCTCCTTTCATTTGTGTTAGCCCGCGAAAGATCCGAATACAATATTGAACCTATTTCACCGATAAGTTATAATTCAAGCTTTTCTGTTTACCGGATGTTTCCCTTATGGTAAATGGAAAACAAATGGCATGGAAGACTATTTAGCAAGCACCATCTTACGGGTTTTTACGGCAGCGCCGTTTAAGCTAAGTTGATAAATGTATATCCCGCTCGAAAGGGGATAATCAGCATTATTCGAAGTCGATAAATCAAAGACAACCTCGTACGTACCCGGCTGCTGGTGTTTGTTTACCAATTGGGAAACTTCGTTTCCGAGAATATCGTAGATTTTTAGAGATACAGACAACACATCCCTTACTCCCTCCCTTCGGTAAGGAGAGGAACGGGGTGGGGTCGGAATTGAATATTGTATTGTCGTGACAGGATTAAAAGGGTTAGGGTAGTTCTGAGATAAACTAAGCTCCACGGGAAGTCTGCTTTCCATAACCCCTGTTATACCTCTGCTTACATTAACTTCAGCAACCAGGTCATAATATTCAAAGCTTCCGTCGGTATCAATCTGTTTTAACCTGTATTTTAGGATTAATTCTTTATCTTCATCCCGGGAAGCTTCATAGTCATAATCTTCATAACTATAATTCTTTGGCGAGCTGCTGTTGCCGTGCCCTTGCACAAATCCTATAACCTCCCACTCTGTGCTTTCCTTTTGGCTGCCGAGCGGAGAGGAGGCGCGTTCAATTTCAAATCCATAATTATTCATTTCGGTAGCTGTACTCCATTCAAGTGCAACTCTATCTCCTTCATAAATAGCATCGAATTTAGTTAGATCAACGGGTAAAGGATCAAGCGGGAAAGTATTTGCAAGCGCGTTCGACATTTTGCTGAATAATGAAGAATCCTGCCTGAAAGCCGCTTTAGCCTGCTCAAGATGCAGGAAACGTCCGGTGTTTACGGTTGCATTATCATCGCACGGATCAGCAGCGCCATTAATCAAGCGACCCTGTGTATTGGTCAAGCCGCGCAATTTTGTCCACATCTGGTTAAGGTGAACAATTTCGAAAGTAAGCGTATTGTCTTCAGCTTCAAGATTTGTTTTTAGTGTCGCGAGATAGTCCATTGGAGGTGTGGCGCTTTGAATTCCATTAGACATTATTATATCGGGATCACCGTCGCCTTTGGTAAAGCCGTGAAGCTGAATAGCAATCATATTCGTGATTGGTGAATCAAGCGCTTCAGTAGATTTTTGCAGCATCCCACCGACAACATGCGCCTGGTCGGAGATGCGGAATGGTTCGTCTACTCCACATGTGGAAGTTGTGCCGTCGCATACGGAAGTGGTGTCGTTATTGCAGCGCCATATTCCCGCCATATAAAAAGCGCGTGCGCCGATTTCTCTAAATATTGAAAATCCCTGTTCGCCGGTGTTAAATTCATTTTCGGGATGCGGCGATTGAATAAACAATGTTTGCCGATCAGCGAGTGGATTATAAATAAATGTACCCCAGTAATTTGTAGAACTATTTGTTTTTTCGAGAACATAATAAGTTTTATTAGGTGACTTACTGTTGTCTGTAAATTCAACAACCTTGTAGTCGATATCTCCCGCGTTTGTATGCGCCGTTGCGTAGTTGCCATCAAATAAATTGTTAATTATTGTTCTCCATTTCGCAAGTTGAGCAACGCTGGGTGATTGGTATTCATTAGTTCCTTCGGTATCAATTAAGTTTGTTACAAAGTTGTCAACATGAGAATACAGATCAGCGGTTTTTTGAGTTTGCGCAATAAGCGAAAAACTCGCGATAATTATCTTAAAAGCGATCAGAATTTTTTTCATAGATTTGTCTTAAATTGGATAAAGTGTCTGATGAAAAATAAAGCTAGTATATAAATTTTCAAAGTGAAAATTGATAGTTTGTATTACGATTTTCTGTTGGAGTTGGAAATATTGAATAATAACCCTGCTATTATTATATTACGATAAAATAATAGCAGGGTTATTATGTATATAAAACGTGGTTTAGAGGCAATAATTAAAAACTATCTTAATACAAAGGAAATTATTGTAGTTGTAGGACCCCGGCAATCTGGTAAAACAACTATGATAAAGAATATTTTATCTACACTTAAAGACGTGAACCAGGTTTCCTTTGATGATCTGGAAACGCTTTCATTATTTATAAATGATATTAATTCATTTATCGAACTTCATATTAAGGATTACAAATATGTATTTATTGACGAAATACAATATGCACCGGAAAGCGGTAGGAGTCTAAAATATATACATGATAGTTTCGATACCAAATTGTTCGTATCGGGATCGTCTGCGGCAGAAATTTCGATAAACAGCCTAAAGTATTTGGTTGGACGTGTTTTTATATTCAAGTTGCTTCCCTTTTCTTTCGGGGGATTCCTACTATCCAAAGACCCTAATCTTAAATCATTATTTGTAAAAAAAAAATACGGTAGAGAAATATCAGTAATCCTAAATAGAAACCTGGACGAGTTTCTAACTTATGGCGGATATCCGAGAGTGGTCATTTCAAAGGATAAGAGTGAAAAAATTACAGTTCTTAAGAATATTTACAACACCCTTTTGTTAAAGGAAGTAAAAGACCTTTTCTCGATATCGAGCAACGATAAATTAGAAATTCTAATTAAGGGACTTGCGTACCAGATAGGAAACTTGATCAACTATTCAGAACTCTGTCAATTGAGCGGATTAAATTTTATAACACTTAAAAAGTACTTAAACATTTTGGAAGAATTATTTGTTTGTAAGAGGTGTTACCCACTTAGCAATAATCCAAGGCAGGAGCTTGTGAAAACACCGAAAATATACTTTTACGACTATGGTCTAAGGAATGTTATTATCTCAAATTTTCATTCAAATAATACTGATAACGGATTTTTGTTTGAAAATTTGATTTTTGCGGAATTTCTCAAGAAAGAAATTGAATTGAAATACTGGCGAACAAAGTCGGGTGCCGAAGTTGATTTTGTTCATAACAGTGCGCCTATTGAAGTTAAAATATTACCCAAGACGAGTAGGTCTTTTTATAGTTTCCTTAATAAATTCAAACCCAAGAATGGATACATTGTATCAAGGCATGAGAAAGAATCAGTTTTTGTAAATGGAACGGAAATTAACTTTGTACCGTTTATAAAATTTATTTGATTATGTACATATCTCCGTATAATTAGTGTTTCTTACTCTTTATGCTAATCGCTTTTATTTAACAGTGCTTTTCAGATTAAAATGAAGATTAGGATAAAGATTAAGAACTAATTTCAAAAAGTTTTTTCCCTTTTCTTAATCTTCATCTTTCTCTTAGTCTTAATCCCTCTTGCTAAACTATACTTTTCAGATAAAGAAAAAGACCCGCCTGCCAGTCGGGCAGGTTTTTCTTAAAAACCCTTTGTCTCTTCCGGTTTGGAACATCGGGGAAAATTCCAACCTTTGCGAATACTACTGTCAATTCTTTGTTAATGACACTAATGCCGTGTCAACAATATATTGTCGCTTACGTCATTCCGAATTCCAACCTCCCAAAGTACGAAGTACGGCGGGTAGGTATTTCCGAATCCCAAAGAGATGTTGAAACAAGTTCAGCATGAGAATTCAACACAACAGATTTAACGTGACAAGACGCGAAGAAGGACAATATTTATAAAAGTAAAATTCTTCATTATCAATTATAATTTCCTTTGCGTCTTCGAGGCTTGGTGGCTAATGTTTTTTTGTTCTTTAACATACAAGTTTATGAGGAATTCTGTGGAGTTAACGGTATAATCATAAAATTTATTTGAAAGCTTCGGTACTTCCAACGCTACACATACATTCTATAATTTTGTTTTTTTCTTTTGCGGGTAATTTTTACGCTTTTTATTATATCTCTTTTTATTGCCTTTACTACTCTTTACGGGTTTTATATTCTCAGGAGGAATCGGCTTAAGTAATTCTTCTTCGGGGAATATACATTCGATCTTTTTCTCAAGGAACTCTTCAAGTTTTGTAACTTCGTGCCCGCTTTCTTCATCGGCAAAGTTGATTGAAATACCCGAAGCCCCGGCTCTGCCCGTTCGCCCAATCCGGTGAACATAATCCTCCGGGTCCTGCGGCAGGTTATAGTTGATAACGTGTGAAATATCCTCAACATGAAGACCGCGTGAAGCAACGTCAGTAGCAATTAACACCCTGGTTTTTCCTTCACGAAAGTTTTCCAGCCGCCTTATGCGCTGTTTTTGCTCAACATCCCCGGATAGCAAAGCGCAACTGATTCCATAAGTGTCAAGCAGACTTTTAAGCTTCTTTGCTTCGTCTTTTCTATTAGAGAAAATAAGCACCCGTTCCAAATCGTTGCGGGTAATAATGTTATACAGAAGCGTAGGCTTTTCATCCATTGTAGTTATGTAAGTAATCTGCTCAACGCTTTTCGCCGCTATTTCCTCCGGTTCAATGTTTATAGCATGCGCCCGCCTAGTCCATGATTCGGATAATCGCTTAACATCATAAGACATTGTTGCAGTAAAAAACATTGTCTGTCGTTTCGATTTTTGCGGTGTGCTAAGTACAATTTTTTTAACGTCGGGAATAAATCCCATGTCAAGCATACGATCCGCTTCGTCTATAACAAGAATTTCAACCTTACTTAAATCAATTATTCTCTTTTTCTTAAAATCAATCAGTCTGCCGGGCGTGCAGATTAAAATATCGCTCTCGCTGTTTTTAAGAATTTTCTGCTGCTTCTGATATTCCATTCCGCCGAGAATCGATTGAACACTGAAGTTAACATATTTACCAAGAGCCTTTGCATCTTTTTCAATCTGCAAAACCAGCTCTCTTGTGGGCGCTAAAATTAAAGTGCGCGGTGTACCGGGACGTCTCTTCTTTTGTATTGGATTCTTAATAAAATGATTGAGAATGGTTATCAGGAATGCCGCGGTTTTACCGGTACCCGTTTGGGCTTGCGCAGTAACGTCCTGGTTAATAAGTGATTTCTCAAGCGTTTCAGCCTGCACAGGTGTACAATACTCGAACCCCAAATCATGAATTCCTCGCATGATTTCTTTGGCGATATCAAAATCGTGAAACCTGGTTTTACCGTCTTCAACCGGAACTTTAAATTCTGACACATCCCAGGTATCTGCTGTTGAAGACTCTTTTGCCGCTTGTTTTTCTTTTTGCTGCTGCCGTCTTAGTTCGTGGCGTGCGCGGTATTCTTCGGGAGTTTCTTTCCGCCTTCGTTTCCTGGGCTGAGGTTTTTTATCTGATGATTTATCGTGTTTATATCTTTCACCTTTCGGCGAAGACAATTGCTTGGTTTCTTTTACGGATTTAGTTGCCGGTTTTACGGGTTCGACTTTTTTCCCTGAGGTGAATAAGGACTTTAGCCTGGAGGATATATTTTTAAACAATTCAATATTCGGATTTGTGAAACAACAAAAAATTAAGAAAGAAATATACTGAAAAATACTGTGACATCATTGTCAATTATTGTTGGAATGTTATGATGAATTCGGTGATGAAGACATTAGTAGGAATTTTGAAGTAAGCAGTAGGAGGTAGGGGAGACTATGGAACTTGGTAAGAGGGTAGAGGGGGGGGTGACTGAGAGAGAAGGTGAGAAAAGGGGAGATTGGGAATTGTTTAGATTGGCTTGAGTAATGGAAAAATAATTGCATATTTGTTTGTATTTAAATACAAATAAGCGCATTTTTGTATAAAATTTCATACAAATATGCGTAAAAGATTTTTATACCAAAAAATTTATAAATATCTCCACCATAAGAACGCACTTGTTATAACAGGTATGCGACAAGTTGGTAAAACTACTTTGATGCGACAACTATTTGATGAGGTTACTAATCCAAAATTATGGTTTGATTTTGATAATCCGTTGGAAATGTTGGTTTTCGAGGATATCAATTATGACGCAATATACAATACACTCCTAAAAGAATCGGGAAATAAAAATGAACGTCTTTTTGTATTCATTGACGAAATTCAAAATTTACCTGAGATCACAAAAATTATTAAGTATATGATAGACAAATTTAATGTGAAATTTGTCGTAACTGGCTCATCAAACTATTACTTAAAGAATTTATTCCCGGAATCTTTGAGTGGCAGAAAATTCCTTTTTATTCTTCGTCCGATGAATTTTCAGGAATATTTATTCTTTAATAAGAAACAAAAATTAAACGCCGCAATTATAGAAGATATATCAATTAACACTGTCTTTAGAGATTACACAAAATATGAATTTCAGAAATTAGAAAAGGATTATTCCGATTTTTTGGAGTATGGTGGTTTCCCTGAAGTTGTGGTCACTGAAAATTATGAAACAAAACGATTAGTATTAAAAAATATTTTCAGTTCTTTTTTTGAAAAGGATATTCGTTTACTTTCCGACTTAAAAAATGTAAGGGAATTAAGAAATTTAATACTTCTACTTGTGCCCCGAACGGGCAATATATTAGATGTCTCAAAACTTTCGTCTGATTCCGGTATCAGCAGGTTAAACGTTTATAATTATCTTGAGTTTCTGCAAGGTGTTTTCTTAATTAAACTCATTCCCAAATTTAGTCAAAGTGTAGACAGGTCAGTTGCTGGAGGCAAAAAAGTATATTTTTCAGACACAGGCTTACTAAACTTGATCGGGCGGGTAAACGATGGGCAGTTATTCGAAAATGCTGTTGCTAATCAATTATCTTCTTATGGCGAGCTATCTTATTACAACCGAAGGAATAAAGCAGAGATCGATTTCATAGTCAACAAAGAGATTGCATTTGAAGCTAAATTAAAAGCAACTGCAAAAGACCTCAACCGTTTGGACATTTTATCTGAAAAAATCGGAATCAAAAAAAGTTTTTTAATAAGTCAAAAATATGTAACAGTTGACAGAACGATTTTTCCGATGTTTATTTAGTTTAACTTTCTTCGATTATTTCAGCAGTACCATTTTATTTGTTTTAAATGCTTTCCCGTTTACAACTAACCTGTAGATATACATCCCGCTCGATAGGGCGTCGGCATCAAAGTATTTATTGTAATACCCCGCGTGCATATTTTGATCAACAAGAATTGTTACAAGCTGCCCCAGTGAATTGTACACTACTAATTTCACTCTTGAGTCTTCAGGCACAGCAAATTCTATTTTCGTCCGTGGGTTGAACGGATTAGGATAGTTCTGAGATAACTGAAAATCTTCGGGTAATTGCTCATTCTCAACGTTGGTTATTCCGTTTGCGACTTCAGATGTCTGTCCATAATATTGGAACGATCCGTCCGTATCAATTTGCTTTAGCCGATATTTAAGACTTCCAATGGGTGGATTATCATCAATAAACTCATAGCTTTTTGGTGAATTACTGTTTCCGTGTCCTTGCACAAATCCAATATTTTCCCACTGTCCATTTTCATAGTTACCGAGCGAAGACAAGGTTCGTTCAATTTCGAAACCGTAGTTGTTTACTTCTGTTGCTGTTTGCCAATCTAGTAAAACCCTGCCCTCATTCATTATGGCGTTAAACGCGATTAATTCAACAGGCAGACTCGAGGATGGAGTTGAGACAAAAGGGCGTATCCGCAAATCACCATCGGTAAAAGCAGCCCAAGTTCCAGTATTTATCGAATTCCTTCCACTATTAGAATTGTCGTGCCTTATGAATAGTGAAGTACCCGAAGTAAAGTATAAAACAGCGTGATAATTTGTAGCCGATGTCGCGGTTACGCCTGCGCCGCTCATATTTACGTAGTTCCAGCTAAAGGGTAAAATATTGTCTACGGAAAAGGAAACAGTAGAACCCAGTTTTGTATCCGGTAGACCTGATCCGTTATCCGACCAAATCTCCAATGACATATTGCCGGTGAAATTCACCGTAGTCGATGTATGGAAAAAAAGTCCGGTAACGGTTCCACTGGTTGATGGTGTAAACTTAACACCAAGCATAACACTTGCTCCAATCCCGGTAGAATTATCATTCGACCAATCGTCATAAATATAACTCGTTCTATCTACGGTAAAACCGGAGTTAACGGCTTTGGCCATTGCTTCAAAACCGTTTAGCTTTCCATAACCCCATGTATTATTGGGTACCGCGCCTGTGTATGAATCTACGTCTGCATTCCCGGTAATCAAAGATTTACATTCCGCGGCAGTCCTCGAAGTATTCTGTTGCAATAATAAAGCAACAAATCCGGCAACCACTGGAGAAGACATACTGGTGCCCTGGTTAAAATGATGCTTCGACCCGGGAGCAATCCTGGAGGATGACGGCGTATAATCCTGTGATGTTGATGAACCTACTTTATCTCCATGTGCTGTAATATCAGGCTTTTGAACAGCATCTCTTCTCGGTCCAATGGAACTAAATGTTGAAATATCATCTGAATTTTCCGTGCCGCCGCTATAACCTGACCCGGTATTGTCCGACCATCTCCATCTTTCAACATGAGAGCCAACAGTTATTGCTTCCGTAGCTGTTCCGGGTGAACCTACTGTGTAATTGCTGTTGCCGCCCGTTAATGTTGCCGAACTACCACCAAGATTTGAAGTGAAAAGCCACCCATGGTATGTCCGCGTAGCGCCAGAGTTGTTCTGGATATTAATTGTCCAGGTTCCTGCTGCAACGTTCACATTTGTAACACCGACACCTGGATCGGAATCGTAATCATCAATAAAACAGTAATTCCGGGTATCTCCGTTAGTATAGTCACTGTCGGTGTTATTAAATATATAAATCGACCCGTCACTTGTTTCACTAGTGCCTGATGTTCCCGTAGTACGGCTATAAACCTGGCTGTTAGGCGAAGTAACAGTTACCGTTATGTCCGCACTCGTATCATGCCATAAATCAAAGCCGAAAAAATCATCTCCTACACCTGCGTTTGGTGTATGCGACGGAACCGTAATTGATATATTGACAGACGAGGCGTTAGAGATAGTGCCGGTTATATGCATGCTTGTAGAACCTTCATTGCCTGCGGAAATTACTGCAACTTTTCCTGCATCTGCAAAAGAATCAACCGCCCGTTCTTGTGAACTTGTCCCGTCGTGCGCGTTACCATGTCCACCGAGGCTCATATTAATTACAACGGGTTTTCCTGCTTCGTCTGCAATCGCCTCTGCCCAGGCAATTCCATTCTTAATATTAGTGGAACTGAAAGATCCGTTTCCCGCTTTGACAACAATAATATCGGTTTCAGGGGCCATTCCTTTATATTTATTGGTTGAGAGCGAAGCGCCGTTTCCTGCAGCCGTACCAGCTACGTGTGTCCCATGCCCGTTTGTATCCTCGGTTCTAACAAACGATGCTGGTAAGCCGTCAATTTCGTCTTCAATATCTGACTTTGTATACTCAACACCGTAAGTAAAACCGCTGAAATCTGCGTTCCCGGAATGAACGCCTGATGGTGGGTTTTCCCCCACACCTGCAGTCAAAGTTTGATCCCAGATATTTAATATGCGGCTTGTTGTTGGTGT
Organism: Melioribacteraceae bacterium; assembly: GCA_028280855.1. GTDB lineage: Bacteria > Bacteroidota > Ignavibacteria > Ignavibacteriales > Melioribacteraceae > PGYT01. Next base: position 17,752 of record JANQLA010000018.1, read on the forward strand.
AGATGCATCACGAAAATCTAAATGTTCCCAGTCAATTCCTGTGTCAATAATGCAAACAATAACCCCGCTTCCTGTGTATGTGGTACCATTAATATAGCCTGCATGAATTAAAGACGCCCCTGTTGATGCCACTGCAACATCGTTATGGGGATAGAGTGTTTCTCCAATGCTCACATAATTTACTTGCTTTATTGCTGTTAGTTTTGTCAGGTCGCTTATTTTTACCCTGGAAGTTACAAAATCATCAAAAACGGCATTCACCTCGAACCCAGCGGATCTTATACTTTCAGGATCAAGCGTACCTATTGTTACGCCTATTTTTGTTTCAGATTTGTCGGTTTCACCAATAAATTCAGTTTTGAGCAAAGCTTCACCGAATTTACTTTTTAGCATTGTTGAAGATGTATTGAAGTGACTGGCGGCAACCGCCCCTAGCTTATCGAAGTCGCTTTGCGTAAGAAGCTGCGCATTAATCGAGATAGAAATAAAAGTTATAATTGTTACCAGAATTTTTGTCGAAGTCATTTTTGCCCCTACTTTATTTGAAGATGTCGTTATTACTTAACGAGCCGAAAGATTCGAAAGATGGAAAAAAATCAATTATCATTTGTAGAAATAGTAATCATCAGCGAAAGATTCAAGTTTATTATTTTTTATTTCACTTAACGGAAAGAAATTCTCAAATATGAAAAAGTATTCACTGCTTCATTTGTACTAAAAACCGGAAATTGCCTTTATAGCTTTTAATACAGATTTTCGTATTTTGTTATTAAAGATTAATAATCGAATTTTTTGGCATAGTTTTTAATCTGTTTTGTTCGCTGTTATTTAATTAGCCAGAGATTAGAAATAAATAAAGTACTTACAAATATTAATCTACTAATCGTTTGTGTTATCGGAAAATTTGATCCGAAGAAAGGTTACTGAGTAATTAGTAACCTTTTTTATTTTTAAATGAAATTTTTGGAGACAATATGGCAAAAGTGAAAGGTGATATAATTATTGATATCGAGAAATGTAAAGGCTGTGAACTTTGTATTTCTGCTTGTCCGCAGGATGGTTTGGAAAAGTCAAGACAAGTCAATAAAAAAGGATATTTGTACGTTGTAAAGATAGAAGATAATTGCACGGGTTGTACAAATTGCGCTTTAGTTTGCCCTGACGGTGTGCTCAAGGTCTACAGGGAAACTAAAAAGAAAAAAGAAAAAGTAGCGGAAATAACTAATGTAACTGGGGATATAACAGTAACGGTGAAAGAATGAAAGAATTAAAATTAATGAAAGGCAATGAAGCATTGGCCGAAGCCGCAATAAGAGCTGGTTGTGATGCTTACTTCGGATACCCGATTACACCTCAGTCAGAGGTGCTGGAATATTTGAGTCGTGAAGCCGACTCAAGAACAGGCATGACTGTACTGCAAGCCGAAAGTGAAATCGCTTCAATTAATATGGTATACGGGGCTGCCGGTGCCGGCAAAAAAGTTTTTACATCCTCTTCGAGTCCTGGTATGAGTTTGATGATGGAGGGAATTTCATACATAGCATGCGCCGAACTACCATGTGTGTTGATAAACGTTAACCGCGGCGGCCCGGGACTGGGAACAATTCAGCCGCCGCAAGCCGATTATTTTCAGGCGGTAAAGGGGGGCGGTCATGGTGACTATAAGCTTATAGTTCTTGCTCCTTCAACGGTTCAGGAAATGGCTGACTTTATCGGTTTATCATTCGACCTGGCTTTCAAATACAGAACCCCGATTATGATATTGACAGACGGAGCTTTGGGGCAGATGATGGAAAAAGTTGAACTCGAACCTCAGCAGGAACGATCAAAAGTTGAATTGGAATGGGCTACTACCGGTCGTAAAAACGGTAACGGACGTGTTATTACTTCGCTTCATCTTAAACCGGATGAAATGGAAGAGTTGAATCTTCACCTCCAGAAGAAATACAGAGAAATTGAAGCGAACGAAACCAGGTATGAAGCCATAAACTGCGACGACGCGGATTACATAATTACTGCCTATGGATTAGTTGCCAGAATTTGTCAAAAAGCAGCAGACCTTGCACGGGAAAAAGGTATCAAGGTTGGAGTGTTCAGACCGATTACATTATTCCCTTATCCTTATAAAGAATTGGCGGAACTGGCTTCAAAAACAAAAGGTATTCTTGATGTAGAGATGAACGCAGGACAAATGGTAGAGGACGTCAGATTAGCAGTTGACGGAAAAGTTCCTGTTGAATTCCACGGACGAATGGGCGGAATAGTTCCGTCACCCGAAGAAATTCTGCATAAACTTGAAGAAAAATTAGCGGGAGGTGCAGCATGAATGAAAAACGAATGTTAGATGATCAGCATTATGAAACAATGCTTGCTGAAGAAAGCCTTTGCACAAAAGAGAACCTTGTTTACGAAACTCCTGCCGAAGCTCTTTACGATACCCCGATGCATTATTGTCCCGGCTGCGGGCACGGAGTAGTTCACAGGTTATTGGCTGAAGTAATTGAAGAAATGGAAATACTTCATGACGTTATCGGCGTTGCGCCTGTCGGCTGCTCTGTACTTGCTTATAACTATTTGAACATAGATATGTCCGAAGCCGCTCACGGAAGGGCGTCTGCTGTAGCTACCGGCATTAAAAGAGTGCTTCCTGAAAAGTATGTGTTTTCTTATCAGGGCGACGGTGACCTGGCTGCTATAGGTACAGGTGAAACTATTCATACATGTAACCGCGGTGAAAATGTACTGATAATTTTCATAAATAACGGGATTTACGGAATGACAGGCGGACAGATGGCGCCGACAACACTTCCCGGCATGAAGTCTACAACTTCGCCTTTTGGGCGGGATGTTGATACAATGGGTGCGCCGCTTAAAATAACTGATCTGGTTGCGGAGTTACCCGGCACTTATTATGTAACACGTCAGTCGGTTCATAAGCCTGCCAACGTTCGCAAAACAAAAAAAGCAATTATGAAAGGATTTGAATACCAGAAGCTTGGCAAAGGAACATGCTTTGTAGAGGTAGTAACGAATTGCCCGTCTAACTGGAAAATGACCCCATTGGATTCAAATACATGGATGGAGGAAAACATGCTTCCGTTTTACCCGTTGGGCGATATTAAAGTGCCGCAAAAAGGAGAGAATTGATTATGACTGAAGAAATAGTAATTGCAGGGTTTGGGGGTCAAGGCGTGCTTTCTATGGGAATGGTGCTTTCTTACGCCGGGATGATGGAACGGAAAGAAGTTAGCTGGATGCCTTCTTACGGGCCTGAAATGCGGGGTGGTACTGCTAATTGTATCACGATCGTTAGCGACACAAAAATAAGCTCGCCTATAATAACAAAATTTGATACCGTTATAGCATTGAATCAACCATCAGTTGATAAATTTGAATCCTCAGTAAAACCGGGCGGCACTATAATTTATGAAAGCACAAATGTACTGAATCCGCCGACTCGCGATGACATTGAAATAATAGGAATTGCCGGAAGTGCCGAAGCAGCTAAAATGAAGAATACAAAAATATTGAACATGATTATGCTCGGAGCGTTTCTAAAAGTAAAACCGATTATCTCGATGGAAAACATTCTCGAAGGACTGAAACAAGTATTACCTGAAAGATATCACCACTTAATCCCTTTGAATGAAGAAGCTATCAACCGCGGTGGTGAACTCGTTGAGGAAGCTAAGACCTCTGTTTAGATTTTTGGGTTATATTTAACAATTGGCCTCGATGCATGTCGGGGCTTTTTTATGTTCATTAATAAATGATTATCATTTCTTTTTGTGTTGATAAACTATAACTCGTTCCATATTTTGCATAGCCTTTTTATAAACTCGGGTATAAATGAAATTTAGATTT
>JANQLA010000025.1 GCA_028280855.1 Melioribacteraceae bacterium
GTTTGTGCTTTATTTGAATAATTCCCAAATACCGCTTCACAATTCATCTCATGAGTTATATAGAAATTTGCCAACTTGATTTCAGGTATGACACGAAAAGCTAGTTTTGGATATTATTAAAGCTTTGGTTTTGAAGGTGAAATATAGTTTATCAGACTTAAGCGAATTTTTTCTGAAAAATTTAGCCCGCAATCCGTCTTTTTGGAAAGGCTAGCTAATTAAAAGTTTTCTAGCCTTAAAACCCAATTATAGTAACAAAATAATTTTAATTACGGTTTATAACAGCTGATAAAAGGGAAACTGGAAAGCTCCATATACTCTTATTAATTATTTCTTCGCGCCTCCCAGCCTTCGCAGTAGCGCCTCTTTAGAGTAAATATTTGATCAGCACAAAGCCGCCGATAAGTAATACTGTAAATGCAATAGCAAGCAAGTTAAAATACTCGTCGATAAATCCTTTTATCTGCTCACCAAATTTCCAAATCAGAAACGCGACGAGGAAGAAACGTGCAGCACGGCTTATAATAGAAGCAACAGTAAATAAAACTAGATTTATGTCGAAAGCACCTCCGGTTACCGTAAAAACTTTGTAAGGTATTGGTGTAAACCCGGCGGTGAATATTATCCAGAAATTCCACTCATCGTAAAGTGATTTTACTTCGTAAAAAATATCCTGCGAAAAACCCGGTACATTATTAAAGAAAAACAATGCAAACGAAGAAAATTCATTTGAGCCGCTCCACCAAAGGAAGTAGCCCAGCGCGTATCCAAGAAGTGCGCCGGCAACGGAACCAATTGTACAGTTGGCGGCAAAACTAAAAGCTTTTGTCCTGGCGCCTAAAACAAGTGCAATTAAAAGTGCATCGGGTGGTATTGGGAAAAAAGATGCTTCGGCAAACGCAAGTAAAAACAAAGCCAAAGGCCCGTATGGAGATTCCGCCCAGTGTAAAATCCAATCGTAAAGTCGTCGAACAAGTTTCATCTATATCCTTCAAAAATTAAGCCCCAAGTATAAAGATTTTGTATGATATTCAGAAAGAATTTGTTTCATATCACTGTTAGCAATAAATTAATGTATACACTCAAAAAACATTTGCTTAATGACTTCACCCAAACCTGATCGATTAATGTCTTTAGATGTATTTCGCGGAATTACAATTGCGGGAATGATCCTGGTTAATAACCCGGGATCATGGAGCAATATTTATCCGCCGTTGAGGCACGCCGAGTGGCACGGCTGTACTCCAACCGATTTAATTTTTCCTTTTTTCCTTTTCATTGTAGGCGTTGCAATAACTTTTGCTTTGGGAAAGCGGAAAGCAAAAGGCGATAACCAAACACAGATCATCATTCAAATATTTAAGAGGAGTGTAATTCTCTTTCTACTTGGGTTAATAATGGCAGGCTTCCCATACTTTGATTTATCAACTATACGAATACCCGGCGTGCTTCAGAGAATAGCGGTTGTGTATTTTGTAACCTCGTTCATATTTCTGAAAGTTAATATCAGGAACCAGGCTATTATTGCTGTTTTACTTCTTCTTTTATATTGGTTTGCAATGACCTTAATACCAGTACCGGGGGTTGGTTATGCAAACCTGGAGCCGACTACTAACCTTGCGGCTTGGTTGGATAACTTATTACTCGGCGGTCATCTATGGTCTTACACAAAAGTCTGGGATCCGGAGGGAATACTAAGTACTGTTCCCGCAATATCAACTGCTCTTATCGGAGTTTTAACCGGTCATCTTTTGAAAAAGGATACTGATAAAACTACGAAGACTGTTTGGATGCTTATAGCCGGGAATATTCTTCTTGTAGCCGGGTACGTTTGGGACGCTTGGTTCCCGATGAATAAAAGTCTATGGACAAGTTCGTATGTTGTTTACACCGGCGGGCTGGCGTTAAACTTTTTAGCTGTATGCTATTGGTTTATTGACGTACAGGGCTATAAAAAGTGGGCGATTCCTTTTGTCGTTTACGGGCTTAACGCGATAACCGTTTTTTTCCTGTCCGGTATAATTGCAAAGCTGATGTATATGATTAAAATTACCTCGGCCGACGGAAGTGAAATTTCATTAAAAATATTTATTTATCAAACTTTCTTTTTAACTTGGCTGGAACCAATCAATGCAAGTCTTGCGTTTGCAATTGTATATATTATCATCTGGCTCGGTTTAATGTGGGTACTTTACAGCAGGAAAATATTTATTAAGGTATAACGTTTTCATAACCCGGCTTGAAACAGAACAACCCGGTTTTAAGAATAAATACCTCGTTTCGATTTTTTTATTTATTGTTTGCATTTATTGGGGTGTAAATATATTTTCATTGACATTAATAAACAGGAGAGATGAATGTCAATTCTAAAGTCGTTTCAAACAATACCTGAAATGTTCCACTACGTTACAAAGGATTTCGGCGCAAACCAGGAAAAACCCGCGCTCAAACATAAATACAATGCTGAATACACCGACATTAGTTATAAACAACTTTACGATAATACCGAAAGGTTTGCCTTCGGTTTATCATCGCTGGGAGTTAAGCGGGGAGACAAAGTAGCCATAATTGCCGAAAACAGGCCTGAATGGGTGTACTCAGATATGGCAATACTCGGGCTTGGAGCAATTGATGTCCCGTTATACCCTATTCTTACTGCCGATACTATCGAGTACGTGCTTAATAACTCCGAATCTATCGGAATAATAGTTTCAACCAAATTCCAATTGAACAAGGTTCTGAAGGTACGTGAAAACTGCAAGTATCTGAAATTCATTATTGTTATGAACGATTTGGATGAGAAACCGTCTGACGGCATCCTAACCTTTAACGAGATCTATACTAAAGGAGAAGATTATAAAAAGGACAACCCAGATTTATTCAAAGAAAACTCCACCTTGTGCAAAGAGGATGATACCTGCACAATCATCTATACCTCCGGTACTACGGGCGAACCCAAAGGTGTTGTGCTGACTCATAAAAATATTGTTTCGAATGTTAAGGGCGCTCATGAAATTTTCGATTTTGGTGAAGCCGATACTTTCCTGTCCTTCTTGCCGATGTGTCACATCTTCGAACGAATGGCCGGGTACTATACTGCTTTATCAGGCGGCTGTACAATAGCATACGCCGAAAGTATTGAGAAAATCGCGCAGAATATGACGGAAATTAAGCCCACGATAATGACTGCCGTTCCCCGGTTGTTCGAAAGAATTTATTCGAAGATTAAGAAGAATGTTGAATCCCAGCCTGAGAAAAAACAAAAAATATTTAACTGGGCGATAGAGGTCGGCCGCCAATACATGGAATATAAAAGGAACGGCGAGTCGGTTCCGCTGACACTTACTCTTAAGCATAAAGCTGCGGATAAACTTGTATTCGGAAAGTTGCGGGAACGAACCGGCGGTAAAATACGGTTTATGGTTTCGGGCGGCGCTGCATTGCCTCGCGATCTCGGTTTATTTTTCGAAGCGGTCGGAATAATTGTAATAGAAGGATATGGTCTTACCGAGTCTTCGCCTGTAATTGCTGCAAACAGACCTGATGATTATAAATACGGCACAGTGGGTAAACCGCTTCCGGGCGTTGAAGTTAAGATTGCAAAGGATGGTGAAATTCTTGCAGCCGGTCCCGGAATAATGCAAGGTTACTACAAAAATAAAAAAGAGACGGAAGAAACACTTAAAGACGGTTGGCTTCATACGGGTGATATCGGAGTGTTTGATGCGGAAGGTTTTTTGCTTATTACCGATAGGAAAAAGCATCTATTTAAAACATCCACCGGTAAATATATCGCCCCAACGCCTTTGGAAAATATGTTCCTTGCCAGCAAGTATATTGACCAGTTCATTATTATCGGCGACAGGCGGATGTTTGTTACGGCGCTGATAGTTCCTGATTATGAAGCATTACAGGAATACGCAGATGCACATAGAATCCAGTATACGGATCCGAAAGAATTGGTGAATCTTAAGCAAGTTTACGAGTTGCTCGAGAAAGAATTGCAGCAGTTCCAGAAGAAACTTGCGAGTTTTGAAAAAGTAAGGAAGTTCACTATTCTCGAACAGCCTTTTACCATCGAAGACGGTTCAATGACCCCGTCACTCAAATTGAAAAGGAAAGTGATTGAGGAACGATACTCTGATCTTATAGATGATATGTATAAAGGGATGGAAAACTAATTACTGCTAGGGGGCTTCGCATAGTTTTTACATCGGAAAGATTTTGAAGATGTAAAAGTAAAACAGCTCAGGAAAGGCAATTTTTTATTTTGCTTCGCCCGCCTTTGGATGTTGTTCAAAAGCTTCTGCTATAAATAAATTTTTAGGATAAGCCCGAGCCTTTTGACCCGGGCTTTATTTTGCCCATGAAATACGAACTACTTTTATTGGATGCCGACGATACCTTGTTTGATTACAGGAAAGGCGAATCTTATGCTTTGCAAAAAACTTTTGAACAATTTGGTATAACAGTTGACTTTAACAACGCACTGGAAGTTTACAAGTTGGCCAATAAAAAAGTCTGGAAAGATTTTGAGCAGAATAAAATTTCTGCCGAAAAGTTAAAAACCGAGCGCTTTGAAAATTTATTTGCCGAGCTTGGGATAGATCGGGATACGCAAAAATTCAGCGATGCTTATCTTGATCATCTTTCATTTGCAAACTTTCTGCTTGACGGAACAGAGGAAGTAATAAAAAATCTTTACGGCAAGATTAGAATGGCTATTATTACCAACGGTTTGAAGCAGGTTCAACGGCCCCGCTTCGACAGGTCTGCTATCGGCCCATTTATGAATGAGTACATTATATCGGAAGAAATCGGAATGCAAAAACCCGATGAAGCAATTTTTGAATATACTTTCGAAAAATTGAACCACGGGAACAAGGAAACCTGCCTGATAGTCGGCGATAACCTTACCTCAGATATCCTCGGCGGTATAAGGTTTGGTATTGATACGTGCTGGTTTAATCCCAAAGGCGGGATAAATACTAGCGGCCTAAAACCTGATTACGAAATCTCCGGCTTGAAGCAGCTCCTGGATATTTTGGGATGATGCTGAATGATAACTTAATTTCATCTTTTAAAAATCAGCTAAAACTAAATATTAGATACCGAAATATACCTGCCCGGTGGACAAATTCGGTTGGGATGACAGTATTAGGAAAAATTTTATTGTGGTTGACCTATAAATAGTTTTTGCATCAATTCTTTTTACTGATTATTAGGATCGACAAATCAGGAGCGTAAAGAATATCCCAAATTGGGATTTTTTAATTTTATTTTGTATTATCGAGCAATGAGAATCATAGCTTTTAGAACTTTGCGAGAGTTTTTTGAAAAACCAGAGTATGCAGATTCTGAAATACCTTTACGAGCTTGGTATCATGATACTAAAGCAGCAAGTTGGAAAAATCCGAATGAATTAAAACGGCATTACAAAAGTGCAAGTATCGTTGGAGAAGGAAGAGTTGTATTCAATATTAAAGGAAATGCTAACAGGTTGGTAGTAGCTGTTGATTATGAATTTCAGGCGATTTTTATACGTTTTATAGGAACTCACAAAGAGTATAATAAAATTAATGTAAAAGTGATTTGATCATGAATATCAAACCAGTTAAAACTGAGCGAGACTACAAAAATTTTATTAATAGAATCGAGCAATTGTGGGGAGCTAAAAAAGACACTCCTGAAGGAGACGAATTGGATTTATTGGTAACACTTGTAGAATCTTATGAAATGAAACGTTATCCGATTGCACCCCCTGACCCAGTTGATGCGATTAAATTTCGAATGGAACAAATGGGAATGACAAATACAGATATGGTTAAGTATTTGGGCAGCCAGAGCCGTGTTAGCGAAATCCTAAACCGGAAAAGAAAATTGACTCTCGGAATGATAAAGATTCTCTACAAGGAACTAAAAATACCTGCTGAGATTTTATTAGCCTAGACATAAAGCCCTCGTCTCGAGTTTCCAGCTACCAGAAACCCCTCTCCCGGCGAAGTCAGGCAATTGACTGACGAAGACGGACCCGTCCCGGCGTAGTTCCCGGTTTATGGAACGAAGACGGATTGTACAATATTCGATATTTATTTTGTTAATACTTTTGTGACTTTCTACTTCCGCTATTTTTAGAATAATGAATATCGAACAGCCAATTTTGAATAATGAAGTAAAAACCAAAACACAGGAAGGCACGAGAATCAATTGACCGGTAACCTTTATCCCGGCGTAATCGTTTTATGAAGAAGCCGGACCCGTCCCGGCGAAGCTGATTTTTAGCGAAGCCGGAAACAACCTACATTTAGATTGCATCTTGAACTCTTAAACCTTACTTTAACTTTTACAATTCGGCAGGTCATTTAGCTACAGAGACTTTGCAGATAAAGCAGGAAAAAATAGGTGATGAAGATTTTGCTAGTGCAGGATGGAACTTTGCCACTCCTACTGCTAATATGGAATGGACAAAAATATTAGATAAAGACGACAGGGTATGGTGGGTATTAACCTATAAATAGTTTTTTTAGGAGGAAGTAATAAAATGAGGATTAAATCAATGTTGTTTTTAGCCCTAATATTTGTATTAGGGAATGTTAATTTAAAAGCTCAAGACATAGACCCTGATTTGGCATTATATGGAGGTACTATAGACCATTTAGAAACAGTTCAAACAAATTTATCTGGTTCTGGATGGCACTTTAATCGGACCAGAGATGAAGGGAGAGACAATGTCATAATGAATTTTGATATAGATTTTACCGGTTATACAAAAAATAACGGCGACCCTATTTCTGAAAACGATATTATAGAACTTGAATTCACGCTTTATAGTCCTGTGATAGGTTTTGCAAGAGAGGATTGGGATAAATACAAAGATAATTATTTAAGAAATCCTGACGGGCTTAGTAAAGATTTTAGAATAGAAGACAAAACAAAACCGGAAAAAGAAATAGAAAGAATTCCTGCTTCTGAATTTAAATCTCTTGTTGTCAATAAAAAAAAGAAGGAAAAAGATCAAGACAAAAAATTGAAAGAAAAGATGAATTTTCAAGAGCTGGGCGTATCAAAAACTGCCAGCGAAGATTTGGAGAACTTTGTAAAGGGATATGAATTTGGAAAAGCAAAACTGAATTTTAATAAAGATAAAGGAATGTTTGAGACAATAACTTATGAATGGAACGGAGAATTTCCTTTAGCTACACCGGATGATCCTGTGCTTTACTATCCGCCTTTGCTTAGCGGAACCACAGGTTTTAGCCTGAAATATTATGCTGAGGGTGAAACAGAACCGTTTCAAGAAGATAAGTTCAGGAGTGCTGCTCCGGCAGGAGATTTCCTCACTATTTTTGCTGATTGGAGATATGGATATTATAATGACGGCAGAGAATATCCTTATGAGCTTCAGTTTTATATAGACATAACCAGAGAAGCTGAAGTGCAAGTGTATCTTGCCGAAACAGAACATGATAAAGAAATAGGCATAGGCTCTTCTCGTTTTTGGCCTGATTATTTTATAAATTGGGAGATGTTCTTAGAATTTTTAACAAATGATATACCACAGAACTCAGACCACGAAGTGCCTTCTAATGAGTTGAATTATAATACATTACTTGCATATGCTCCTTATGAAGGAGAAAAAGATATTGACCCTGAGACATTGTTTACGGACTTTGAATTTGTTAAATACACTAAAGAGGACCCGAGAAATCCGGATAAGGCTGAAATAGTTAAAAGAGCTACTCAGCTAAGAGACGGCACAAAAACTCCGGATTGGGATAATTTCTTTGTATTTACGCCTCAGCCGGAAGTGGAAACAAATGACAGCAGAGTTCCTACAAAATATGCTTTTAGATTTAGGGAGCCTTTAAAAGAAGATAAAGGCTATAAATTTTTCTTCTTTTATAAAAGTTTAAAGCATATAGTAAAAGACGGGGACACATACAGAAAATATGGATACAGTTGGGCAAGTCCTTATTATGGAACTAGATGGGAGTTCTGGTTTGCACTGGATAATATAGAAACTCATGAATGGAATGTGGTAACTAATGTGGAGGATGATGAGGGAATAAAGTTTGTGGCAAGCCTTAATGAGGTATTAGATGATGAATTAGTATCAAATCCATATCCAAACCCATGGAATCCAAGCACAAAGATTGAGTTTAAGAATCCTCTAGATAAATTAATAACTGCAGATATAAGGATATATAATACGTTGGGACAAGAGGTAAGTAATTTGGGTGAATATGAACTTTTACCGGGTAAAATAGCGAATATATCTGTAGAAGATATAGGAGACAAAGCATCAGGAGTATACTTTGCCAGGTTTATAATAAATGACGGTGAAAATACAACGGCAATTACAAGGGAATTGAATCTTGTAAAATAATAGTACTTTACATTTAAAGACAATTTGGCACAGGGGAGCGAGAGTGAAAAAGAAATCTTTAATAATAATATTGCTACTATAAGGGGAGGAGTATTGTTTGCCTGAAATATAAGTAAGTAACAAACTTTCCTGCGCCCTACAGAGCGCATGAAGAGGTGAAAGTATCAAACACAATGGTAGCATCCAGCGGAGAAGTGAAACTGGGAAGAGGGAGAAGATAAGTGAATAAACTTCTTATAGTTGATTCCGATATGCTTATTGATATTGCTAGAAACGATAAAACAGCTATTGAAAGGTTACAACAGATTTCAGCAACAGGAAACCTTCGTCAAGTAGCGTTAAGAATTTTGTCTTTAGTTGATTCTCCGTTACCTTTGGCTCTCCATCTACGTTACTAATGGAACTTTGTGTGACAGGCGCTCGGGCACGTTTTGGCACAAGCAACTAGCAACCAGGTACCAGCGACCAGAATCAAGTATCCAGTAGCTAGTATCCAGTAGCTAGTATCCGGCCCTACCAGCTATCCTTTTTTTACTATATTTGCAGTTCATTAATTTCAGGAAAGCATATTGGCAACAGAGAAAATTTTAGTTACATCCGCGCTTCCTTATGCTAACGGGCATATCCACCTCGGGCACCTAAGCGGAGCTTATTTGCCGGCAGATATTTTCGTGCGGTATCACCGGCTTAAAGGCAGCAACATTTTGTACGTTTGCGGATCCGATGAGCATGGCGTACCCATAACAATCACCGCGGACAAAGAAGGCGTTACTCCGAAAGATATTATTGACCGGTACCACGAAGCGAATAAGAATGCTTACGAAAAGTTTGGAATGTCGTTCGATGTTTATTCACGTACCAGTTTGCCGGTTCATCATAAAACAGCCCAGACATTTTTCAAGAGTTATCTTGAGCAGGGTCTCCTGGTAGAAAAAAAATCAATGCAGTTTTATGATGAAAAAGCCAAAATGTTTTTACCCGACAGATACGTTGAAGGCACATGCCCGAACTGCGGATTCGAAGAAGCACGAAGCGACGAGTGTGAAAACTGCAACGCGCTTTATGATCCGAAAGAACTAATAAATCCTAAAAGTAAAATAACCGGTGAAAAACCCGTGTTAAAGGAAACCTCGCATTGGTATTTCCCGCTTGGTAAATTCCAAAAGCGGCTTGAGGAATACATTAAAACCGGCAGCGAAAAGTACAATTGGAAAGATAACGTGCTTCAATATTGCAACGGCTGGTTTAAGGACGGTTTAACCGATCGTGCTTATACACGCGACCTGGACTGGGGAGTAAAGGTCCCGCTTGATAATGCGGAAGGTAAAGTATTATATGTTTGGTTCGAAGCGGTGCTGGGTTATATTTCCGCTACCAAGGAGTATTTTGAAAAGCAGGGCAATGCCGACGGCTGGAAAGATTTCTGGCAGGATCAATCAACGCGTTACATTGCATTTATCGGTAAAGACAATATAGTATTCCATACAATAATATTTCCCGCAATGCTTATGGCATGGAACGACGGGAACGACGATAAATACCTGGTGCCTGAAAATGTTCCGGCAAATGAATTCCTGAATTTTGAAGGCAAGAAGTTTTCCAAATCACGTGGGTGGGGAATTGATGTAAAGGAATTTTTGGATTTGTTTCCCGCGGATACACTACGATATACCTTAGCCTCTAACCTGCCGGAAAATAAAGACACTGATTTCTACTGGAAAGAATTTCAGGCTAAGACTAATTCCGAGCTTGCTGACATACTGGGTAACTTTATAAACAGGACATTTATTTTTGCCGGTAAACACTTTAACGGGAAAGTGCCCGAAGCAAAAGACCATGCAGAAATCGACAAAGAAATGTTAGAGACCATAGCCTCTTATCCCGGTAAAATAGGGGCACTGATCGAGCGGTATAAAATAAAAGATGCAGTATTTGAAATGATGAACCTTGCGCGTGCAGGAAATAAATATTTCAACGACTCCGAGCCCTGGGTTTCCGTAAAAAGCGATAAACAAAAATGCGCCAATACTGTTAATATCTGTTTACAAACCATTTACACGTTAGCCGAGGTATTCGAGCCCGTTTTACCGGGTACTTCTAAAAAGGTGTTTAGCATGTTAGATGCAGCGCCTACTGCATGGGACGATTGCGGGAAAACAAACTTACCGACAGGGCACGGCTTAAACAAGCCTGAAATCCTGTTCACGAAAATTGAAGATGAACAGATCGACGAACAAATAAATAGACTTGGTGTTGTAGAGGCGGAAGAAAAATACGATGAACCTTTGATTACGTTTGAAGATTTTTCAAAAGTCGATCTCAGAACCGCGGCAGTGCTCGAGGCTGAAAAAATTAAAAAAAGTAAAAAACTGTTGAAGCTGAAAGTCAAAACTGCCGGCGGTGTCAGGCAGGTTATCGCAGGTATTGCAGAATCATATAAGCCCGAAGAACTGATCGGTAAGCAAGTAATTATAGCTGCAAATCTTAAGCCTGCTAAACTTATGGGCGAGGAATCCCAGGGTATGTTGCTTGCCGTTGACGATAAAGATGGGAAGGTTCAGGTTGTTGAAATTGGCGACAATGTGAACCACGGAACCAAGATCAGGTAATTGAAAAAGTATTAGAGTATGTCTAAGCAGCCTGCACCGATGAACCGTACCATTACTCTTAGCAAGAAAGAGGAACAACAACTTTCGAAAAGATTGGTACGTGTTGATACAAAAGTTAATAAGACTTCGATTACTAACCGTACTGTTAACCAGGATTTATTTACCGTACTGCCCAACTTGCCCTCGAAATTCATCGACCTGTTGTTTATTGATCCGCCGTACAATTTGTCAAAGGTTTTTAATCGAACGAAATTTAGAGTAAAATCTATCCGGGAATACAGTGATTGGCTTGAATCCTTTATAGCCCCGCTTATAAGGTGCCTCAAACCTACCGCTTCAATTTATGTTTGCGGCGATTGGAAATCATCAACATCCATTCATCACGTTCTGAATAAATATTTTGTTGTACGAAACAGGATTACGTGGGAGCGGGAAAAAGGCAGGGGTTCCAAAAGCAATTGGAAAAACAATACCGAAGATATTTGGTTTTGCACTATGTCAGGGAAATATACTTTTAATGCCGAAGATGTTAAACTAAAACGGCGTGTGATAGCTCCGTATAAAGATAAAAACGGGATACCAAAAGATTGGAGCAAATCCGACACTGGAAACTTCCGGCTTACTTATTCAAGCAATATATGGAACGACATCTCTGTTCCGTTTTGGTCTATGCCTGAAAATACCGATCATCCTACGCAGAAGCCTGAAAAGCTGCTCGCGAAAATTATTCTTGCAAGCTCAAATAAAAAAGACTTAGTCTTCGATCCTTTTCTGGGTTCGGGAACGACCTCTGTTGTTGCAAAAAAGTTAAAGCGAAAATATGTTGGTGTTGAAGTTGACAAATACTTCGCATGCCTTGCTGAAAAAAGAATTGAACTTGCGAATAGAGAAACAGATATACAGGGATTTTACGACGGTGTTTTCTGGGAAAGAAACAGCTCTCCGCGCAAGCAAATTTGATATATGGTTACTACTGATTTCCTTGATTTTCTAACGATCTATGGCTAAGATTAAAGCTTGAATTTAAAACGACTTTGGAGGTAATTTATTGATGAAGAAACATATTCTTTTAATCATCACTTCTATTTTTGCTCTCTTTTTGATATCCTGTTCACCTAAAACATCCGAACTTATTGTTGCAGAGTACGGAAAATATGATATTACTTTGGAAGATTTTGAAAAAGCTTATGCAAAAAATGTAGGCGGAGTTGAAAACGCAAAGAATGATTCAATAACCGACTACAAGAAATTCCTTGATCTATATGTAAAATTCAGGATGAAGCTTCGCGATGCGGAAGTTCGCGGGTATCCTACCGATCCCGATATGATTAACGAAGTTGAATCATATAAAAGAAAGGTCGGTGCATCTTATGTTCTGGAAAGGGAATTTGTAGAACCGGCCTTAAAAAAATTATATGAACAGAGGGAAGAAGAGCTGCGCGTTAGCCATATAATGTTCAGAACAAACGAATCGGAAGATGAAGCACGGGAGCTAGCTGAAAAAGTTTTAGACTCATTGAAAGCCGGGGCAGATTTTGATGAAATGGCCAGCCGACATTCACAGGACACTTACACCAAAAACAAAGGTGGGGATGTGTACTGGATTACCGCCGGCGAAATTGTACCCGAATTTGAGGAAGCAGCTTACGAAACAAAAGTAGGGGAGATTTATCCCGAAGTTGTTAAAACCCGTTTCGGCTTTCACATCGTTAAGGTGACAGACAAACAGCCCCGAAAATATAAAGTGAAAGCCCGTCATATTTTATTGAAAGAAACAGCCGTAACCGACAGTTCCGATACCAGTAGTGCTTACTATAAAATATCCGACATCAAAAGGCGCATTGAAAACGGCGAAGATTTTGCCGAGTTGGCAAAGCAGTATTCGGACGACCCCGGCAGCGGTGCGCGCGGAGGCGACTTAGGCGAGTTTACCCGTCGAAGGATGGTGCAGCCTTTCGATCAGGCCGCCTTCAATTTGAATGTTGGAGAATTATCCGACATTGTTAAGACACAATTTGGTTATCACCTAATTGAAGTTACCGAGATCTTTGACTACCCAAAGTTTGACGGGGAAAAAGAAACTTTACGTGAGCTATATAAACGAACTAAATATGATAGAGATTACAAAGCTTTTATTGATTCCTTGAAATTGGATTATAACTTTGTAAAACATGATGATAACTTCGGCTACTTGTTGAATCATGCTGATACGGTAAAGATGCAAAGAGAATACTGGGAATCGAACATGCAAAAGGATCTTGGAGAAAGACCGGTTTTTACTATCAACAATAAAGAAGTTATCATTGACAGTATGATATCGTATGGTATAATGGAAAGAACGTTTCAGAATAAAGTTATCAACAACCAGACTAACCTGAACAACCTGTCTGAAAAGTTCGCCGAGCAGTCGCTGCTCGAAGAAAAAGCACTCACTCTTGATCAAACAAATCCCACATTCGCTTCACTAATGGAAGATTATCGAAACGGAATATTTATTTTCAAACTTCAGGAAGATGAAGTCTGGAACAGGCTAAAGGTTGATAGCACCAAGGTGAAAAAATATTTTGAAAAACATGCCGGTGACTACACTTTCAACGACCGAGTCGAGTTCCTGGAAATTTTTGTAAAAGAAGATTCGCTGGTTTCCGTTGTTTATAATAAAGTTAAAAGCGGAGCGCAATTTGAATTATTGGCCTCCGAATATACCAGGCGACCGGGCTTTACGGCAAAGAAAGGTAATCATGGAGTTGTTGAAGTAGAAGGAAGTGAATTAGCTCAGAAAGCTTTTGCATTGGATAAACCCGGCGATATTTCGGAGCCTCAAAAGTTTCAAGCAGGATGGACGATTATTAAACTGGTAGATAAGTACCCGGCGCGTAATAAAACTTTCGAGGAAGCGAAGCCGGAAGTAATGAGCGCTTACCAGGAAATGCTAAGTAAAAAATTAGAGGATGAGTACGTAGACAGGTTGAATAAATTATACGATCCGAGTATCAATTATGAAGCGCTGGAAAAGGCATTTAAAGAAAAATCGGAATAGGTTTTGCTTTATACTCATTTTGCTTATTGCTGCTTGTCAAAAAGAAAAACCAGTACCCGATGACTTTGTTGCCAGAGTTAATGAGGAGTACCTGTTTGAGGAAGATACGCAACTGTTCCTGGATGAGCATGAAAACGATTCTACCCGACTAAAATTATTTATCCGGAAGTGGATTCGAGACAGGGTACTGCTTGATAATGCCAGGAAAAAAGAATTAGATACCGAACCGGAGTATTTGAATACAATTGATCGGGTTAAAGAGGATATTTTGATATCCTCTTTATTTCAATATTTGCTTGAAGAAGAAATGGATAAGATTTCTGAATCGGCGTTAGAAAATTTTTATTTGAGAAACGAAGAATTGTTTGCGCTAGAAAGCAGCTTGTATACTTTCAATTTTATAAGTTTTCCGGACAAAGAGTCTGCATATAAGTTCTATAAGATGAGCGGAGAACATATAAATGCAAGAATAGATTCATACAATGACCACAATAATAAAAATATAAAATATACCATGCTGGTATTGAGGGAACATAATTTTACTTCACCCGCACTTTTTAAGAGCGTTAAGTCTTTACGGAAAATGCAATTTAGCCGACCGTTTCAATCGGAACAGAATACTTTCCATATTGTTCAACTGATCAATAAATATAAAGAGGGCACAGTACCAAAGTTCACTCTTATTAAAAAAGAAGTTGAAGAATTTTATTTAGCATCACGAAAAAAACAAATTATAAATAACTTTGTAAGCCGCTCACTCGATGAGTACGATATTGAAATTAGAGAGGAGCTTGATTGATGAAGAAATATTTTGCTTTTTTTGCAATTTTAGTTTTTGTAACCGACATTAACTATTCCCAGGAAACGCTTGATAAAATAGTTGCTATTGTTGACGACGAAATAATCTTGCAATCCGAATTGGATTTGCAGGTAAACCTCGAAGCAGCTCAGCGCCGGTTAAACCCGAATGACGAAACATTAAAGCAGCGCATACTTGATGCAATGATAAATCAAAAATTATTGTATGCCCAGGCAGAGTTGGATTCAATTGAAATAACGGACGAAGAAGTTAATCAGCAGCTTGATATGCAGATGAACTACTTCATTCAGCAGTACGGTTCGCAGGAACGTGTCGAAAAAACATACGGGATGAGTATCGACAGGATAAAACGTGAGTTCAGGGAAGATACGAGAAAGCAGCTTATGGCCGAGCGCGTTAAACAAACTAAGTTCGGAGGTATTGAAATCTCGCGGATCGAAGTTGAGGAATTTTACGAAGAGTTCAGGGATTCGCTTGGACTAATACCCGAAAAGTTTCATCTGTACCATATCTTTATTAACCCAAAAGCTTCCAGCAAAGTTGAAGACAAAGCAAAATTACTCGCTAATACATTATTGGATTCGCTTAAAGGCGGAGCTGATTTTGCAGAATTGGCAAAGGCTTTTTCAGACGACCCGGGCAGTT
>JANQLA010000078.1 GCA_028280855.1 Melioribacteraceae bacterium
GTCGGAAAATTTAGGCGATTTTTCTGCGCTACCTGCGGGTGGACGCGGTAGACTCGGAAAACCGGCTGATGTAGGATTTTATGCAACATGGTGGGCAGCTACTTCGTACGACTCACTTTATGCATGGCATTGGGGATTATACCCCGATAAAAATAGTACCAGGAGGAACCCGGGTCACAAAACAAGCGGGTTTTCAGTTAGATGTATTAAGGATTGATCAATTATCAGGTTGAAAGATAGAAATAATTATATATGACAACAATTCAATAAACTATAGAGAAAAATCATTATGAAAGCAGAGTACAGTATTAATTTATCAAAATTCAGCTTGGAGAGATTCAAGAAATTACTTACGAACAGGGAAATGCTGCCCAGCAGAAAAATGTTGAAGGAAAAACTTGAAGAGAGATTTGCAGTTCTTGAATCTCAGGGTATCTCTAATCTTAAGGACCTTGTTGACACTTTAAAGACCAATGAAAAAATCCAGAAGTTTTCCGACAAAACAGACCTTCCGGCTGATTACCTGGCAATGTTAAAACGAGAAGTAAACAGTTACGTTTCTACTCCGGTAAAACTGAAGGATTTTCCAGGGATTAATAGTGATTACCTGGATAAGCTTGCTCAAATGAAAATTACCAATTCAAAACAATTATTCGGCGTGGCTCAAACAGAAGCCGAAAGGAAAACAATTTCAGGATCAACGGGAATTCCAAAGGACAAAATAAAGGAACTGTTCTGTCTTTCGGATTTAGTACGAATCTGGGGAGTTGGAGCGGTCTTCGCGAGAATAGTTTATGAAGCAGAAATTAAATCTGCAAAACAATTTGCCGAATCCGATGCACAACAAGCGTATAATAAGTATATCAGGATAAATGAAGAAAAAGGATACACGTCCGCAAAGTTTAGTCAGAAGGACTTAGAGTTTTGTATAGAGTACTCAAAGGAGTTAGAATTTGCAGCGGAGTAATAAGTAGAAGTCATAAAAATTTATGAGACTAGAAGAAGCAAATATCTTTCTAAAAGCATTTAATAATGGTGAAGCAAACAACTTCGTACAAAGGTTACTTAAAAACAACTATGCTGAAGCCATTATTGAACATCACCCCGATGCAGCATCAGTTGACGAGAATTTAATCCGTAAAAAGTGCAACCAACTTGTTGAATTGATATTTCAGCGAATTGAACAAGTAAAAGATATTCCTGATAATCTCTTTCCTCTTTTTTACCGGCTCTCACGGAATAATCAGGATGACAATTCAATTTGGTTCAAAGAATTTGAGGAAGCTTATCATAATTATAAACACAATAGAAAACTCAATAACAGGTTAAAGCAGTTGAAGCCGTTTTTACATGGAGTCTCTTATTGCGATATAGGATGCGGGGGAGGAGATTTAATTGTTTTTATTAAAAGGAATTTTTCTCAATTCAAAGGCTATGCAGGTATTGATGTGCTGGATTGGCGAACCGATTCATATAAAGATGAGATTAATTTCCAGATGCTCGATTTTTCAAAGCCGGCTACAAAAAGTTCATTCAAGTATGATACTCTAACTTGCCTTGCAGTTCTTCATCATGTTGGGAACAAAGACGAAGAAATATCAATTTTTTTAAACAACATTCATACTGCAATCAATCCGAACGGAAGGTTAATTATAGAAGAGGATGTCGTACTTCCGGAATACCAGGTAAATATGAACAATGATTACAGGATGCAGTTAGAAATACTTTCTAAACGGCAGCCGTTGTTCTCTGAATTCTTAGCATTTGAAGAAGAAAAGCAAAGAGCCGCTATTATTCTTATCGACTTTTTAGCCAATACGCTTTCGGTTGGAGTTCCCGATATGGCGTTTCCATGCGGCTTCAGAACAATCAACGAATGGACAGAGATTTTTGAAAAAAATAATTTCAAAGTTGAGGATGTCAGGATTCAAGGATTTGTTAAAGGGAATTTTAACAGGTCGTCTCATGCCTTCTTTATATTAACTCCGAATTGATATGAAATTAGATAACAAAGCAGCGATTGCTCAAGCAAGAACAGGCTTTGTTTGCAAATTTTCTTCAAATTCGAAGAAAATAAATAGTAACTTCGCATCAGAATAATAGCTGATCACAAAAATTAATCCTACCATGATTTCAAGACATTGGACAGGACTAGCTCGAAAAGAAAGAGCAAATGATTATACTGCTCATCTGCAAAACGACACTTTCAAGCAATTATCGAACATTAAGGGATTTTTACAAGCTTCTATACTAAGCATGGAAACCGAAGAAGGCGTGGAGTTTTTAATAATAACCGAATGGGAAACACTTGAGGCTATTAAACAGTTTGCCGGGGCAAATTACGAAACAGCGGTTGTACCGGACATTGCACAAAAAATGATGATTCGTTATGACGAAAAAGTTAAACATTATGAAGTGCAACAGATAACGGAAAACAAAATATAAAATAATGCAAAGCAGAGAGACATGGAAAAACAATATAACTACGTAACAAAACTCGATATTAAATTCGAGCATCTGCAAAAAATCGACATTCCAAAAATGGTTGAGGAATGCAAAGATAAATGGTTCAACCAAACCCTAACAAAAGTAAACGACAGTGTTGTTAGGCTTGGTATTGTTGAGGGTGAATACCACTGGCACAAGCATGATAACGACGATGAATTTTTCTTTGTGCTTGAGGGGCAATTGCTGGTTGACCTTGAAGACCAGACAATCGAACTAAATCCTAATCAAGGAGTAACCATTTCAAAAGGTGTGATGCACAGACCAAGAGCGCCGAAAAAGACGGTTATGCTGATGGTTGAAACAAGCGCAATACAGCCAACGGGAGATTAGAAGAAGATGAAAAAACTAATCGTCTACCAGGTTGATTCTTTCACTAAAGAAAGATTCAAAGGAAACCCGGCAGGAGTTGTAGTAAACGCTGATGGATTAAGCGATGAACAAATGCAATTGATAGCAAGGGAATTAAACAATTCCGAGACGGCTTTTCTGTTTTCACCCGACGATTATGATTGCGACGGTGTAATAAGGTATTTTACACACACAACAGAAGTGCCGACATGCGGACATGCTACAATTGCCGCGATGTACGCAAAAGCAATTGAAGAAAATTTGGATTCCTGTGTGCTGAGATTCAAAACGCAAATCGGTGTACTACCGTTTGAGATAGTTAAGGAAGATGGAGATTATCCAGTTGTTATGACTCAAGGCAGATTTGAGCTTAGCCCGACACTAGATGACGAAACTATCGGGAGATTAACAACGGCTTTGGGAATCGATAATACCGACCTGGACAAACGATGCCCCATTCAGATAGCGTCAACGGGCCATTCGAAAGTTATGATAGGAATTAAAAGCAGGGAAAGGCTTAATAGCCTGGAGCCCAATTATAGCGCTCTTTCCGGGTTGAGCGGGCAAATTAAATCCAACGGTTATTTTGTTTTTACATTTGATTCCGATGATAAAGATATACTGACTTACGGCAGGATGTTCGCACCCGCAATCGGAATAAATGAAGATCCTGTTACTGGCAATGCCAACGGACCTCTGGGCGGGTACCTGGTGCAAAATAAAATTATCGATACTTCAGATGGACATTTTGAATTCAACGGCGGACAAGGAGAAAAAATAAACAGGTTTGGCGTTGTGAATGTCAGGGTTAAAATCGATAATGGTAAGCCGGCATTGATTCAGATAAAGGGTGATGCTGCTGTAGTCTTTAGGGCGGAAATTGTAACGTGACGGTAAAATGCTTAATTTATAATCTTCAGTTAAATCCAAATTCAACAGCCCCAGTCATTAAGCTTTTCAAATACAGATAAAAACTTTTGAATTAGTCACCTTTGATGAATAAGATATATAGCTATACCTAACTCTCTTGATTTAAACAAGAAATTATTATCTTAACTTAGTTGTTTAAATGACAACATGTCTGAAAAATGAATCGCTGCTTCTATCAATACAAAAGGTGGAAATATATGAAGCGCTTTACAAGCTTAGTTTCATTTATCCTAATCATATTTATATCATTCGGATGCGATCAGTCGTCACCGGAATTGATCGTACCCGATAATCATTTAATTGGTCAGCCGATTGCTTTAGAAGCAACAGGATTAGTACCGGAAGAAACCTATTCAATTTCCGCTGAAAAAATTGATGAATTCGGAAGAACTTGGTTGTCCGAAGCTTCATTTAAAGCCGATCGATCCGGGCAAATTGATTTGAACCGGCAAACACCTGTGAACGGTTCATATACAAACGCAGATATATTCGGTTTATTATGGTCGATGACCATGAAATCGCTTCCTGATAACTGGCAGGCGCCTGAGCCGAATGATTTTACTGAGATTCGTTTTTCTTTAACTAATAGCCAAGACACTCTGCACAAAGCAACTACAGTGCAGTGGATAATTCCTCAAACTGTTGAGAATGAAGTCCTGCAAAATGATTTAGAGGCGGAAGTTTTCAGAAATAATAACAGTTCCGGTAAGCAGCCGGCAATATTGTTTTTAGGCGGTTCGGGAGGAGGCTTATCATGGGCAAGAAGACAAGCGGCATTTTTTGCAGATCAGGGTTATGTTACTCTGGCGTTAGCTTACTTTAATTCCGGTGAATTACCAAAGCACTTGGCTCAATTACCATTGGAGTATGTTGAACGCGCACTGGAATATTTAGCTGATAGAGAAGATGTAGATTCGGATAAAATCGGCATTCTTGGTTATTCAAAGGGAGCGGAATTAGCTCTATTAATTGCTTCTCAAAATTCAAAAATAAAGAGTGTTGCAGCAATAGCGCCTGGATCGGCGGTATTCCAGGGATTCAAACCGCCTAAATACCCGGTAATCTCTTCATGGACAAGAGACGGAAAAGACCTTCCATTTGTACCAAATGCTTATGATAAAAAATTCTTTGAAACCTTTGACGGTATGTATTTATGGTATCGAACATTAGCTCAGCATAACGACTTTGATAAAGCTGCTATTCCTGTTGAAAAAATTAATGGAGACATTTTGCTCATTAGCGGGGTAAAAGATAAAATTTGGCCTGCAACCTTCATGGCGGAACAAATAATTGCGAGATTGCATATAGCTGAGTTTTCCCATAATTATGAGCACTTAGCATATCCAAATGCAGGACATGGTATAGCCGAACCTCCGGGAAAACCTACAACTAGAGTAGCAGAACGACTTGGCGGGGCAGCTTTGGGTAATGCACAGGCAAGGGAATCAGGATGGAACGAAATCACGGATTTTTTTAATCGAACGTTAAAAGAATCTGCTAAATAATCCCGTTTCATAATACAACTCCGGCATTGAAAAGATTCAATGCTCAACAGATGGTAAAATATGTGTATATAAAAAGCTTATCGGTTTATCCTGGTCTGTTCGATTACTTGTATTAGCTGTTACTACCACAACCATATCGTGTTCGGGAATTACAAAAATGTACTGCCCGTGAGCGCCCATTGCAGCGGCTATATTTTCTTTTTGTGCTCCGTTCGGGTTGGGCTTTAAAATCCACCAGAGATAGCCGTAACCTATAACAGGGTCTTCAACGCTATTATCAAACTCAACGCGTAATTCAAATGATTCATCTACCCATTTTGAAGAGATTACTTGCTTGTCTCCCAGCTTTCCTCTGTTCAAATACAGCAAGCCGAACTTAGCCATGTCTCTTGGTAATAAATGCAAGCCCCCTCCCGTATGCGGATGACCTTCGCTGTTTTTGTACCAGCGCAAATCGGAAATATTTAGATAATTGAAAAGATATTTGTCGGCAAACTCATCCGCGTGCATCCCGGTTAGATTTTTAAGAATAGCGGAAAGCAGAATTACTCCGCCGCTGTCGTATTGAAACTTAGTCCCTGGCTCGCTGATCATCGGGCGATTCAAATAAAATATGTCCCAGCAGGACGATAAACGATTTAACCGGAAATGCGGGGAATCCCAGCCGCGCTCGTGATAATCGGTTCCAGTACGCATGGTTAGTATGTCTTCGAGTGTCATTGCTTTTTTCCGGTCGTCCAGGTTTTCGATATCTTTATAATCAGGAAAGAAGCTTAGAATTTTTTGATCCAGGTTTTCAATTATTCCCCGGTCAAATGCTATTCCTACCAGAGCTGATGTAATGCTTTTTGAAACAGACTGCAGCATGTGCAAGTCACCTTTATCATAGCCGTCAAAGTATTCTTCAACTACTAAATAACCGTTCCTTATTACCAGCAGGCTGTGTAAGTCCGGGTAGTCGTCGAAGTTGCGGATTTCATTAATAAGCTCATTTAATTTCTGCGGATTAAGTCCTTGTTCTTCAGGTGTAGATACCCGCAATTCTTTACTAGGCATTTGATTTTCATTTGAAGATTGGCAACTTACTACAACGGAAAAAATGAAACTAATAATCAAAATCTTTTTGAACATTATCCTTACCCCCATAATGAAAGATTGATTAAGCAGAATCAACTCAACAGGAATATAGTTTTTTTGCAGCGCTGGATCAATGCGGGAAAAGGGTATTGAAAAGATTCAATGAAATGAATTTGGATTAGCATGATTACTTTATGTAATAGATAACCTCATTTTTAGATGACATGGCAAATACCTATTTTTATAAATGTTTTCCAACCTGTTTAGGGACATTTAATGACAGCAATGCAAAAGCTTGAAGACCGGTTATGGTCCGGCGCCGACCAAATGCGTGCAAACTCCGGTCTTCGTTCTCACGAGTATTCAACACCGACTTTAGGACTAATCTTCCTAAAATACGCAGACTATAAATTCACCATTGCGCAAAAAGAAATTGAAAAGGGAAAGAAAACAAACAGCCGCGTTAAAATTTCCAAATCAAATTACCAGGCTAAGGGTGTTTTGTACATACCGGAAGCTGCAAGATATTCATATTTATTAGACTTGCCGGAGGGTTTAAACGTAAGCGATGCCGTTAACAACGCAATGAAGTTGATTGAGGAAGAAAATAAAAACCTCGCAGGCGTACTTCCTAAAAACTATCAGATAATTGAGAACGAACTTTTAATTGCTCTGCTAAGGCATTTTGACAGTGTGCCTATGGATATTGAAGGGGATGTGTTCGGTAAAATTTACGAATACTTTCTCGGAAAGTTTGCAATGAAGGAAGGACAAAAGGGCGGCGAGTTTTTTACTCCCACCCCAATGGTAAAACTTATTGTTGAAGTGATTGAACCTTTCCACGGTAAGATACTTGACCAGGCATGCGGTTCCGGGGGCATGTTTGTACAAAGCGCAAAGTTTGTTGAAAAAAGAAAACACAACCCAAGCGCTGAAATATCAATTTACGGGCAGGAAAAAACAGCAGAGACAATTAGACTTGCAAAAATGAACCTGTCCGTGCACGGGCTTGAAGGCGATATTCAGCAGGGCAACACGATTTATGAAGACATTCACAAATCAATCGGGGTATTCGATTTTGTAATGGCTAATCCGCCGTTTAACGTGAAAGGAATTGATAAAGAAAAAATTAAAAAGGATAAACGTTATAAATACGGAATACCAAAAACAGATAACGCGAATTATCTGTGGATACAAATATTTTGGAGCGCATTGAATGATAACGGCAGAGCAGGTTTTGTAATGGCAAACTCTGCAAGCGATGCGAGGCAAAGCGAATTTGAAATTAGAAAACAGCTCGTCGACGATCACGCAGTTGATATTATGATTGCTGTTGCATCTAACTTTTTTTACACGGTAACTCTTCCATGCACACTTTGGTTTTTGGATAAAGGCAAAAAAGAAACACCGCGTAAAGACAAAGTGCTGTTTATTGACGCAAGAAACATTTACACACAAATAGACCGCGCACACCGTGAGTTTACGGAAGACAGATTCAATACATCGCAAACATTGCTAAACTTTACAGAGAAGAAGAAATTGATACCTCTGTGCTCGGTGAAATGAAAGAAGAATGGGAAAAGAATTTCCCTAAAAATAAATACGAAGACATTCCCGGTTTATGCAAAGTTGCAACACTTGAAGAAATTAAAGAACAGAACTATTCACTTAATCCGGGTAGATACGTTGGCGTTGCAGAAAATGATAAAGACGATTTTGATTTTTATGACAAACTGGAAGAACTGAACGAAGAACTGGAAACACTAAACGCTGAAGCGAGAGAGCTTGAAGATAAAATTGCTGAGAATGTAAATTCTATCATGAGATAA
>JANQLA010000081.1 GCA_028280855.1 Melioribacteraceae bacterium
TGTTTAATTTCACAAAAGTTGTCCCAAATTTTATTTTGCAATTAGATGTTATATTTATACATTAGTACATATATATAAATATAATTGGGAAGCAAAAATGGCAACTCAGAAATCCGGACCACCTGTCAAAAAAATTAAAGTCGAGCGCGTGCAGACGGGTATAAGAATTGAAAAAAGAATGCTGAAAGTTTTAAAGGCGCTCGCAGAATATTTTGATATCACGCTTGGTGATTTGATCGAAGGAATAGTATTGCACTCTTTCGACGGTAAAGTGCCATTTGAAAAACCGGAAACACTGAAAAAAATATCAGAGATTAAAAAAATCTATGATTTTAATTTTGATTCCTCTGCGAGTCATAATTTCACGGAAGAATAAATGGAACAAAGAGGAATTACGAAATCGATCTTAAGATGGAGATCTTTTTTGTTACTTGGGCTACTTTGGTTCGCTATAATTTTATCAGCTTTAAATTGCACAAACAAACATAGAGAAGAAATGGAAAACGAAATAAGAATTAAACGAAATTCACAAATTCTACTCAACGGGCCGGTTGAAAAAGTATTTCCACTATTTGGCGCAGTTGAAGAATCCAAATGGGCCGACGGCTGGGAAATAGATGTTGTATTTTCGAATGATCCTTTGCTTGAAGAAAACATGGTATTTACAACAGATTCGCACGACGGCGAAGAATATCTAACATGGATAGTATCAAAACTAGATAATGATAACCACTGCGTTAAATACACAGTCTTCGGTGATGAACGCCTTTGGACAATTGATATTGTTTGCGCATATGTATCAAATAGAGAAACAATGGCGGATGTAACCTACACCTTTACGGGCTTAAGCGACGAAGGACGGGCAAGAAATTTGAAAATGGCGAATCGGATTTATGCGGACGATTTAAAAGATTGGTCGGAGATGATTAACTATTACCTGGAAACAGGGCTAAGGCTGGAGTTGCAACATTAATCGTTTAATTTTATTGCCTGTCTCGGACTTTATGGATTAGAGCATGCTTAACAAGCTGGTAAAATTAATTTGGTGGACAGGTCTGATATTAGACTAACTGATTTATGCAGTGCTACTAATATTTCCCGGTTAAGCGAATTTAATGAACAGTATGATGTTATATAGATAATTACTGGTTAAAAAGAATCCCATAGTATACCAAAGCCTCCCTTGAATCACTTTTGTTTTCAATAACTGATTTTAGATTGGTCAGGAAAGAGTTCCTGTAGACAGCAATAAATAAACTAAAACTCATCAAGCCGGTTCATGCGGCTAATCACTAAAGGGATACACGCAACCTTTAAAATGTTATAAGGCAAAGTTATTTAACCACCAATACTAATCTAAATTTCTTCTCTAAAAGCTAAATCACTATCTAAAGTATCTCTTGAGGTTTTAGTGAAAATATTATTAGTCATCTTAAATTTCAGAACAATCAAATCTTATGCAACATTTTTAATATTCGGCAAGTCTTATTTTTATTTGATCAATTAGATAGGAGTAGAGATGAAGACAACATATATATATTTACTTTTCGTACTCTTTATTACTAACTATTCTGCACAGCCTAAATCAGAAATAATAGGTAAAATCCCGGGTAAATTGGATATTACCTTATTTGAAACAGGCGAAGAACCGGATTGGACCGACTACAAAGGCAAAGTAGTACTATTGGATTTTTGGGCTTCATGGTGCACTCCATGCATTCAAGCTATTCCTCATGTTAACGGATTAGCGGATAAATTTAGGGATGAAGATGTTGTCTTTATTTCATTAACCTATGAACCGAAAGAACTTGTGGAAAAGTTTCTTCTTAAATACCCAATGAAGACCATTGTGGCATTGGATTCGGATTTTCAAACGTTCAGAAATCTAAATGGCTGGGCAATTCCCAATATCTTTATGGTTGACAAAGAAGGTAAAATTGCCGGAAGAATTCACCCTGACTATCTGACTGAATCAGTAATTAACGATTTGTTGTCAGGAAAAATTCCGGATGTTGAACAAACCAAAGAAGATTTGTACGACCCCGAAGGTGCGGAAGAATATTTTAGAAAATTAAATGAAAAACAAATAGAAAAGTGGGTTGGGAATAAATAATTAAATATATCGGAGTTATTGTTTCAATTTGAATTATTCCTCTGGCATTATGAAGTTAAACATCATGATTTGAATCTGCTTGACACGCCTCAGGTAGCAGAATCTTATTTAAGTCTTTACGTAAAACTGCATTATATTCGACTAAGAGTGATTTGATAACCCTTGCCTCCCGGAGTTAAGATTTCGAATAGCTCGTTTTAAAGCCGTAAGTAAACTTTTTCTACACAGAATAAATAAAATAAAAAATTTCTTGACTTTCGACCGACCAGTTGGTATGTTTGTCGCATGAAAAATGGAAATGTAAAAGAGAAATTATTAAATGCTGCTTTCGACAGTTTTCTGATCAAAGGCTATACGGCAACTAGAGTTGATGAAATTTGCAAAACTGCCGGGGTAAGCAAGGGCAGCTTTTTCCATTATTTCAAGAGCAAGGAAGATCTGGCCATTGCAGTTTTGGAAGATTATTTTGAGAAGGCTGCTTCAAAATTTGCAAATGGTGAATATGCAGAAGTAACTGACCCGGTAGAACGGGCATTCAGTTTTATTGATTTTGCTGATTCCGCGGCAATGGAATTTTGGGGTAAAGGATGCTTGTTCGGCAACTTTGTTACGGATTTAAAAGTGTCAGGATCAGAAATCGAAAAGAGAGTGGAAAATGTTTTCCGTACACTTTCTCAAAGTTTTTCTCATGTTCTGGAGCCGGTAGCCGAACTGGATAAATCGGGCAATGGTCCTACTGCGCTGGAATTATCCGAACAGTTTTTAATGGCAATTGAAGGAGCCATCGTTTTAGGCAGGGCTTACGGGGAACCTGAAAAGGTAAGACAGGGAATTCGCGCTTTTAGAACATATTTAGATTTGATAGTGAATAAGAATTAAAAAATTTTTTAAAAGAAACAAACCAACTGGTCGGTTTAAAAATTATTCTTTACAAATAATTAATAATAATCATCAAATAAACTAAAAGAGGTGCAGCAATGAAACGAATAAGTATTTTTCTTTTCGGTTCAATTTCATATACAATTTTTTTCGGGGCTTTTCTTTACTGGGTTGGGTTTATGATTAACTTTATGGTTCCGAAAGGCATTGATACGGGCGAGTCAACATCACACACAGTGGCTTTTGTAATCAACACGACTTTAATACTACTTTTCGGACTACAGCATTCTATTATGGCACGGGAAGGCTTCAAAAAATTTATAACTAAGGCAATTCCACAAGCAGCCGAACGTAGTGTGTATGTTCTTGTTACCAGCCTATTAATGCTTTTTATCTTCTGGCTGTGGCAGCCAATACCGGTTACTTTGTGGAGTTTCGAAAGCGAAGCTGTCTCATTATTCCTTTACGGTATGTTTGCTTTGGGCTGGGTAATTCTGCTTATATCAACTTTTTTAATAAACCATTTTGAATTGTTCGGCTTACAGCAGATCTACACAAACTTAAGAAAGCGGGAAATGAAAAACCCGAAGTTTCAAACCCCGTTTTTATACAAACTTGTCAGGCACCCGATGATGATCGGACTTCTTATTGCTATTTGGGTTACGCCTGAAATGACTCTTGGGCACTTTCTATTCTCAACTTTAATGAGTCTGTATCTTATCGTTGGTATTCAATATGAAGAAAAAGACCTGGTAAAAGTATTCGGCGAAAAGTACCGCGAATACCAAAGACGTGTGCCCGCCGTAATTCCTTTTACGCGGGGTAAATCAAATGATTCAAGCAAAGGTTTATCGCTAACTTAACAATGAAACTTACTGTCCTGAAAGACCCCGGCGCTGTAGCCGGGTTTCTTCGGCAGCGTTGGCAAAAAAGAAAGGAGCAGAAAATGGCAATGGCATTACGTTTAGTAAATAAATTAAAAAGTAATTTTTTATTCGGCTTATACAAATATTACATAATCGACAGCGTCTTGATAATTAAACGCGAGGGATTTAAGACGCTCATAAAAAAAAGGGGAACCAAGTTTATA
The DNA here is from genome assembly GCA_028280855.1 of Melioribacteraceae bacterium. Lineage (GTDB taxonomy): Bacteria > Bacteroidota > Ignavibacteria > Ignavibacteriales > Melioribacteraceae > PGYT01. The sequence goes on from JANQLA010000081.1 coordinate 4,083, forward strand.
TACATTATAATCGGTTACTATGCAGTTCGCGATTCAATAATTTATTTACTTGTCCCGTACTTAATTGCACAAGGTATTTTTTAACGATCTAAAGAAAAAACAATCGGTTCAAAACCGGCAAAATGGATAGCGGAAAAATGGAAACAAAGAAAGTTTTTTTAGTAATTGCAGATATAAGCGGGTATACAAATTTCGTACGACAGGAAAAAATCGGTAAGCTTCACGCGGAAAAGATAGTTTGCGAATTGCTTGAAAGTGTAATTGATGCAACAGACAACACATTAACTTATTATGAGCATGCAGGCGATGCGGTTACGTTTTATGCCGAGTCGGAAGGAAACAAGGAAAGGGCCAAGATTGTTTTCGAGCAGGTAAAGCAAATGTTCAAAGCATTTAACGAGAAACAGCGTTTGCTGGCACATGAGTTGGAAACTGGTAACGAAGAAGTATCGCACGCTGTAGAACAGCTAAAATTAAAGACTATTATTCACCATGGTGAAGTTGTTTTTACCAAAATCAAAAATATCATAAAGGTTGCGGGACAGGATGTTATAATTGCGCACAGGTTACTGAAAAATTCCGTTAGTGCCAGGCAATACATTTTAACTACCGAAGAGTTTCAATCAGTTGCTGGCTGTTTGGGTAAATACGATCCGCAAAAAATTTTAGAATACTATGACGGTATTGGAAAAGTAAAAGCTGTTGTTTACAATTCAATTCACGGTGTCTTTCAAAATAAAGTTGCTAAAAGAAATTTCGCCAAACGATTGTTGATTACCACACAAATTGAACAGAACAGGTTAAAAAAATCGTTCTGGAGATTTGTTGAAAATTACGGTAGGGTTAAAAGGCTTGGGTGGAATTTTTAGTAAATACTCAGTTTTCAACAATAATCATTAAACTACTACACCGTGGAATTCTTTATCCTGATTTACACCCATGCCTTGAAAGCTTTTTACAATTTTTAAACCTAATTTTGAAACGTGTATAAAAATCCGGCATATATTGTAAACCTGCTTTTAGGCATTACCTTTTGGTTTTTAATAGCCACGATTGGTATCATAAGTCTTACCCCGCAGAACTACCCGCAAATACTCACAAGCATGTCAATTGAATTCGTAATTGCTTTGCTGCTTGGATTCATTATTGCTAGAATCTATTTAAATGTGCTGAATATAAAATCTAATTTACTGCGTATCCTGTCATTCATCTTAGGGACAATAGTATTCATAACTATTTGGGGAGGTGTTACAGGATTTGTATGGCTAAAGGTTTATCAGCTCTCGGCGCCGCAAAACTTTATTGAATCCGGTTTTGTTGAATCGATAACTAATGGCATGGGCACTTACATCGCGAACATTTCAAATTTTAGCTGGCTGCTAAACGCGGTTCAGCTTCACGGATTTTTTATTGTAACGCTTACGGGAATATTTTTGCTTACCTGGTTTAGAGAAAATTATTACAATGAATATGCACAAACGCAACAAATTAAATCGCGCGAGAAAGAGGCGTTGTTAAAGATGCTTAGGTACCAGATAAATCCTCATTTCTTATTCAACACGCTTAATACAATCCACGCATTAATTGATGAAAATAGTGAGAACGCCAGGAAGCTTGTGAAGAACATTCATAGCTACTATCAAATCACTCTTAATCAAACAGATCAAATGGTATCGCTGAAAGATGAAATTGAAGCTGTTTCTTACTACATGCAAATACTCAAAATTCGATTTGAAGAGAAATTTGAATACACTATAGATTACGATAATGATACAGGCGATCTGGAAATTCCCTCGTTCATCATTTATCTGCTTGTAGAAAACGCAGTAAAATTTGGAATAAAAACAAGTAAAGAAAAACTAACGATTGCTCTGAAGGTTTCTGTCAATGACTCCAAACTTTTAATAGAAGTAAATAACTCCGGGAAACTGGTTCCCGCCGATGAACTTAATTTCGAAAACAAAGGAACAGGCACTGGTATCGAAAATATAAAATCACGACTAAAATTATTTTATGAAGATTTAGCAATGTTTAATATAACAGAGAGTAACGGTTGTGTGAAAGCTAAAATCGAAATACTTATTAGTGAAGTCAATGCAAATACAATTAAAGATCATTAAAATAATAGCGAGCTTCTTTTCTTTAAACAGGGGCTACATTATAGCTTTCTTCGTTGCATCCGCCGTGAAGTGGATTTACACAATTATTATGTGGGCTTATAATTTTGACAGCTGGAGAAACCCGGTTGTGTACAAATCCGTTGCGGCTGATTTTGTAGCGACAATTCCGATTATATTCCTGATAATAATTTTATTGAATTGGATTAATATCAAGAAGTCAAGGCTCCTCGTTATTTTTGCTATCTCGATAACTTCAATAGTTAGTCCTGTAATTCTATTACTTTTTTCCGACCTGGTAAGGTTAGTTGTTTTTCCGGAGTTAATTGAACCAATCAACCTGGGCACTATATCAGGCTGGTTCTTTAGGAATTTCTTTTTCTTCTTTATGCTTAATGTAATTTACTATTACATTTGGTACCAGAAACGATATTACAGGCAGAAGGAAGAAATGATAGATTCAGACACAAAAGTTAAGGAAGCATTGCTTAAAACCTTCTTGTACCAGGTAAATCCTAAGTTCTTATTCAGTACTTTAAATTCTCTCGACAAATTGATAGACTGTGATAAAGAAACTGCTAAGCGGCTGGTTGTAAATTTATCGGAGTATTACCGCGATACGCTTAATAAGCATGAGAATTACGTTCCAATCGAAAAAGAAATTGATTCACTAAAACAGTATTTGAATATTCTTCAGGTTAGCAATGAGAATAATTTCGAGTATAACATACAAGTTGAGAATAATTGTTCTTTCGTAAAATTGCCGTCCTTTATTCTGCACTTTGTTATTGATACGGCTTTAACAAATCAATTAGAACAAGTAGAATCACTTGAAAAACTTTTGGTCAATATTAAGTGTCAATCGTTGGGTACCGAAGTAGAAGCTGTTCTATCGATAAAACCGGGAAGTACTATAAACACAGTAACTAACCTGCAAGAAAAACAAGAACAAATTAACAATTACTATGGGAATCAAATTACTCTTGAATCATTTACTAATAAAAAGAACAGTGCGATTAATAATACCTGAGCATGAGTTAAGTGAAAAGCATTAATTGCATTATAGTTGATGATGAACGTCTGGCGCGGGTGAATCTGCGAAACTTACTCAAAGTGCATAACCGCATTGAAGTAATAGACGAAGCCGACTCGTGCGAAAGTGCTATTCAGAAGATTAACGCTCTTAACCCCCGGCTTGTATTTCTCGATATTCAGCTCTCCGGTGAAACTGGCTTTGATGTAGTAGAACAAATAGATAGCTCCGTGAAAGTAATTTTTGTGACTGCTTATGATGAGTATGCCGTAAGGGCATTTGAAGTAAATGCTGTTGATTACTTGTTAAAACCTGTTAATCCCGAAAGACTTTCAAAAGCAATTGATAGAATCTTCAACGTAACAGAAGCAAAACAGCCAACATCACAAAAGTATAATTATGATGATGTGTTTTACGCCAGGCTAAATAACTCCAGATCAAAGTTCATAAAGATAAGTTCCATTTGTTCAATTCATTCGGTTGGCAACTATACAAAGGTTGTTTCGCAAGGAAATAATAGCTGTCTAGTATTAAAAACTATGAAAGATTGGGAGAACAGTTTACCCTCAAAACATTTTGTTAGAATCCACCGGTCAACTATTGTTAATATTGAGCAAATAGATAGGATAGTAAAAGAAGCAAACGGCGCTTACAAAGCTTACATCAAAAATTCTACCGACTCACTCGAAATTAGCCGCAGGTATGCTACCAAACTTAAAACACTTCATGAAAAATAATCCTTCGACAAGAATAAAATCAGAAGTCCCAATTCTTTAATAGAGTAAAGATTCCATCTTTTTGAAAGATGGAATCTTTTGAGAGAATAGCTACCTCTCGTCAATAAATACAACCGAAAATCCCAATTCGCTTAGATATCTTCCTTTCCGCTTTTAGTTTTGTATCAGTTTAATTGAACAAACACAAGGTAATATAAGATGTCGAAGTTTATTTATCTGTTTCTTTTGTTAGCGGGGTTAACTTTCGCTCAGTCAAGTATACAAACGAACTCAACTCCAGCCGATAGTTTATACTTCGGATTTGAACCACCAGCAGATTCTGCAATAATGTTTGCCCCCGGATTCGTCTCACTACCGGGAAGAGTTGAGCGCACTCCAAATTATTTGCCCGACTATTCTGAATTCTACTTCACTATTTGGAATGGTCAGACAGGTAGACTTTACTCAACTAAATATGATAACGGTTGGCCGACTCCTACGCAAAACAACTCATTCAGAACTAACACAGCCGACGTATCAATCTCTGAAGACGGAAGCTATGCATGTTTTGTATCGTGGGAAGGTGGTTATAGCGGTGGTGTAAATACCGACGTTTGGGTAATAGACCGTAACGATTCGCAATGGTACAATCCCCAACGGCTTGGCTCACCGGTCAACACTGAGGGCGAAGAATGGGGAGCGGCAGTCTTACCGGACGGTAGCGTTTATGTCTGCAGACTAAAAGGCTCAAAGTCGGATATGGTTAAGTATATCTATGAAGATGGTGAATACACTCGAACAAATCTTCCCTGGCTAAATTCGCCGGAAAGTGAGTGGGACCCCTTCGTTCCCGATGACGACAGTTTCATCATATTCAAATCCGATCGTACCGGTAGCCTCGGAGGCATGGACTTGTATATCAGCTACAAAAAAGAGGACGGCAGTTACACTAATCCTAAAAACCTCGGGAGCAAAATAAACTCAACAATAGATGATGACGGCGGAAGCATTTCACCTGACGGCAAGTATTTTATTTTTGCTAGGAATGACAGGATTACCAGAGAACATGATATCTATTGGGTTGAATCAAACTTCATAGAGGATTTAAAGCATACTAATTTTTTACCATACGTACTAAATCCACTTCCCGATCAGCCTGCATATACCGGTCAAACCTATAGTTTCACCATACCCGAAAACTCTTTAATTGATGACGACGGAAATGAAACTTTAACATATACCGCATCCTTGCACGATGGTAATAATCTCCCGGATTGGCTTTCATTTGATCCCTCGACTAAAACCTTTTCGGGTTCACCTACGGAAGCAAATAGTTATTCAATTAAAGTTAGTGTAACGGATGATAGAGGAGAATCAACTAGCGACACTTTTGTATTGCGAGTGCTCGAAGACGGTGAGAAAGCATTTTTTATGGATGGAATAATTGATGTTTCTGCCAACATAGTCTCGTCGAATAATGGACATAATTTATATGTGGACTGGGATTCAGAAAACAAGGTGCTATATATCGCCACTGAAGCAGCCGGATATTCAGATGGTGACGTTTTCGTCTTTATTTCAGATTCCCCTTCCCGAACGTTCGACGCACCTTGGGGTAAAACAGGAACTGTTAGTTCTTTTGCGGCATACCTCGGTAACGAAACGGATAATAACTGGTCGGGCTGGACCGATAACGAAAGTACGGTAACTAACCGATCAGCGAAAATACTAGAGGGAACTATCAATATTAGTGAGGAGTTTGGCGATAATTTCGAAGAGATATTCATTTCCATTGGAATATATGAAACAGCAACAAACGGCAAATTGCTTTACCAGGTTCCGGCCGGGAATGATGATGAAAGCATTGATCCGGATGAGTACTTTTCTTTTGTAGTTACATCTGTTGAAAATGATAAGCCCGTCGTTCCAACCAAATCATACCTTCAACAGAATTATCCAAATCCATTTAATCCTACGACAAAAATAGATTTTCATTTGGCGAAGCATGGCGATACACAATTAAAAGTCTACGATTTTTTAGGATGTGAAATAACTACGCTGATTAGTGGTTATATGGATGCCGGTTATCACGCTGTTGAATTCGATGGTTCAACTCTTGCAAGCGGCTTGTACATGGTTAAGCTTACAACGGCGAATCAAGTATTTACGAAGAAGATGATGCTAATCAAGTAAGACGAAAAAATTCATAAGTTTTTTATTGGAGAAACGATGAAAACAAAAAAGCTCTATTTCACGATACTGATTTTAACGGCAAACATTTTGATCTTATCGCAAGTTGAGCAGATAGATTACTTTGGTCAAACACCCCCCGGAGATTCAGCTATTGTTTTCGCACCGGGTATATTTTCGCTAAACAATCGCTATGAATACGCGCCTTTCTTTTCACCCGACGGAAAAACAATTTACTTCGGTGTTACAAATGCATACTGGAACGATTGCAAATTGTGGTACACCCGGTACGAAAACGGAAGCTGGAGCGAGCAGAAACAAGCAGAAATAGCCCGCGGAATGGACGCCTGGGCGCCAACAGTTAGTCCAGACGGCAAAACTCTTTATTTTAGTTCAGCTTACCCTTCATATCCCCCTGCGAATATTTGGACCTGCGAAATTAGCGGTGATCAACTATTCAATAAAAGAAAGTTGGAAAATCCTTTCAACACAACCTACGATGAATGGCGGGCAAGTGAAACCGAAAACAAAATGAGAGTATTTTCATCCGGACGACAAGGTTCGCTTGGGCAGCAAGATTTGTATTATTCATTGTTCGACGGGCAAAACTACAGTGAGCCGGCAAACTTTGGAATACCTGTAAGCAGTTCGGATAATGATGCGTCTGCTTTTATTTCCCCCGACGGCAGCTACATGATTTTTGAATCCACTCGTCCCGGTGGTTACGGACAAGCCGATTTAGTAATTATTTTTAAGAAAGACGGTGGTGGTTGGACAAATCCTAAAAACATGGGCCCCACTATTAACAGCTCATGGATAGAAGATCAGCCAACGGTAACACCTGACGGTAAATACCTTATGTTCTGCCGCAGGGAAGCCGGGTACACAACTATTCCAACAAATGTTTACTGGATTGATGCCGGGATAATTAACGAGTTGAAAGAAACGAACTACTCGCCTTATCGCAATTCAAACATACCCGATCAGAATACCGAAGTAGGAAGTAATTACAACTACACAGTACCGGGTTCAGTTTTTGTCGATGACGATGGAAATGAGACTCTAACTTTAATAGCAAATCTTACCAATGGTAATGAGTTACCCGGTTGGTTAACATTTGATTCCAACACTATTACTTTTTCCGGCACTCCAAATACTTTAGCCTCTTACACAATTAAAGTTACTGCTGAAGACCAGGAAGGATTAAAGATTACCGATGTCTTTACGCTTAATGTTTTAAAAGCCGGAGAAAAGAATTTTTTAATGGATGGAACAGTTGATGCTACAGGAAGCCTGGTAAGTTCAAACAATGGACAGAGTCTCTACACTGATTGGGATTCGGTAAACGGCGTGTTATACATTGCAACCGAAGCGGCCTCAACAGTTGACGGCGATGTGTTTATATTTGTTTCGAAATCTCCCGATGGACTAACTTCTACGCCATGGGGTAAATCCGGGTCGGTCTTTAATTACGATGCTTTTCTAGGAAACGAGACAGACAACAATTGGTCTGGCTGGACGGATCATAACTCAACAGTGAAAAACTACTCAGGCAATATTCTTGAAGGAACAATAAATATAAAAGAAGAATTCGGTGAAGACTTTGACAAGATTTATATCGCGATTGGAGTTTACGAAACAAATACTAATGGAAATTTGATTAACCAGGTACCCTCGGGAAACAGTGACGGCAACATTGACGCCGATGAATTCTATTCCCTGACGATAGTTTCAGTTAGTACTGATAAGCCGCATATTCCCGAACAATCTTACCTCGACCCAAATTACCCAAATCCTTTTAATCCCTCAACAACGATACAGTTTTACCTGAACCGCGCGGGTAAAACTGTGTTAAAAATATACGATTTGCTCGGCAGCGAGGTAGCTACTTTAATAGATGATGAACTTACGGCCGGCAAACATTCGGTAATTTATGATGCTGAGAACCTGGCCAGTGGTGTTTACCTGGCCAAACTAACCTTTGGAAATTTTACATCGACAAGAAAAATCATTCTGCTCAAGTAACCTGTAAATATTAATTCATAAAATTTATGGTAACTAGATGAAACTTAAGCTAAGCCTTTTCATTGGACTAATTTTTATAGCGCTAATCTATTGTAACGAATCGCCTAATGAGAGCTACACAAAAAACGACTCGGAGAAAAATTCTTTAAAAGTAACCTACATTGCGCAATCAGGCGTTTTCGTTGAATCGGGATCGGCAAAAGTATTGATTGATGCGGTTTTTAAAAGTGATCCGCGATGGAATTACCCGGCACCATCAAATGCCGACTTATCTAAAATGGAATCAGGCACTTCTCCATTTGAAAATGTATCTCTCTACTTTGTGACGCATGCGCATATTGATCATTTCGATGCAATCTCGTTGGAGAAGAGTCTCAACAACACACCGTCAGCTAAACTGGTAACAACTCCGAATGTTTACAACATTATGAAACAGTGGTGCTCTAATTTCGATAAAATCAAAGAAAGAGTTTTTGCTCCATCGCTTAATCACAAAGAAAGTTTAGATACAACCATTAACAATATTTCTATTCACATTACTCATTTAAGGCATCACAGGAATCTGCATTGGCCCGAAGATGTTTACTCATTCCTAATAGATATGAACGACAACCGGATTCTACATGCCGGCGGTTCAACCGGATATTTTCTCGATGAATATGAACAAGTAAGATACGACACAATGAATATTGACGTAGCAATACTCTACCATCACTTTTTGAGCGAAGAAAACACCCCTGGTAGGGCGGTAATCAAGGATTATATAAAACCGTCCCACATCCTTATTGGACATAAGGATAACAACTCTAATAGTTTTATGGAAAATCTTAAAACAAAATTCATTGATGAATTTCCAAATATGAATGTGTTCACAGAAACCGGTGAAAGCTGGACATATTAATTAACTCACAAAACATTAAACTCTACGAGGAATTAATGAAAATTCGATCTGTACTTTTTGCTATTATAATAACTGCCGGCTTATCATTTTCGCAATCAAATGAATACACGGCTAATTACAAGGCGTTAGAAAAAGAATCCACTAACAGTAGCTTATCTGTAAGCAACGGACCATTGTTTCAATCTTTCATTGATAAAATTACCACAGCACCTGTTGAGGATCGCCAGGCTATCGCCGATAGCTTTATCAACGCTCAGAGTAGTTTACCCTATATCGAAGAGGATACTATTGCGGTTTACATTTACAAGGGAAACGCATCATCTGTAACAATCCCGGGTGACGCGAACGGATGGACTGCAGAGGCATTCCCAATGACACAATTATCAGGTACAGACTTATGGTATAAAACTCAGGTTTTTGAAATCGATGCGAGACTTGATTATAAATTTGTTACGAACGGTAATAATTGGATTCTTGATCCACGCAATCCCAACAGGGTTACGGGCGGTCACGGGCCAAACTCGGAGTTGCGAATGCCCGGCTTTGAGCAGCCTTTAGAGATTGAACATAGACCTGACATTCCGCACGGCATTTTGTTCGATACGACATTTTCAAGCAACGTACTAAATAACAGCCGTCGAATAAGGATTTATTTACCGCCGGGTTACGATGAAAATAACGAAGTGAACTACCAGATGATGCTGTTCCACGATGGATTAGAATTTATTACACTGGCAAACGCTAACAATACACTAGATTACCTGATCTATGAAAAAAAAATAAATCCGATCATCGGAGTCTTCGTACCACCGGTTGACAGGAACAACGAATACGCCTGGAATAACACCATGAACTTTGAATCGTTTATCTGCGATGAGCTAATGCCGCACTTATTAAACCGCTATAGGATTAGTGAACGGCCGGAAGAACGAGGAATGATTGGAGCGTCTTATGGCGGTGTAATTTCTATGCAGATCTGTTACAACAGACCGGATTTATTTGGGCTGTGTGCTCCCATCTCAACAGCTCTTTGGGCAAGAAACCGCGATATTTTTAATTTATTAACGAATGGAGAAAAGAAGAATGTAAAGTGGTACATGGATTGGGGAACTTATGAAGGAGAAGGTATCGCTGGTCTTTGTCCAATCGTCAAAGATAAACTAATTGAATTAGGTTGCGAAGTTGAATGGAATGCCTGGCACGACGGTCATAGCTGGGGCAACTGGCGCGGGCATTTGGATAACGCGCTTGAATACCTGTTCCCTTATGACCCAACTGTAAGTGTTGAAGAAAACGAAACAATCCCGGAGAAATTCGGACTCTTGCAAAACTATCCGAATCCGTTTAATCCAAGTACAACAATTGAATACACTATCCCAAACAGTATAGGGGACACAAAATTTGCGTCCCCTACCGATGTTACATTAATAATTTACGATCTTCTAGGACGAAAAGTTGAGACACTAGTGAATGAATCTAAATCAGCGGGCAACTACTCTGTTCAGTTTAATGCTTCCGATCTTGCCGGAGGTATATATTTAAGCAACTTAGTTACGGATAGCGGAATTCGAGCAACAGCCAAAATGGTTTTATTAAAATAATGTTCAATAGCATAAAAACATGCTCGTTCAGATTTCTAAAGGGGGCTAAGAGATGAAGAAAATAGTTTTCGTAATTTTTATCTGCGCAGAAATATTTATCTCCAAAACCATAATCGCTCAATGGAAACAGCTTGAAGTTCCGTTTGGCGGACAAATTACTTCAATAATAATAAGTGATGAAAAAGTATTTGCCGGAAGCTGGTTCGGCGGATTATTTCTCTCGAATGATTATGGACTTAGCTGGCGTGAAGCTAATAACGGTTTGCCCCCCATACCCATAACTTCACTATGCCTTAAAGATAACAGCTTATTTGCAGGGACAAACGGCAACGGAGTGTATGTATCAACAAATAATGGACAAAGCTGGAATGCTGCCAACAATGGAATAAATAGATCTCGAATCTCGGCAATTTATGCAGATGAAGACTATATAATTGCCGGAAGCAGCATAGGCAATGTATTTATTTCCGGGAACGATGGTAATAGCTGGCAATCCGCAAGCAATGCTTTGCCTTCTTCGCCAATCACAAATTTGATTACAATCGATACTATTATATGTGCTGCTACAGACGGTAGTGGAGTATTTAAGTCTACCGATAATGGTACCAGCTGGTTATCGATCAATAGTGGTTTGGATGATTCATCTGTCACATGCCTCGCAAAATATGGAGATAACTTATACGCGGGAACCGGCAGAGGCAGCATTTATGTCTCTGAAGATTACGGATCAACCTGGAGTGTAGTAAAAAGGATTTGGTTGAAACTGCAATTACATCATTGGTTTTTTCGGGTAATAAAATATTTGCTGGGACGCATGGTGCCGGCATACATAGATTCGATGATAAAGGTTCAAGCTGGGTTTCTCTTGCCGACAAAACCCGGGACTTAAGGATTTATTCTTTGGCAATTGCTGGTAATAATTTATTTGCCGGATCATACAACAGGATATTTCAATCAACTGATGATGGATTGAGCTGGAATACCGTGGCTCACGGGTTAGGCGGTATGACGATAAATTCATTGGAATCTTATAATAACCGGCTTTTAGTCGGCACTAATGGAGGAAGTATTCTAATCTCCGAAAACAACGGCAAAAGTTGGAGCGAGATAATTGAGGGAATTCCGAATACATCTATTAACGCATTTGCGGTTAAAAATGACAGCGTATTTGCCGGGACCGGTTACGGAGTTTTTGTCAAAAAATGGGATAGTTCGTTTTGGCTGCCTATACACAGTGGATTAAAGAGTTTATCAACAAGCGACATAGTAATACATGAGGGTAATATTTATTTATCAACAACCGGGGGCGGTGTGTTTTTGTGGGATGATACTTACAAAAAATGGAATGAGGTTAACAGCGGTATTACAGATTTTGATGTGACATCATTAGCTTCGGATGGAGATAATCTTTATGCAGCAACTAAAACGAGCGGGATATTCAAATCCTCTAATTATGGAAATAATTGGCTTCCGTTTAATAATGGGTTAACGAGTCTGAGCATTGAAGATATAGCGGTTGGTGAAGGAAATATATTTCTTGGCTCAAGCGATGGTGATGTGTTTGTGTCAAAAGATCATGGTGCCAGTTGGAGTTCAATAAATAATGGATTAGTCACTTCGCAAGTTTATAAAGTATTTGTTCACGAAAGTAATCTTTTTGCCGGCACTCAAAACGGAATATTTTATTCATCCAATTCAGGTGAAAATTGGAGTAGTATCAATGAAGGAATCTCCAATGTAATTACAACTGAAATTTTGGTAAAGGACTCAATATTATATGCCGGAACTCACGAGCATGGAGTATGGAAACGTCCGCTTTCGGATATAATAACCTCAATTGGGAATATCGAACCTGACTCACCATCTACATTTGCATTACTGCAAAACTATCCGAACCCTTTTAACCCAAGTACAATAATCGAATACACTATTCCAAACAGTGTAGGAGACGCAAAATTTGCGTCCCCTACTAATGTTACACTAATAATTTACGACGTCCTTGGGCGAGAAATAGAAACATTAGTGGATGAGTATAAAATCCCCGGTAATTATAAGGTAAAATGGAATGCAGATGAATTCTCCAGTGGAATTTACATATACAGACTTGCTACAAATAGTGGATATCATATCGCTAATACAATGTCATTAATAAAATAGACCAAATCTTCCGGAGTAAACAACTATGAAATTTTTTATTACAGGTATAATAACTTTATTACTAAACGTATCAACTTTCTCTCAATCAAATGATACTTATTGGTGGAATGACAATGTATTTTACGAAATTTTTGTGAGAAGTTTTTACGATAGCGACGGTGACGGTATCGGTGATTTCAACGGGATAACTCAAAAGTTGGACCATCTAAATGACGGCGATCCAAATACCACAATTGATTTGGGAGTTACCGGCATTTGGTTGATGCCTATTAATTCATCTCCAAGTTACCACGGGTACGATATCACGGATTTTTGGAAAGTGAACGAGGATTACGGAACATTAAATGACTTGAAAAATCTTATTTCCGAAGCAGGGAAACGAGGGATAAAAGTAATAATGGATTTAGTACTTAATCATTCCTCCGCTCAGCACCCATGGTTCTTTTCATCAACCGATCCGAATTCAGATAAACGCGACTGGTATGTTTGGAAAGATACGAACCCCGGGCACCTTGGTCCGTGGGGTCAACCTGTATGGCACTTAAGCAACGGCACTTATTATTTTGGAGTCTTCTGGGATCAAATGCCAGATCTCAATTTAGAAAACCTGCAAGTGAAAAACGAGTTGTTTGACATATCACGTTATTGGCTGGAAGAAGTTGGTTTTGCGGGGTTTAGGCTTGACGCGATTAAACATTTTGTAGAAGACGGACCTAACATGGAACATGTTGCCGGTTCATTCGAGTTCCTGAGAGATTTTCGCACACATTTGAAGAGTATCGACACGAATATTCTTGCGGTTGGCGAGGTCTTCTCAGGCACATACGATGTTTCAAAATATGTTGACGGAACAGGTGTTGACTTTTGCTTCGATTTTGAAATTGGGTATGCTATATCGAATTCAATTATTCAGGGACATTCCGGAAATTTATATAACACGATGAATAAATTAATTAACGCTTATCCATCGCTTCAATATGCACCCTTTTTAAGAAATCACGATCAGAATAGAATATTCAGTGACTTTAGTGAGAATATGACTCACATGAAACTAGCAGCATCCATTTACTTAGCGCTACCGGGAATTCCATTTATGTACTACGGTGAGGAAATTGGAATGATCGGAACAGGCGACCATGAAAATATAAGAACACCAATGCAATGGAGTGATGATTCAAACGGCGGATTTACTACCGGCACTCCATGGCAACCTCTTAAACCTAACTATCCTGCCAACAATGTAAAAAATTTTAATGATGACCCCGAATCACTTCTCAATTTATATCGAAATAAAATTGCTACAAGGAATAGTGAAACAGCATTAAGAAAAGGTGCATATAAACCTATAAATACTAATCGTGGCGCTTTATTCTCTTTTGCAAGACATACAGAAAGCGAAATGATCATGGTACTGAATAATCTAAGTAGCGGCGAATTAACAAACGTTACATTGAGTTTATCCTCAACCGACTTCGGGCAAGGGTCTTACTCACTGATTAATTTAGCTGATAGTAGTAATATTGGAACTTTAGATATAAATGAAAACGGCGGATTCCAGAACCATGAACTTGATGTTCCGCTAAAAGCATATAATTCTTTGTTGATTAAGCTAATACCCATTGTTACCGGTATTAATCAATCGGATTTTTCACCCAACGATTTTATGCTTTACCAGAACTATCCTAATCCGTGTAATCCAACGACAACGATTAAATATCAAATACCAAAAAACAAATCGCAATTAAGTTCCAATCATCAATTTCAGAACGTGACGCTGAAAGTATATGATATACTTGGAAAAGGATTAGTAACATTGGTCAACGAAGTAAAAGCACCAGGTACATATGAAGTAGAGTTTAGCTCAGCTAACCTTCCAAGCAAAGTATACTTCTACAAACTGCAGGCAGGTAGTTTTGTACTGACAAAGAAGATGATACTTTTGAAGTAGTGAAGTAAAGAAGAAAAAGTAAGGACAAACAAAAGGCTTGCCCTTGTGTTTTTATCAGCAAAGTAAAATTTGTCTTAAACGGTCTTGTTGATTTTGTTCTTGAAAGGAAGAATTAACCTCTTTTTAACTTGACTTAACAAAAGGCAAACTCGTATATTAACCTGAGTTCGAGATAAAAAAAAGAAGAAATTGAATTTAAATTGTTCATAATATGTTAATCTCGTAGAGTTTAACAAAAAACTGGACATGAATGA
>JANQLA010000083.1 GCA_028280855.1 Melioribacteraceae bacterium
AATAGTCTAATAAAAAATTAATAGCAATTTTTTGAACTGATTAATTTGAATAATATGCTAATATTATTTACTCAAAATACTATTAGAAAAATCAGAATAGCTAATATTTTAATTATACCAATGAAAGATGGTTGACGAATTAAAGATGGACTGTATAGCTCCATGTTTGTATGACAGCAGTATGAATGCGAAGCTGTACCTTTGCTCTTTCAGACTTATGCCCTCTTCAGTAACTAGGGCACCGGCAACCAGTATCCGGCGGCCTTAATTCCTTCTAACCGACCTTAAAAAGGTCCCGAATTGCTTTGGCTCCTCTAATCTGCATGACCAAACCAGTTCATCATTATGAACTGTGATATCGGGACATCCGTCGCACATTACCTGGGTCCCGTCTTCCTTAAAGTCAACCGGCTGAATAAACAGTACGGTTTGCAAATAGGATTTCTTAAACAATCTGAACGGATTTGCAAGAACATATTTCAGATACCTCTTTGCAGCCTTTCGCAAACCTTTATCAAACGGCCAAAGAAGTAGCAAAGAAGCTCTTCCCTTCCTCGTCATTTTCGGTTCTGCATATGACAGGTAAGTATCATTAAAAAAATGATACGTTGACATAATTAGCTCCATGAATTTTGAACCGGCGTACCCAAACAGCCTGTCTTTATTGCCGATTCTTTCGGTTAACATCCACTTATATGAGTCCGACGACTCAGTACCATTTAAATAAGCAGAGGGATGAAAATCCGGGAACTTCTCTTTTACTTTCCGAAGCATATCGGTTGAAAGAATGTCTACTTTCCGTTCTTCTTCGGAGTGATACATTACTTTTTGCCACTCTACTTTGTCGCCGTAGGCATACCAGTCAAACGGCATTTGCGGGACAATGTGTCTGAAAGCAATAAATACCATTGTGTTTACTATATCGATATTTTTCTGCGCCCACTCAACCAGTTCAGGAACATACTGCAGAGTATCCTCGTAAACTGTAGAATTAAAGGAGCATGCTATATTACCTTCATCGGCGAGCATTTTTGCATAATGATATCTAAGTTCGTTTAGTTCTATTTCGCTTTTTCCTTTCCATTCCCCGCCTCTCCCCTGTTTTGAATCAACGTGGAAGGTAAAACCGAATACCCCTGCTTTTTTAAGTTCATGCAATAGCTGTTTGGTAAGAGCCACCCCGTTTGTATTAATAATAGGTTTGATACCGCGGGATTTGATTTCCGCCACCAACTCTAAAATGTTTGGATAAAGCAACGGGTCACCTCCTGCTATAGAAATACAATCCGATTTACGCAGCTTTTGAAACACGTCTAGCTCGTGTTTAACTTCCTCAAACGGTTTGTGTGATTGTTTTTCATTTTCGCGGTAACATCCGTCGCATGTTAAATTGCATTGTGCAGTCGGCTCAAGCCATGATATAGCGTTGTCCGGCAAAGTCCACGGTAAGCGATAAAGCTCAGTTGGTCTTACTAAAATGTTCTCCATAAACCCTCCGCATAATTTTTGAACAAATCAGGTGCAATTATAATAAAACCATTCAAATTGAAAAATGATAATCGTAGGAATAATAGAAAGTTAATATGATCGTCCCTGGCTATTTGAGGATACCGTTCTTACGGGACTTTAATCATTTTCTCTTTTAAATTTAGACGGCAATGTCTCCCCAATTCTATTCTGCTCCTTTTTCCCTGATCTTCGTGATATACATTTTCAAAAAAGCTGTTAGGAATGACGTTAAGGCAAAGATTACGAAAATACTTCCCAAACCGATATGAGAAAACAAAAGGGCGATGGTAACACCGCCCAATAATGAGTTGTGACTCTTTCTGTTGAAATGAAGTTCATCATTTCAGCATCACTTAATCATCAACCCCGTAAAATAGAACTGCGGGATTACTAACAAAATGATAGTAAATCATTTTATTAACAACCCCGCAAAATAGAACTGTGGGATTTCTGATCAAATGATAAAATCATTTGATCATCAACATCTTCTTAACCTTTGAAAAGTTTTTATGATTCGAAGGATCAGCCGATTGCACATCTATTTTGTAAATGTACATACCGCTTGCTAGTCCCGATCCGTCAAACTCTACTTCGTAATAGCCTACGTCCTGTTTCCTGTTTATTAAAGTTGCAACTTCTTTGCCGAGTACGTCGTATACTTTTAGGGTTACATGACCGCTTACCGGTAACTGATACTTTATCATTGTGCTTGGGTTAAACGGGTTGGGATAGTTCTGCGCCAGTCCGTAATCCTTAACAACACTAAGGGATTCTATCGTTATTTCCTCTGTTTTACCTTTTGGTAAACCTTCCGCTAAGTAATCTACTTTGGTTACAAGGTTCATTTCTGCTTCAAGGTTTTCATCTATTGCCAGTGCAAGTTTTACTTTGCGGGTTTGTTTGTCTGCTACTTTTACGCTGTATTTCTTTATAAGCATTTCTCTTGAATCTACCTGCTTAAGCTTTATGCTTTTAAGTTCCTGTATTTGCCGACCTGTTTCGGCGTCAATCATTATTACGGAAACATCTATTTTCTTGTTTCCGGCTAAGGTTGGTTTTGTATTGTTTTCGGTTTGAATGCCGAAGATAAACTCTAAGTCTGTTTTGTCGTTTATTTCAAACGGTTCGGTTACCAGGTAGTCGTTAAATTCCAGTGCTGTTTTTTCACCGGGCTGATCTTCAAGTCTTTCGTTGGTAATTCCTATGTTCTTTCCGTTAACGAGTATGTTTCCCATTTGGACAAACAGCCTGTTGCCGTCAACTGCAAGGTGGTTACGGGACTTTGCTTTTCATTGGATTTCAGCAAGCCGCCCTGCCCGTGAAATGCAAACGAATACGGGGCGCTTTGCTTTTGCAGTATCGAAATCCTTTGAACCGTAAGCGAGCTTCCGTTACATACTTTTACATCGCCCATATAGGGAATGCTCCTGGTTGATGTAGGGCTGTACGTCCACACAAATTTTCCGTTCTTAGAACTGCTGCCGAATGCTATGGTTGCCTGCTGATTACTATTCGAATTTGCGCTTATTGTTTCAACGTCGTCTCCGCCGCCCATTGAGTAGGTATAGTTTATTACGTGCCAGTTACCGTTGGTGTTTATCCTCATTGCCGCATCATGAATGTACGTTACGGGATGTTTGGTTATCCATGATACGTAGAACCTGTTGGTGTTTTTCTCTTCGGTAATGGCGGGGCTCATGTTAATGTTATAGCCCAACGCATCAGAAACGGTAAATTGGTTTGATGTTGTGAAGGTACTGCTGTATAAATAAGATAGTTTAAGATATTTGATTTTATTATACTCTACATAAGCTAAATGATAATTGTGAGCTAAACCAGAGCTTTCTCCTGTAACTGCCAAAGAATGAGCAGCCGACCCAATTTGATTTATATACATCTTTGAACTCCAGCTAGCTGAATTTACAGGAGATCCGCAAACAAAGTTATAGCCGTACTGACCCAATCCATATTCGTCATAAAATATAATTGCCAGGTAGCTTCCCGAAGCCCATCCTAATATTGGTTGCGTAACACCGCTTTTTACAGAAGCCGCTAGGAAGTAATCACTTGTAAGTGAACCACTTGAGTTGACGTTGAAAATTCTAAAACCGGTATTACTACTTGGGTCCTGAGAATTATCATGACAAACAATTGCGACATTACTTCCGTTGGTAGCTAAATCTGGAATTGAACAGTTGGGATAGCCAAGGGGTGACCCTCCATTTCTTAGCGTCCACGTAGCCCCGTCGTCGGTCGAGGTCTCGTACCATACGCGATTTAGGCTGGAATAAACTTTGTGTAAAGTACCATTCACAGTTTTTACTATCCGCCGCTGGTTGTTGTGGGAGTAGGTGCTCGCATCCCCGGTTAGGTTTACGCCCTTGTAGTTGGCATACACCTCGGCGCCGGTTTGGGTAAATACTACGGGTGTTTGCAAAGCTGTGCTTGATTGCAAATTTGCTTTGTTGTTCTCATCCCAGTTTAAAAAGTGAATCTGATGCTGGCTGCCGCTGTATGTTATTGTTTGGGTTTGATCTGCTTTTACAGAATAATAAGTAGGTGAAACTGCAGGATCTTGATCAAGAAAAACTCCTTTCTCAGTGGCGTCATATTTA
>JANQLA010000098.1 GCA_028280855.1 Melioribacteraceae bacterium
TGTTGATGATATTTCGCAAGATGTTTTTATAAGCGTCTTTCATAAGCTGAAGGATTTCAGATTCGAATCTAAATTTACAACTTGGCTATATAGGATTACTGTTAACAAATGTCGTGACTATCTTCGCAAGAAAAGAGTACGGAGCATTTTTACTCCTATAAAAGATTCACATAACGAGCTGAGCATTAAACACATTCCGAAACTCTTGATCTTCCGCAGCTTGTTCGCAGGAGTATTCAGAAGTTACCGGAGAAGTTAAAGATACCTTTAATACTAAGAGACATAGACGGGCTTAGTTATAAAGAAATAGCAGAAAAACTTGAGTGCGAAGTCGGCACAATTAAATCAAGAATCTTTAGAGCTAGGGAGAGTCTTAAAATAATTTTAGAACCTTATCACAGAGAAATTAACGCTTAAATGACGGAACAAATAAAAACACAACCAAAAAAAATTCTGAAATACATTCCGTGGGCAGGCCTATTGGTTCTAACGGCAGGTTTGATGATTATTTTTAAATTAACCGACCAAGGTTACAACTCGCTTCAAACACAAGGCGAAAACATTTTATCGAAATACACGGAAAGTCTTTCCCCGCTTTTTTCGAAAACAAGATTAACCGACGAAGACGTTTTTAACTTTGCGCTTTATAATAAATTGCCGCTCGACAAAGAGAATAAAAAAATTCTCAACATTGAATCGGATTCATATGGAAACGAAAACATAAATGTTATATCAACTGAATCTGACTTCGATACAAAAAACTATAATTTGTTTAAGGACAAACTCCGGCTTACCAATGAAGAACAGTTAATCATAGACTCTCTTATTAAAAGCTATAAAAATGACTTGTACGCAGCAATACTTCAAAGTGAAAAAGATGTTGTTGCCATTGATCCCAAAATTGGTCTGCTTCGAAAGTCTTTAAGCGCAGAAATTTATGAGTTCGCACTTAATAAAGTTAATACCGAAAAGGGAAAAACTACCCAAAAAATACTTGCTGAAAATTATAACGATCGATTTGCCGATGATCTTAATACGGAAAAGATAAAGCTGCCAAAGGAATTTATTGTGCTTGCACCAGACACAGTGTTCAGCACAAAGGTTGCGTCTGCAGCTTCCACTAATGCTGCCGAAGCTCAAATGTTGGAGAAGTTTAATGCAGATGTTTACGTTAGTACCGAAGTTCAACCTCCAGTTTTACTGACTGAATTCCCCGATATTTACGAGACCATTCCCATACCTGATTTCGATTTTCATTACGCAACTGATTCCATCTCCAAAAAATTGATTATCCCTTCTGAACTTTTTAGCCGCGCATTTTACGATGCATACGACAGCCTTGAATTTAAGCTTGATAATTTATCGGATGAGCTCAATCGAATGGATATTGAGTTTGGTACTTCGGAAAACACGTTCAACTTTTCAATAAGCACTGAAACAGAAAGCGAGTTGAGCGAATTGAAACTGGATCTTGATTTTAATAACCTTGGTAAATTTATAGGCAACACAATCGAAATGGCTTTGCAATCAGCTTCGGATCAGGATTGGGAGAAGTTTGGCTATAAGATGGACAGCCTTTCACAGGTTATAGCTGATTTTGAGAACGATAGTGCTGCAATTATAAAACTGAAAATGCTTTCGGAGGAACTAAAGAAGCGAAAAAAAAATAATGCAACAAAATCTAAAGACTCCGGTCTAAAGAATAACAACTAAGTCCAATAATCGGCAGAATGAATTTACCTTTCGCAAAGTTAATCGTTTCCAAAAAGCTGGAATCAACAATTCTGGTTGTTTTACTTGTCATCGTGTTCAAGTTTATTTTTCCCACTACCGAATCATGGGCTGCTAAAATATTCGGAGAGTTGCTGGTTTTTTTCGCATTGTTGCTTTCAACCATTTATGCAGCTAAATTTACCGCGCTTCGCAAAGATAATCCGATTTCGCTTTTAATAAATTCCGGCATACTTAACGCAGTAGTTTTTTTCCTCATAGCATTGTCGTCAACATTATTCGATGTACTACCAAAACTGTCATCAAGCATAACACTGATTTATACAATCATATCATTGCTTGTTTCATTTACATTTATGCTTTCCGTTGGCTACATATTTAGTTCGCTTAGAGAGCTGTATATTTTAAAGCAGAAAAAAGAAACACATAAATCATATGATTCGATGGTTACTTTTTTTATTCTTTCTTTCTTTGCGGCATTGATTCCAGACACGGAGAGTAATCCAAATTTTGTCGGGTTAACACTATTTGTAGTCTCTATTTTGCTTATCGTAGTAAATTCTTTCCGGGTTTCGTGGATAGCATTTTTGTCAAAAAAACAAAAGTTGTCCCTTCTTTTTATTAGTACGCTTTTGGCTGTTCTGTTCGGATTAAATTTCGCGTTATCATTTGATGAGTCTTTTATTAATCAAATGCTCGTAAACTTTTCACCGGGTCTTCATATTGTGTTCCGGATTGTTATGATTTACGGAACAATTTATTCCAGTATTATTTTCTTTACTGCATTGTTCCACCTCCCAACCGCGGAAGCATTTGACAAAAAGGTTGCCGAAGCATCCTCTCTCAAAAGTCTCAGTAAACTAATTACAACTGTTTTCGACTTTAAGGAATTGGCGGACACAATTACCGGGTTAACCAACGAAGTGAGCAATTCCGATTCATCTTGGCTTGTAACCAAGTCAGGCGACGAATGGGAACTTAGTTCGGTTAGTAACATAGGTTTCGTTGAAGCTGATGAAATTACAAAAGTTCTTCACCAGGAAGGCATACTTAAAAAAGAAGAATACATAACCTACAACAAGAAAAAAGTTAAAGTGCAAATTAAGAATGATATCAGAAAATTTGAGTTCCAGGCACTGGCCGTATCCCCGCTTAAGGTGCACAACAATAACAAAGGATTCCTATTTGCTGTACGTCGCTATAATTTGCCGTTTGAAGAGGACGAAAAAAAATCTATACAGGCCTTTGCAGATTACGCAGCAGTAGCCCTTGAAAATGCAAAGCTCATTGAAGAATCGATTGAGAAAGAAAGATTAAAAAGCGAATTAAACGTTGCCCGTGATATTCAATATAAAATTATACCGAGCCAAACTCCTTCATGTAAAGAGCTTGATATTGCCGCACATTTTATCCCGGCATTTGAAGTTGGCGGAGACTATTACGATTTTTTTCAACTTACCGAAGAGAAGTTGGGCATTGTTATAGCTGATGTTAGCGGCAAAGGAATTGGCGCTGCATTTATAATGGCTGAAATCAAAGGAATATTCGAAAGTTTAACCCGCATGATTGAAAGCCCACGAGATCTTCTGATAAAAGTAAACCAAATTCTAAGTAGAACTTTGGATAAGAAAACTTTTGTTACAGCGATATACGGCGTTGTTGATAAATCAAAGGGCGTGTTTAAATTTGCAAGAGCCGGGCACATGCCTGTTTACTTTTGCAGGAACGGAGGTACTAAGCAGCTTATTCCAAACGGTATAGGATTAGGCTTGAATTTTCAAGAAACATTTGATGATACCCTTGAAGAAGTTGAGCTTCAACTAAACGAGAACGATGTTGTAGCTCTTTATACAGATGGCGTTACCGAAGCAAAAAATATTCATTACGACGAGTTTGATTTCAAAAGATTGGAAGAAACGCTTAAAGATTGTGCTCAATATAGCAGCGAGTATTTAAAGAATAAAATTATAAATAAAATTAGTACCTTTGTCCAAGGTAATTCGCAGTACGATGATATTACCTTCGTTTTATTTAAATGGACAAGTAACAACAAATCATCTGGAGTTAATTAATGGCAGATTTCAATGTTTCGACACGCGGCGTGGGATCTGTAAAGGTTATTGATGTAAAGGGATATCTTGATGCTCACACCGCTCCTGACTTGGAGAGGGAGTTCAATAAGCTTATCGATGAGAATGATTTCAAAGTTGTAGTAAACTTCGACGAGCTAAAGTACATAAGCAGCGCCGGCTTAGGCGTTTTTATGGCTTATGTAGAAACTATGCGCGAGAATTCCGGTGATATAAAGTTCTCTAACATGCAGGACGATGTCTACAACATCTTCGACCTTTTAGGATTTCCCGTTCTTTACGAATTCTTCAAAGATGAATCCGCTGCTATTCAGAAATTTGATGAAAGCAAGCTTGACTAATCAAACAAACATAAAGAAGAAACTTGTCGTTAAAAGCACCACCGATAATTTGTCGTCAATAAGAAATTTTGTTAAGGACGCAACTTCATTGGCTGGGTTTTCGGCGGACATGTCGAACAAAGTAGTCTTGGCAGTTGACGAGGCTTGCACCAATATTATTAAACATGCTTATCAACATTCTCCCGATGGAAATATTACCATACAACTGAACTCAGATGTAAAAAAAGTTTCAATTAAAATCATAGATGATGGAGGTCATTTTAACCCCGATAAAGTTCCTGACCCTGATTTGCCTAAGCTGCAGAAAGAAAAAAAGGCAGGGGGATTAGGGATGTTTCTAATGAAAAAACTTATGGACGAAGTTAAATATAAAAATCTCTCCGACAACAGAAATCAAGTATTACTAGTTAAATATCGAAGTTAATCCTTTACATGCTGTCGTTAAACAACAATGAAGCGCTTCGGAATTTATCGGCCTTGGTAGATTTTTCCAACCTGGTGAATTCCAACCTAGACTTGAACCTGACATTAAATAATATTTTGCTTACCTGTTTTAGCAAATTTCATACTTCAAAAGGCATAATTGCTCTGGTAGATGAAAATAATAAACTGCAATTCAAAGCCGGTAAAGGGATTGATAGAAATGTTATCGGTCGATTCCCAACAACACAAATAAATGATGCTGAGAATAATGATTCCTTTAATG
>JANQLA010000529.1 GCA_028280855.1 Melioribacteraceae bacterium
AATTGCTGATAAAAGTGTAGCTACATGTATATAATTTTGAAAGCTTTAATGACATTTAACCAAAAGCCGATATGAGATTTTCAGCAAGCCCTAATTAACTGTGATAATTGATATCACGTCGTAAATTTTTGACTGCTAATATGAACAACCTGAAAGTTTTCCTAAATGTAAATAAGTATAGTTAAATATTCCATCTTTAAGAAAGATGGAATCTTTAAGATAAAGATGTTTAGTTAAGCTAATACTTCATCCAGCGACTTACTAATAATCGAAACTGCGTCGTAGATTTCTTCTTCCGTGATTACCAATGGAGGAGCAAAACGAATAATGTGCTGATGCGTAGGTTTGGCAATCAACCCGTTTTCAGCCATCTTTATGCAAACGTCCCAAGCTTCTTTACCGTTGGTCGGTTTAATAACTATTGCATTTAATAAACCTTTACCGCGCACCAATTCAATAAGCGGGTTATCCAGCTTCTTTAATTCTTCGCGGAAGATATTTCCAAGGTATTCGGCGCGTTCGGCCAACTTTTCCTCTTCAACAACTTCGAGCGCAGCCTTTGCTACTGCACAAGCCAACGGGTTGCCGCCGTAAGTTGATCCGTGTTCGCCGGGTTTAATTACGAGCATCACATCATCGTCGGCTAAAACTGCAGAAACAGGAAACACACCACCTGAAAGAGCTTTGCCCAAAATCAATACATCCGGTCTAACGCCCTCATGCTCGCAAGCCAATAATTTACCGGTTCTGGCAATCCCTGTTTGAACCTCGTCTGCTATAAAAAGTACGTTCTTGGCTTTGCATAAGTCATATGCTTTTTTTAGGTACCCGTCGTCCGGTACATAAACACCCGCTTCGCCTTGAATAGGTTCTACTAAAAAGCCTGCAACATTAGGATCGTCAAGCGCTTTCTCCAAAGATTCGATGTCGTTGTATTTTACTACTTCGAAACCCGGTGTGTAAGGGCCAAATCCTTTGAACGAATCCGGGTCTGTAGACATCGATATAATAGTTATGGTCCTACCGTGAAAGTTGCCATCGCACACAATTATTTTTGCCTGGTTTTCGGGAATGCCTTTTTTATCGTATCCCCACCTGCGTGCAATCTTAAGGGCTGTTTCGTCGGCTTCGGCGCCGGAGTTCATTGGTAATACTTTGTCGTATCCGAAATATTCCGTTACATATTTTTCGTAGGGTCCGAGCTCACTGTTATAAAATGCTCGTGAAGTAAGTGTAAGTTTCGATGCTTGCTCATTCAATGCCCCGATAATTTTTGGGTGACAATGACCTTGGTTAACAGCGGAATAAGCTGATAAAAAATCATAATATTTCTTGCCCTCAACATCCCATACGTGCACTCCATTGCCTTTTTCCAGCACAACCGGTAAAGGGTGATAATTATGAGCGCCGTATTTATCTTCTAAATTAATTAGCTCCTGCGATCTCGTAATAACTTGTGTTTCCATACATTCACTCCTTCTGATTATCTGAAAATTCTCTTAAAAATATCTCAAAATTTATAGAAATTAAACCTGACTTCCGAGAAATTTCCCCGTGCATTTTTTGAGTTGTATCCGTGAATTAAGTAAATTGCCGCCTCTTAAAATTGACGGGTTATAATGGATATTAAAACTTATGAATTCGTTGTCAGCTCTAAAGGATTTTGTGATATAATTGATATTACGGAGCAGGTAAAGAAAATGCTTGTTGAATCCGATTTGCAGGATGGTTCCGTGTTGGTTTTTGTTCCCGGGGCAACTGCCGGTATAACGACAATAGAATATGAGCCCGGCCTATTAAAAGATTACCCGGCGTTTTTCGAAAGGATAATACCTCAAAGCCAGCGTTATGCTCATGACGATACCTGGCACGACGGGAACGGGTTTTCGCATGTACGTGCTTCATTGCAAGGAGCCTCGTTTACAGTACCGTTTTCCGTGGGACGTTTACTTCTTGGAACATGGCAGCAAATTATTCTAATTGATTTTGATAACCGCTCTCGAAACAGGAATATTGTAACACAGTTTACGGGTAAATAAATGAAGGGAACAATTACTGTATTCGGAAGCTCTCAGCCACTGCCGGGCGAATCTGAGTATGAAATTGCATATCGTCTTGGAAAGCTCCTTGGTGAAGCAGGCTTTTCGGTTTGCACAGGCGGTTACCAGGGAATAATGGATGCTGTGTCAAAAGGTGCTGTTGAAACTGGTGCCAAGGCTATAGGCATAACGGTTGATTACTTTAATGCTATTCCAAGCAAGTATCTTTCAAAAGAGATTAGGTGTAATACTCTACTCGAAAGAATTCAAAAACTGGTGGAATCGGGAGACGGCTACGCAGTATTAACAGGCGGTACCGGTACAATGCTGGAGCTATCGGTAGTTTGGGAGTATGTAAACAAAAAAATAATTGAACAAAAACCGATTGTTTGTAATGGAGATATGTGGCTGCAATTGATTGAAACCATGGATGAAAGGATGGCTCGCGAAAACAGGGAAACCGGCTTAGTAAAATGGTACGGTGAAATAGACGACTGCGCTAATTACCTGATAGATAAGTTATCAAAACAATTTTGATTTTAACCTGGGGTAGAACTCGGCAATTTGCCGTTTAAAGTCATTAACGGAATTTTCCCAGCTAAATTTATTAGCCCATTCTTTTGCGTTTAACTGTAATTCATTAAGTCTTTTTGAATCACAAAGAAGGTTGATCACGTTTTCGGCGAGTTTTTTTGAATCATCTACAGGTGATAAAATTCCTGTTTCCCCGTTTTTGATCGAATCGCGCAAACCGGGGACATCCGATCCAATAACTGTTGTGTAGGCTGCATTCGCTTCAATTACAGTTATACCCCATCCCTCTTTCGCTGCCATGGTAATGAATATCCAGGATTCGCAGAGCAGTTTTACCTTTTCTTCCTCGGTTACTTTGCCAACCATCTTAATATTATTGCCAAGGTTTTTTGAAGCCACATAACTTTCGAGTTGGTCGGCATGGCTTCCCATTCCTCCAATCTTTAAAGTTACTTCAGGGAATTCTTTAATGATAGCCGGCATTGCATCTATAATTGTTTCAATCTTCTTATACCGTTTTAACCTGCCGATGTATATTAAACTTGGATTAGTACTTTTCTTTGGAAACTCATCTGAGAATAATTCTTGTTCAATCGCGTTGTAAAGCAAACCTATTTTTTCTACGGGATACCCCTTTTCGATCAACTCTTTCTTTGTGCTAGGTGAAACCGCAAATACGGGCGTTGAGCCGTAAATACGAGGTATCCGGGACTCCTTTCGGTAAATATAATTAGCTGCCGGGTAGAACAATTCGTCGTAAAGTGTTTTACCGTGCAGATGGTGAATAATTGCTGCCAAAGGTTGTTTTACATATTGCGGAGTGTTCAACGGAATTTTAGAAATGTCGTCGATAACCAGATCAAAATCTTTATCAATTAATTTCTTTTGATAAAATCTTTTAAACTGCTTATCGAAAATAAACTTGTTCCCGATTCGGATAATATTAATTCCGTCAATAACTTCGTTTTGTGCAGCACCTTGAAAATGGTGAGCAACAAGTGTTACATTGTGACCCTCGAAAGCAAGCCGTGAAAAAATTTCGTGAAGGTGAACTTCGGCGCCCCCCGCCTCAGGATTTTTTATACAACGCCAATTAACTACTAATATTCTCATTTAAATCCGGGAATTAACACACTAACTTATCAACAAGTAATCCTAGTTCTCGCCATTAATTTCTAATGTATCCCTATTGGCCATTCGCCTGTATTGTTCAATCAACGGGGTTAAACTCTGGTCGCCGGATAAAGCTCTTAGCCGCGTTAACAATTCAGCAAGTTTATCAAATTCTCCTGTTCTTTGATATGTACCCATTAAAACCATGTAAGGACTAGTCTCGGAGCGAAAATCCATCGGATTCTCTTCAATTAGCCTTAAGCACTCCTCTTCAACTTCGCGTGAGATTTCAAGGAATTTTTCTTGATCACCTGCCATTTCATATATATTTGCGAGATTGCTTAATATAAAATACTGCATTCCAACAACTTTACGAGGTAGCTTTTCTTCCATCAGGTCAAGCACCTCAATTGTTTTTACATTATCTTTTTTATCTTCTAGGTAATGAAGAGCGAGTCTAATGAAAGAGTTCCTGTAATTTGTAAACAATCGTCTGTGGTTTTCATCCATGAATATTGTAGGGTCGTTTAATCCCCTGAATTTAAATCCGGGTTCATAATCTTTCGAAAACTCATAATAGTCGGGTTCTTCGAACAACTGCTTACGTAATAATTCCTCATTAACAAAATAGAATTCGCTAGTTCGTTTATATGGAACCAATCTGAACGCCATGCCTTCCATCTGCAAATAGTCGCTCAAACCGATTTTGCTGTTTTCGGAACATGTTACTGCAAAATATATCGGTCGTTCCCAATTGTTTGCTCTGATTATATCAAGTACAGCCAAATCCTGCACGCGCACAACTTTGTACTGTCCGAATGAAGTTGTATTATTCATACGCCAGGTCATCAAAGTCTTATTAGTAATGGAAGTATCAGTTATTCCGACATCAGTATAAGCTCTTTGAGGAATAGGAATAGTTATATCTCTAGGCTCCCATTGCGAAGGCTGCAGCCTTGCAAGCTGGGCATCGTTCATTGTAAACTTAACCGGCTTAGCGCCGTGCGGAGAAGTATTCTTAAGCTGGTCAATGTACCAGTCGGTATTTAACAAACTCAGGTTTGCTATTCGAACATCTTGTCTCACTCCTTCAACATCTTGTAAGTACCAAAGCGGGAAAGTGTCGTTATCGCCGTTCGTAAAAATTATTGCATCATCTGCTACGCTTTGCAGCATGTTGTAAGAATAATCCCAAGGCACATAATTACGTGAACGGTTATGCTCGTGAAAGTTAGCCGAGAGCATTAGAACCGGTATTGCAATAAATGAAAACACAAGTGTGCCTGCAAACAGAGGTTTTGTGATGGCGGATTCTTTAAACTGTTCGACAATTAAATCGAGAATTCCACGGACTCCAATCGCAATCCAAATAGAAAAAACGAAAAAAGCACCCACGTAAAAGTAGTCCCGTTCACGCGGCTGGGGCTGCTGCTGGTTCTGGTAAAACGCCGTCAAGTAGCCGAGAAATATAAACATTATTAGGAAGATAGACGCCATTTTCCAGTCGCGCCGGAAGTGGTAAAACAATCCGAATAAACCTATCACTAATGGAATAGCATAAAAATCTGAAAAGTCAACACCTTCATCCTGTACCGTTGATTCGCGACCGACGTAATTCCATAGCCAGTAACGGTTAAACATGTGGTTCATCTGGTATGTCCAGAAAAAATCCAAATCACTTGAATAACGCTGGTAAATATGCTGCTGATGATTTTCACTTGAAAATCTTCGTTTGAAAGTTGGAAAGTCGCCGTACTGCTCACGATTAACATATGAAATAAGCGATGCCATATCCTTAGGGCTATTAAGATTAATCGGCGTATCCTGGTTCGATCGAATTGGAATCATTGCGTAAGTAGAATATCCTACAAATGCAAACAACGCACACCTGAAAATTAAGTGCAGCGTTTGCTTCTTTTTGTTATTTGCCCAAATTGTTAAACCGACCAACGAGCCGAGAATTGTTAGTGCTACGACACCATTGGCAAAAAAAGTATTTCCGCTTATTTTATAAATAAGGAACGGCACATATTTTACGAAACCGGGGTAAACAGCAAACAAACCTATGCCGCCAAGTATTACCGGTATATAATATGAATTTCGTTGAAATATTTTTTTATACATTGCCGCCATATAAATAACCGACGCAATGCCAACAATCATCAGGAACCTGGAATCGAATTCATTATATTCGTCTGGTGTCGGTGGTCTTGTCCCTGTTTCACCGGCCCAAATAATTATCGACACTAGAAGAACAATTCCTACGTGAATAACAAACAGGACGCCTGTTTTCTTGAGCGTTTCTTCATCGGTTAAAAATTTTCTGAACATGATAGTCATAATTATCGGAACGATTGCAAGCACAGACATCAGGTGCACGCCGGTGGAAAGCCCGAGAAGATAAGCTATCATCACAAGGTATTTTTCGTTATCGTATTCATCCGCCTTTTCGTTCCAGACCATCATTAACCATGTAACAAACGCGATAAAGAAAGTAGACATTGCATAAACTTCCGCTTCAACAGCGTTAAACCAAAAGGTATCTGCGAATGCAAGCGAAAGAGCTCCGACTGCTGCTGCTACGTAGGTTCCCAGTGTATCGAGCAGACTTGTATGTTTTTTGTTTTTGTATTGTTCAATAAGTTTTACAGCAATTAAATAGAGAAAAAGAATCGTGAACATACTGGACATTACCGACATGGTATTTACCCTGAAGGCAATGTTTTCTGCAAAGGGTATCATTGCGAAAAATCTGCCTACGATAAGGAAGAATGGTGTGCCGGGCGGGTGGGGTACCTGGAGAAGGTTAGCCGATGCTATAAACTCTCCGCAATCCCAAAACGAAACAGACGGCTGAACCGTCATAAAATATATAAGTCCTGTTATAAAAAATACTGCCGCCCCAATTGCCCAGTGTAATGTTTTTTGATTCATTTATTCCTCGGAAAAGAATTTTTTATGTGTATTAATCTTCACTTTTGAAGAAGTGATCGAAATTTTTGCGCTCGCGGTTTACATGATATTTTTGATACCAATTTTCCAATTTTGCCATAGAAAGTTTGTCCAGGTCTTCATCATCCTTGTGCCTTTTTACGAACATTTTGTATTGCTGGCGTTCTTTGCTATCCATTTTATTTTTGTATCTTTTAAGAGTTTCAATGTATTTTTTTTGATCTCTGTGCGCCATTTGGTTTGATTAACTTTTGTGATTAAAATTAAGCTTATAATACATCTGTAAATGAAATTTTGTTGCTGAAAAACTGGATCAATCGAAAAAAAACAATTTGTAAACATATAAAATTATGGATCAAAAGAATACAGCCAATCCAGGTGCCGGTAAACCAATTCAATATGCATACGGGTCTGTGAGTCTTCATTTCGCCGGAACTATTCGGTAGGATCTGTACACGGCGATAATACAAATACCACTTGAAGTTCGTATTTTTTTTGAAATTAAATTTAGTGCCATGAAAATATATTCAGATGAAACAAAGAAACCTGTTGTATCAGTAATTATCCCAACCTTTAACAGGGCTTCTTTATTAAAGGATTGCGTGAGTTCTGTTAAAAATCAAACTTATAAAGAATGGGAAATAATAATTGTTGATGATGGGAGTGAAGACAGCACATATAGCTTAGTGAAGGAGCTTGTATACCAAAATGAAAATATAAGATACATTTTTCATAAAAACAGGGGTGTTACTCTTTCAATGAATGCAGGTTTGAAAATGTGCTGTGGCAGTTTTATTACTTTTCTTGGCAGCGATGATCAATACAAACCCGAACATCTTGAGCTGCGCCTCAAATTTATGCATGATAATCCTGAAATTGATTTAATTCATGGCGGCGCAGATATAATCGGCGATAAATTTGTAAAGGACAAAAATGATTTATCAAAGACTATACATCTTGATAATTGTATTTTGGGAGGCACTTTGTTCGGTAATGCGAAAGTATTTTACGAGCTTAACGGGTTTAATAATCTCGCATACAGCGGTGAATCCGATTTTGTGGAGCGCGCCGAAAAGAAATTCAAAATAGCCAAAGTAGATTACAAAACTTACGTTTACTTTAGAGATACGCCCGGCAGCATAACCAATAGTATATAGCTGTAGTTAATGCTTTCATAACCTGAACCACAAATTAACTTATTAAACTGTTCGGACAATTTCAGGAATATTGTTCACTAAAAACTGTCGTAACTGTCCATCGAGCTAAATGCAAATATTCCGAATATCATAATGAAAACTATATATAACACGAACAGAACAAGCCCAACAATTATCAATATCTTAAGAATGTTGAAATATTTCTGCTGTTTTTCAAACGCCCGCCGAAGGGCTTTATTATCGTTTGTAGTCTGAAAGAATGAGTATTCATCAGCCGATTCGCGTATACGCAGTCCGGCAATTATAAGAGGAATTCCTATTACAGCCCCGATGATTGAAAGACAAGACAAAGCGCCGTAAATAATTGTAAACAAACCAACAAACTTCATGTCGGATGTCATTTTACTAAAAATTATTCCGAACGCACCCATTGATTTTGGCGGCTGGTTAATCTGCTCATTATCCAAATTACCAGATTCAATATTGATGTCGTTAAAATCGTCCATGGTTCACCGTTTATTTTGTTAGTAGTTAAATTCCTTTTTAAAAACGCAATATGTGAGAGGTATCGGTACAAAAATAAAAGATAATGCTTTATATACAAACACAATATTTACTTTAGAAGGCTTTTGGCAAATCGACAGATCCGTTTTTAATTTAATTCCAGGATTTCTTTTAATTGTTGATCGGTTACGTTCAATAAGTTCACTCCCGGAAGACGCTTTGTTAGCTCTTTCCAGTTTGCGTTTGCGTTAAAAACTTTTTTAAATAATTCTTTTGCCTGTTTAATTTTGTTATTGTTTGCAAGCGTTATGGCTGTCCAATATTTCATTTCCTCATTCTCCGGGAACATTTTTTGAGCTTTCGTGTATTCATTCAGCGCTTTTTTCATGTCGCCGTGTTCAATTGCTAAATCGCCAGCGTTCATGTGTTCATATGCCACGTGTACGTTATAAATTCTGCGTAATTCTTTTAACGGCTCAGGGTTGTCATCAACTCTAATATCTACTAGTCTGTCGTTCCATTCTTCGCCGGTTGATTTTCCTTTAACTACAAGTATTGCTGCAGATTGCTTGCCGCGTATATCACCGCCTGCATTTTCCGCTGCTTCAAGCGAGGTGAGCAGTCTTTCTGCTAATGGCCCTTTAGTATTTTCAAAAGCATCGGCCATAGCGTCCCAAACTTTATCATTAAGCATTAAATTTGCCTGAGCAGAAAAATCCTTTCCTATTTTTTGTCCGGCATCCGGTATACAATTTTTTCCTGTGTAAGCGGCGACATTACCTTTTGAATCAAGCACGGCAAGCTGCCGAACATCACGACTTTCATCGGTTTCAATTAATTTATCGACAACTTCGTGAGCGGACATCCCTTGTTTTAACATTTGTAGGCCCTTTGGGCCAAACGAAACATTTACGAATGACTGCGTTGCTATAACTCCTACTCCTGCCTCGCCCCAGCTAACAATCGTTCCAACAGAAAACCAATGTGACTGAACCGCTACGCCCATTTCTCCTGTTGACGCATCACGTGCAACAATTGAATAAGTGCTGGCAAAAGGATCGGAATAAAACTTTTGTGAAAAACTGACGGAGGAAAAGAATAGAACAAAAAATGTGATAAGACTTAATATTTTTTTCATGAAACAACCGTTATTGGGAATAGTTATTTACTATAGAATTATATGTTAGTAAGTTGTGAATCAAGATCACTTTTATTTATTAACAAAATTGGTGATAGTATGAACCTTCTCCGCATTTTATTTACAGTAATAAGCTTACTAGTTTGTTTAATGCAGCTATATTCACAAGATACGTCTCCTGGATTGGAAGAACAGGTAAAACAACTCCAAAAATATAATGAAAAACTTGAGCACAGGCTTGATATTCTTGAGAAAAAGATTGACGACGTTCTTTGGTTTAAGAGAGTTGGCGACGTTGCCAATATAGATAAAGTATATATTTACGGGCCGCCAAAGTGGAAAGAGGAAAACCCCGACGCCAAAGGTGCTGGTAATCCTGTGAAGTTCTGGTCGTATGTTTTTATTCCAAAGGATATTGATTTTACAAAACAGTATCCATTAATAGTTTTACCTCATGGAGGAGTTCACGGTGATTTGAGTACTTATTATACTCACATCATTAGAGAGTTGATTTATCAACAATATATTGTAGTTGCCGCCGAATACAGAGGGAGCACAGGTTACGGCGAAAAGCATTATAAAAAAATTGATTACGGCGGTTTGGAAAATGAAGATGTATTTGCCAGCAGGAATTATATGATTGAGAACTATGATTTCGTTGATGAGGATCGTGTTGGTATAATGGGGTGGAGTCATGGTGGTATGATTACATTGATGAATATATTTGATCATCCGGATTCATACCAGGTTGCTTTCGCTGGTGTACCTGTTAGCGACATTATTTCGCGAATGGGCTACATGACCCAAAGTTACCGTGAATTGTTTTCCGCCGATTACCACATTGGACAAACCGCCCATGAAAACGTAGAAGAATACCGACGTCGCTCACCGGCATGGCAAACTCATAAGTTTCAAAATACACCTTTATTAATTCATACTAACACAAACGATGATGATGTTAACGTTCTGGAAGTTGAGCATCTGATAAAATCATTAAAAGCAGACGGCAAAAAATTCGAATACGAGATTTTTAAGGATGTTCCGGGCGGTCATTCATTCGACAGGATGGATACTAAACATGCAAAACAAACACGTATCAAAATATATAATCACCTGGCGAAGCAGTTGAACCCGCCTAGAAGGATCAATTCTCTCAATGATATAATGAAAGCTGCTTACTTAAAATAAACGGAGTTACAACAATGAAAAGACTATTTCCTTTATCAATTGTTATAGCAATTCTTTTTTCAGCATGTTCTTTATTTCAAAGCGAATCTTTTACCGGCAAATGGGAATTAAAACTATTGGGGGATTACGAAGACCAAATCGAATTTTTAGTTAAAGACGATATGACATTCAGTGTAAATACTGTTGTTGACTACAACGGAAGGGATTTTGATGTTAAGTTTTCAGGTAAGATATCCGAAGATGGTAAGCTGGTTGGGTTAATTTATGCGCAGGGTCAGCAAATGGGTGAATTGAATGGTAAAATGAATTATGAAAACGGTGAAGGTAAATGGAATGCTGCGGGTATGGGAGGAACATGGAGTGCGGTAAAGAAAAAATGATATAATGAGCGAAGAACTACTTGGACGTATTTTACCTTATGCATTAGCAGTTATTTTTGTCGCGGGAATAGTATTTCTTTTAGTAAAAGGACTTAGCAAATCCAACGTTTCCTGTATTTATGGTGCTACTGCCGAAATG
>JANQLA010000531.1 GCA_028280855.1 Melioribacteraceae bacterium
AATTGCTGATAAAAGTGTAGCTACATGTATATAATTTTGAAAGCTTTAATGACATTTAACCAAAAGCCGATATGAGATTTTCAGCAAGCCCTAATTAACGAAATAAATAAAGCCAAACCGTTATCAATAGTAATGGCTGAAAATATTTTAATGATTCGCCAATGAGCTCAAGGAAGAACCGTTTTCGCCAATTAGTAATTGTGTACCAGTTCGTTACTAAAGCGGATTTATAAACTGCTTTGTTACCACTTATTTTGCATATTTAACTGTCTCTTTTGCTTGGGAGATTATTTTTCTTTCTTCAACCCAAAACCCCAAAAGCTAATAGGAATAACATGAAAAATATTTATAAGCCATATTGTCTTTAGCAACACAAACATTGTTCGCCCAATTCCAGAATTTTGAGAGAAACTTTACAATACCCGTTCCCGTAATAGAAAACACAGGGTTTGGCGAAGTTGTGGCCGGTGTTGATTTTAACGACGAGGATAACAAGGAAATTTAAGCAGCGGAACATACTTATATAAACTAGTAACAAATGAGTTTGTTGAAGTAGGAAAAATGACCCTGGTTAAATAATAAGATTAATCGCCGGATGTATCAAATAATCATTCGGCGTTTTTTACCTTTTAACATATACTACAAATTCTATCACATTAATTGTATCAAGAACTAACCGGTTCTTCATCAATTGATACATTTCTTTTCTTGTTTATCATATACACAAGAATTGCGGATCCGCAAATTAAAACAACGGAAGTTATCAAGCTTCCCTCCGGTCCGAAATTTCCTCCTGTAATATAATCCGGCCCAACGGATGTTAAATTAATAAGAGTCCCGCCTTTTGTATCGCCTCCGCTTACGCTTAGCCCGTAAACATTGCCAAGCGTCCAGTTCCACGCAGAATGCCAGCCGCACGCACTCCAGATTGAATTATCTTTTAAAACATATAAAAGCATTAGCAAAGAAAATAACATTAGGTTGAAAACAGCAATAGGATTTATACCGCTATTACCTAAATGTAAAAGCGTAAATATTATGGATGAAATTAACGCCCCGATCCACGGCTTATAACGTTTGCCGATTACCTGGAATTGCCACCCGCGAACAAGCACTTCTTCACTTCCACCTTGAACTATGAAACCGAATAGCAGAATTGAAACGCTTCCAACAGCATCGAACCCGGTTGGAACAGCGCTTGTGGTTTCGAATTTAACAATTCCGAAAATAGCCATCACGCCTACAACCAAAGACATCATTACAACGCCGCTTATTGCCCCGGATAAATAGTTCGTAAAAAAGCGATCACTTGTCAACCCAATGCTGCTAATTGATCGACTCTCAACGAACCGTACCCAAAGCAGTACTAATCCCGTCATAAAGCCGAACAGAACGAATAGCATGAATACCTGTTTATCAAAAGCGTCAGCCGATTCAAAATCATCAAATAAAAGATTTGATAAAAGCGGACCTGTAAGCGCCCCGGCTATTAAAAGGAATACCAGGGGCAATACTGCCGACGATAACGCGATATGCGGAAGTCGCTTGGCTTCATTGGCTAGATTAAAAAAGGGTTGATCGGAACGGAATATAAGTTTCAACAGGTTCATTGATTCTCACTCGAAAATTAATTTATATATTCTTGATAACGTTTGTTCAACCGATAGTAAATCGATATTTCTGGACTCTCGTAAAAACTCTTTGCCTTCAGCGTAAAAAAAAATTGTTGGCACGGCGAAGATTGAAAGTTGGGCAGCAATATGTTTTTGTTCATCGCAATTAACATATCCAAATGAGGTAAGCCGAAATTGATTGTTAAGCAGTTCAATTAATTTTGGCTTTATTACTTTGCAAACACTGCGCTCCGGTGTGCTGAAATAAACCACCGGAAGTCGATTACTTGAAATGAATTCATCGAACTCTTTTTGCGAATATATGATAACTTGTTGCATGATTAAAAATAAAATTTGTTTGCTAACTTTGCTTGTAAATATTTGCTGATATATGAAAATCGATTTCAAAAAGTTTATTCAAATAGCGGGTATTATTGATCAGGCTGAAACCGATATGTTGTTAGAGCGCGGCGTTGAATTTCTGGGATTTCCGCTTAGATTACTTGTGAACAAGGAGGACTTATCGGAAAGCGACGCGGCTAAAATCATTAAAAACCTAGATAATCCATCCAATGCTGTTCTTATAACATACCTCTCAAATTCCGATGAGATCATTAAGTTATGTGATTATTTAGGAACAACATCGGTTCAGCTTCACGGTTCAATATCATTGAAGGAATTGGAGAATTTGAAAACGCAGCGGCCAGATTTTACAGTGATCAAAAGTCTTGTGGTTACAAACAATAATTTCAAGGAGTTACAGCAAACTGTCGAAAACATGTATCGATTAGTCGATGCATTTATTACCGATACTTTCGATCCAACAACCGGTGCGTCTGGTGCAACAGGCAAAACTCATGATTGGAATATTAGTCGAAAGTTGGTCGAGATATCTCCAAAGCCGTTAATCCTTGCCGGTGGATTGAACCCTGGAAATGTTTACGATGCGATTTTACAAGTGAACCCTGCCGGGGTAGATACTCATACCGGCGTTGAAGGTTCGGATGGGAGAAAAGACATTTCACAAGTTAGAGCATTTTTGAAAAACGCTAAGCGGGCCTTTGACGAGATTCTTAACTAAACTAAGGGAATTGAAAAATACAACTGAAAGAAGGTAACTTCTCCGCCAATTAATATTAATCTCCCGTTATATTTTTCAGCTTCGGAAAGATGATGCAATATTTGCTCTTTTTCTTTTCGCAGGAGTGTAATTTAACTTTTATGTTCATTATAGATAAATGAAGAAATCAACTTCGAATGAATTAATAACGTTTTCAATTATCTATTGTTTTTTTTTATGTAAAATCATAGGTTGCTTGCTATACGAACGGCAATATAACTTATACCCCCGCTATAGGCATTGCGTATAGCGGGATGTTGTGTGCAGCTCTGGACAAAGACATATTGAAACAAAATGATTAATTATATTGAGACTATAGGGATTTTAAAAAAATACATAAAGAACTATTTTGTTGTTGAAACTAACCATTCAACTGATTTTTTACCTACAGATAGAGTTTATCCTTGTGGATATGTAACAATGGTTTTTCATTATGGTTCGCCATCAAAATTCCAGAAAAAGCATTCAAGCAAATATATTGAACCAAATCTGGTTATCTGTGGGCAACAAACTAATTATTATGACTTGTCATTATCTGGAAAGACAGGTATGATTCTTATTGTATTCAGACCACATGGAGTAAAATCGTTTTTCAACTTTCCAATTACTGAATTATTAAATGAAAATCTTTCACTTCATGACTTGGCTATTAATGAAACAAAAGAATTAGAGGACAAATTGTTTAACTCTCGGAATAATAAGGAAAGAGTTATTCATTTAGAAAACTTTCTTATTAAAAGACTGTTTCATAATAACGAATTTGAACGAGTTGAGCATGCCATAAAAATAATTGAGAATTCAAACGGACAAATTAAGGCTAAAGATATAGCACAAGAGGTGTGTTTAGGAATAAAACAATTTGAAAGGACTTTTTCAAAATATGTTGGTATTAATCCCAAAAAGTTTGCAAGCATTGTCCGGTTTCAAAATGTCGTACAAATGAAAAGTAAGTATAACAAAAGTATGTCTCAATTAGCTTTTGATAACGGGTATTACGACCAATCTCATTTTATTCATGACTTTAAAAGTCTAACCGGACTTACTCCTAAAGCTTTTTTTGATGCGCGGAAATAAAGACCATTTTTTACAATTTTTTTATTTATGAACAAATTAGAATTGAAACATGAAGAAATAATCAACTTTTGCAAAGCAAACGCGGATGATTCGATTATAAAGAAATATTCAAGATACTTTAAAGAAGGTTAC
>JANQLA010000117.1 GCA_028280855.1 Melioribacteraceae bacterium
ACCGCATTTATGCGTGGAGCTATAGTAAAAACTATTTGACCGGCGGTTAGTTCGCCGGGTTCGAGGTTGGCGCTTTTTATCAGCGCTAAAATTCCGGGACGCGGATTATCATTGATCTGCTCCAATCCTTTTTTAACGAGCGCCCGGTTTTCATCGAGTAGCGGAACAATGTCTGCCGCACCGGCAAGAGCAACTAAATCAAGATAATCCAGCCCAAGCTCTTTATGCCCGAACCTATCTCCTATTGCCCTGATAAGTTTAAATGCAACTCCCGCCCCCGAAAGATATTTAAAAGGGTATTCGCAATCGGGTTTTAATGGGTCCAACACTGAAACAGCATCAGGTATTTGTTCCTTTGGCTGATGATGATCGCATATTATCGTATCAATTCCCTGTGATTTTGCGTATTCGACTTCATCAACTGCAGTTATTCCACAATCTACTGTTATAATCAGGCGGGTGTTTTTGGATTTCATAAAGTCAATACTTTCGCAAGACATTCCATAGCCTTCGGTAAGCCGGTTGGGGATATAAACTTCTATGTCGCCGCCAAGCTCTTTTAGAAACAGATACATAATTGCAGCCGAGCATGTACCATCAACGTCATAATCACCGTAAACAAATATTTTTTCGTTGTTGGTTATAGCGTCTATTACACGATCCGATGCTTCTTTCATACCGTTCATTAAAAACGGGTCGTAAAGCATGTCAAGATCGGGGCGAAAATACTTTTTTGCTTCGAAGAAGTTGGTAACATTTCTTTGTATTAAGAGGTTGGCTAAGACATTGGATATATTAAGGCTATCAGCGAGAGCAAGTACAGCACGGTTATCGCTTTGTTCCCGCAATGTCCAGCGTTTTCTGAGCATAATTTCTCGATAACGCAGAAGATTTTATTGATGAGCCGAACCTATAAGCCGAATTTTGTATCCCCGCAAACGGGGTGGCAATTATTTATCTCGCCGCAACATTACTGTTACGATCCTGCAGTCTACCCGAAGGCAAATAAGGCGAACAACCTTTGTCACCGCGAAGGGACAACCTTCTACGTGACCTTGCTCCAGGTGGGGTTTGCACTGACCCCGACTTTAACCGGGACTCCCAACCGGGACCTCCAATATTACTATCGAAGCGGTAGGCTCTTACCCTGCCATTTCACCATTTCCACATCTCCTAATTTAGAGCGGGTTGTGTATTTTCTGTTGCACTTTCCGTAGCCGGTAACTTGCGTTAACGGCCCCCGGGCGTTACCCGGCACCCTGTTCTGTGGAGTTCGGACTTTCCTCTACTCACGCATTCTTACATGATGTAGCAATTGCCCAGCTCGATTCATCAACGATCTTCTACTGTTAATTTATTGTTAAATATTCATTTAATTCTTAATGAGGTAAATATAATAAATTACTTTTCGGAAAGCATCAGGAAATTGCTGGCAGTGACCCAAAAGAGAAGGTAAGTTTAGTTATTGATCCCATTTTTTGTTAGAAGAAAAATTGATTTATCTCAGGACGGTTCTTATTGACCACAAGCACGAAAAAGTTTCAAAAGGTCACAAAAATCTTAGAAGAATTTTGCAATGTGTGCTTTTTTATTCTCAGCGAATTTACGGTTTTGAAGATGGCTGAATAGCAGCTCCTTAAATTATACGACCAGCTTTGATCCCACAAATTGCTCTGCATAATACTTAGGCGTAATCGGTTCGCCGGTTGCTTTTTCAATCAGTTCATCCCATTTATATAAAGCTCCGGGACTAAAAAAAAGATATTTAAGATATTCTCCGACATCTTTCTGATTGTGGAAACTCTGCTTGTTGATGCTCTCAACCTTCAATACTTTTCTGCATATATAGTTATTTAATTGCGATGCGAGAAGTTCACCAAGTTGATAGTTGTGATAATAAGCCGGATACAACGCCAAATGAATTTTTGCAGCCCAGTCCGGATTGTCTCGACCTTCTGGTTTCTTAATTTGCTGATACTTTTCCACCAGTTCCCACCATAGCGCGTTCAAATCCTGGTCAGGGTTTTCATAAAGTTGTTTTTCGAAGCGATACATTAACTGCGACCAGCGGGAAAAAATAAGCTGCTCCGATCTAAGAGAGTTAAAACTCGCAGAAGAAATTTTCTCTAGTTCTTCATCACTCATACCTATAAGATCTTTTATCCAATAAGGATTGGAGGGCAACCTTCCGAAGAGCATTGCAATAGCCTCGGTCGTAAAAACGTGCGAGTGAGTTCTTAATTCCCAGGGAAGCTTTGCCGAAATAAATTTGTCATAAACTGCATGCCCTAGTTCATGCAGAACTGTTCCCATCCATTTATGGTTGGGCTTAATATTGCATACAATTCTAATGTCGCCTTCCCTGTCGATATCGGTGCAATAAGCATGTTGGTATTTTTTATCTTTTTCGTATAAGTCGCTTTTCTCTAAAATATCTTCTACGCCTAAGCCCAGCTTACTGAAAAAATCTTTTGATAATTTTACAATGTCTTCATCTTTGTAATAATTATCGTAATCGACGTTGTAAATTTTGGGACCAAGTTGAAAGAATTTATCCTCGTAATGCCAGGGCATAAGCTCGTTTTTTCCAATTCCACATTTAGCACACATTTTATCGTCGATGTCGTTTTTCAATTCTGCATAACTTT
Source organism: Melioribacteraceae bacterium (assembly GCA_028280855.1). Classification (GTDB taxonomy): domain Bacteria; phylum Bacteroidota; class Ignavibacteria; order Ignavibacteriales; family Melioribacteraceae; genus PGYT01. The sequence continues at coordinate 2,649 of JANQLA010000117.1, forward strand.
CTTTGGTTAGCTCGTATAGCTCATCGAATAATTTATCGATTGTTTCAACATCAAGCTCGCTCAATTTAAGGCTCATTGTGTGATAATTATTGAAGCCGAGAGAGCGGGCGGCTTCGTTTCTTAATTTAACCAAAACAATTACATCGTCGGCAACTTCACTTCCAATATCTTTACTTGCCTCCCAAACTTTACGAAGTATTTTTTCATCAGTTTCTGATTCAAGCTTTTCGTCTATTTCGTTATCCGTATAAACTTTGGAATCAACTTTTGCCCTGAACGTGGAAAAACGCTCTTCAATAATTGTGGAGAGTTTTATAATTTTTTCGTGCAGCTCAGGGTCAAATTGGTTGATTGCAAATTCATTATAAATTAGCGATAGCTGCCTTGTAAGAACGGGATCACTTTTATCATCTTCTTTCATAACGCAAATGAGTTGCTTGAACATATCTTTGTCGGAATAAACTTTACTTAACTCAACCTGGAATTCCGAAGCCTGGTTATATTTCTCAGGATTGCCGGAGATAGTAGCGTCAAAATAGCAAACGTTAACGCGCGTGGTTAAATTGATAACTTTTGATTCATAGTCTTTCAGAAAAGAAAGTATTTGTTCACTCAAATTGTGTCTCGTTTTTCTATGTATATCAAGGGAAAATATAGTTAACTAGGTTAATAAATCGTCTTCGCGCAGCAGCAGTAACAGTGAAGATTGCGGCGCTATAAGAAGTTTTTCTTTTTCCAGCTCAATTTCAATTGCATCTTTTTTTAGAAATAAAGCAAGATCACCTTCTTTAGCTTGCAGCGGTATGTATTTAGTAGATTTATCTTCTTTCCAAGGTTCATCTTCGGTGGCTGTTGGCAATGGATAACCCGGGCCCGTCTTTATTATATAGCCGCTTTGAACTTTTTCTTTTTCCATTACACTCGGCGGCAGGTATAAGCCGCTTTTCGATTTATCAGTATTTTTAGTTGGACGAATAAGAACACGGTCTCCAACAATTATTATTTTTTCAGTGTTTACCAATTACAAAAATCCCATAATTTGTTAGTTCAAAATTAAATAATTCTTATTTCTCCACAAATTTATTTTTAGAACTAATTCACGTTTTTTGTTTTTTCTTTTTAGCTGCGGGGAATAGTATATTATTGAGAATTAATCTATACCCCGGTGAGCTTGTAAAAAGCGCGAGATCAGTCGGCGGGTCGCCAACAGCATGCGTATAATCTTCGGGATCGTGTCCCCCATAAAATGTAAATGTACCGCGCCCAAAATTTCCGTGAATATACTTTACCTGATCAGTTCCCGCACGTTCGGCAAGAACATAAACAGATTTTTTGAGGACGCTTCTGCGAAACATAGTTGTTTGACCCATGAATCCTCGTATAACATTTACGTGGTTTTGAATAAGCATTGTAGGTACAGGATCATACTTGGCAGAATAATCGAATAAAGTGAAATAATCGTTATTCCTGTTACCTACTTCGTTTGGCTGAATATCAATATTGCTATATTCGTAAACCATCGGGTTCGTTTCCAGCTCAAAGTTTTCAAAGGCCAACGCGTTGTTAAAGTTCAACTTGCTTTGGGCATCAGGATCGGCCGAATCTCCGTCATACATTCTGTCTACTATATCAACGCCTAAAGCGGAAAGCGCAATATCAAAAGAATCCGTGGCAGAACACATTGCAAATAAAAATCCGCCTTCGGCAATGTAATCTCTAATAAGTGTAACAGCTGCTTTTTCCATTTCAGAGACTTTGTCGAATCCGAGTTTTTCCGCTTTCCGTTCATAAAGCACCTGTTGCTCAATGTACCATGAAGCATTCCTAAAAGTAGCGTAGAATTTTCCGTATTGCCCGGTAAAGTCCTCGTGATGCAAATGAAGCCAATCGTACTTTGCCAAGTCGCCCCGGAGAATTTCTTCGAGCCAAATTTTATCATAAGGAACCTCGGCGTAATCAAGGGCAATAGATACAGCATCGTCCCAAGGCAGGTAGCCTTCCGGAACAAACACAGCAATTTCGGGCGCCTTTTCCAGCCGAACGACTTCCATATTCTGTTCCTCGCTTTGGACAAGCGAATAAATATTTACTACTTCTGCGGGAGAAATTGATTCTATGGCGATATCGCGGATACGGCATTTAAGAGCAAGCTCGTCGGAATAATCCAGCATAAAAGAACCGCCACGATAATTCAATAACCAGTCGGCTTTTCCGCCTGCTTTTAATTCGTTGAATGTTACTCCGTAAGCTTTTAAGTGATTTGTTTGCTGAAGATCCATTGGAATTAATATCTTCTGCTGCGCAAACGAGCAGATTGTTATAACGTAAAGAAATAATAACATGGTTTGTAATCTATTCATAAATACACTTTAGTTTTTTCTGAATACAATTGAGCGAAATATTAGTTTCAATTTGCAAACGGAAATATAAATATTAAGATTTTTTTTTGAGACGGTAAAAAGAAGGGAGTAAAATGAATGTTACTCCCATTAAATTTCTATGCGGACTTTCTATCGGACTCTATATAGATCGGCCGGATTTGTTTTTCAACGGTATCTTTTGTTACCAGACATTTGTCGATGTTATCTTTATTTGGTAGATCATACATAATTTCGAGAAGAATATTCTCAACGATTGATCGAAGAGCGCGGGCGCCTGTTTTTCTTTCAATAGCTTTTTGAACAATGCTATCGAGCGCCAAATCGTCAAACTCGAGTTCAATGCCTTCGAGCATAAACAGCTTCTTGAATTGCTTTACAATTGCGTTTTTCGGTTCAGTTAGAATACTCTTAAGCGTATCTTCATCCAAAGATTGAAGCGGTGCAATCATAGGCATTCTGCCAACAAGTTCGGGAATTAAACCGTATTTAATTAGATCTTCAGGCTGTACTTTTGCAATTAAATCATCACCGTTAACATGATCTTTGGTGTGCATATCCGCATCGAACCCGATAATATTTTGATTTATCCTGGATGCAATAATCGGCTCAATACCGTCGAAAGCCCCGCCCAGTATGAAGAGTATGTTTTTTGTGTTAATATTAATGAGGCTTTGTTCGGGGTGTTTTCTTCCACCGCGCGGCGGAACCCCGGCAACTGTTCCTTCGAGTATTTTTAGTAGCGCCTGCTGAACGCCTTCTCCAGATACATCGCGAGTAATCGACTGGCTTTCGCTTTTGCGTGATATCTTATCAATTTCATCGATGTATATAATTCCCTTTTGAGCCTTTTCGAGATTATAGTCGGCTGCTTGTAAAATTCGAACCAGCACAGTTTCTACGTCATCACCAACATAACCGGCTTCGGTTAGTGTCGTTGCGTCGGCAATTGCAAAAGGTACATCAAGAATTTTTGCAAGTGTTTGGGCAATTAATGTTTTACCGACACCCGTGGGTCCAATCAATAATATATTACTTTTTTCAATTTCCACATCGTCAAGCTCAAAGAATGATGCGCTTGAGTTTATTCTTTTATAATGGTTGTATACAGCTACAGCCAGAACCTTTTTTGCTAACTCCTGCCCTATTACATGTTCATTAAGACTCTTATGAATAAGCTCGGGAGTCAACGAGCTTTTATTGCTCGGTTTTGTATTGAAGGCAGCGATATTGTTCTTAAGTATATCCACACTTGTTTTGATACATATGTCGCAAATATACACATCGGGCCCAGCTACCATACTTGTAACTTCGCTGCCGTCCCTGCCGCAAAAGGAACACTTAACGGACTTTTGTTCTTCATTTGTAGTCATATATTCGAGTCTTCTAAATTGTTTAATTTTTGAATTATATCACGCGCTTTATCAAAATATTGCGAATTCGGGTGATTTTCTAGTATGTCCCGATACGCAAGTATTGCCTGGTCAATATTATTAAGAGCAAATTGATAAATATTTGCTTTCAAAAATAAGCTTTTATCGTTATAAAGTCCCGATTTATCTTCAAAAATAATTTTGTCCAATATGTCAATTGCTGTGCCATAGCTGCCCTGAGCTATTCTCATTTGAGCAGTTTTATATTGCGCAAGCCTTGAAAGAATTGGAGTGCTTTGATTTTGCGACAATTCGTCGAATATCTGAAAAGCCTCATCAAATTTATCTTGTTCAGCTAATAAAAGTGCATTGGCATATGTTGCAAGGTTTAATGAATCGTTTTTATTCAAATTGATGGTAAGGGCAAACTCGAGTGCATCATTTGTTATATCGTCTCGCAAATGACTTGAAATACCTGCAAGCATTTCCACCGCATCACCGAATTGGTACCCCCAGAACTTTAACTGCGCTTGCTGAAACTTAATTGCTCGTTTTGCGGCTTCAGGCACACCGCGAGAAAGCAGTGCTTTTTGAAAGTATGATTCCGCATTATCAAGTTGATCGGTATACAGATTTATTTTCCCAAGCAGCTCGTATGCGACTGCATAGTAATTTGAATATTGTATGCTATTTATGATTTCCATCAAGTAGTCTATTGCAAACTCGGCTTCGCGTCGTTTCTCAAATAAAATTTTGGCAATTCTGTAGTAAGATTCACCTGCAATCTGGCTGTCTTGAAATTGATCTATTAAATTTTCGTAGGCATTAATTACATCAGCATACAAATTTGAAACTAATGTATCGGGTTTGCTGTACGGCTTCCAATCGATGTTGAGATACAAATACTTTCTGTCAGCCAGTGCTTCTAAAGTTTTAGCGTAGCCCATTCTCGCGGTCGAATAGAATTTTGAATTTGGGTAATTTGTGAGAATACTTTCGAAGCTGCTTAATGCTGTTTCGTATTCTCCGTCGGTAAAAAGCTCCTGGGCAAACTTGTAAAGTACTACACCTTCGCTGCCTGAAGTTATATCTATCTCTTTCATTAGCTCAAACGCTTTTGTGTGGCTATTGCCTGAAACATATACATAAGCAAGTAATTCTTTCAATGTACGGTTATCATTTGCGCTAATATAATCGAGTATAGCTTCTTCTACTTCCGAGGCTGCTCCGGGACGAGTTATAAAACCTGCTAAATATCTTTTAACCGATTCGAGCTGCATCGGTTGAGCTAACAATACGTCGCAATATTCTGATGCGGCGTTACCGTATTTCATATTTGCTACGTAAATGCGTGCAAGGTCAAGCGAAAAAGACAGCGGGTTAGATGCAATTTCTTTCCCTGTGGTTAAATACTCAATAGCCTTGTCGAAGTCCCTGTTTTCAATTGCAAAGTTGGATATTAGCTTGTAACTAATTTGTTTATTCGGCATTTCATTAATCGCCGAGTCCCAAACTTCATAAGCTTTTTCTTTGTTGTTCATTATAAAATAAGTTGTTCCGAGCATCCCGTAAAAATTGATGTCCTTACGGTTTGCTTTGATGCTGTTGTTCAACAACTCAATTGACAGGTCATACTTTTTTTGATTAAGGTAAATGTCGTTCAGAGCTTTTACATATCTCTGGTTCCATTGCTGCATATTCACTAATTCTCTGAATATGTTCTCAGCTTTCTGAAGCTCACCGGCTCTTTCGTAACTTTTGCCTAGTCTAAATTTATTTTCAAGATTAGCTCTATTGTTTTGAGGATAAATTACAGAGCAGCTAATGTAAATCAGCAATACGAATAAGAATTTATTATGATCGGAATTTATCAATTATAATTCCTCGAAATATTTTGGATCAATAATATTCCCGAAGTTTAGAATTAATCCGGGGTCTAAAATTTTTTTAACTCGCGCCATTGCAATCAAATCATCATCCGTATACATCTTATTCATATGCTTTCGTTTCAATTTGCCTATACCGTGCTCTGCGGAAATTGTTCCTTT
>JANQLA010000121.1 GCA_028280855.1 Melioribacteraceae bacterium
TTGAATATTTCGCTATCCGGCGGTACTACGCCCAAGAATGTATTTAAAAAAATAGCTAATGAGTATGCATTAAAAATCGATTGGGACAAAGTAAACTTCTGGTGGGGCGATGAACGTTGCGTTCCGCCTGACGATCCTCAGAGTAACTATGCGATGACCCGTGAGTATTTGCTTGATCATATTGTAATCCCGAAACACAATATTTTCAGAATTCATGGTGAATCTGATCCTGGATGGGAAGCTGAACGTTACGGTAACCTTATAAACGACGTGCTACCGATGGTTAATAGCATTCCACAATATGATTTAATTTGCCTGGGACTTGGAGAAGACGGGCATACGGCGTCGATATTTCCAAAACAAATTGAGTTGTTTGATTCGCAATATAACTGCGTAAAATCGCAGCATCCAGAAAGCGGACAGATTAGAGTATCAATAACCGGTCGGGTGATAAACAACGCAAAGGAAGTTATATTATTAGCAGCAGGCGAAACCAAAGCTAAAGTGGTTGAAGAAATTCTGCACCAAAAAGAAGGTAGTGAAAATTACCCTGCATCTATGGTTGAGCCTCAACACGATAATTATAAATGGTTTCTTGACGCTGAAGCTGCAAAATATTTACAGAAGTAGATGGAAAAACCACCGGGAAGATCAACTGGATTTTTCTTACTTTCACGCAATTAAAAAATCAAAACAATCGGAGATAATAATGACTTTAGACAAAGGCGACGAATTTCTTACATATTTGCTTGAGTATGAAACCGGCGTTATGGCAAAAGTACAACAGATAGTTGATGGAAAAATCACAACGAGAATCTGGAATCATGATCATACGGTATGGAGCGATTCGGAAGATGAGATTACAAATAGACTTGGCTGGCTTCATAGTCCTGAAGTTATGTTAAAACCCATAGATGAGATTAACGAGTTTATCGAAGACATTAAAAAAGCCGGATTTAAGAATGCATTATTAATGGGCATGGGAGGATCCAGCCTGGCGCCCGAAGTCTTCAGGCTAACTTTCGGAGTTCGTGTAGGATATCCTGATTTATCAGTACTCGACAGTACTCATCCCGAAGCAGTAAAAGAAGCTGCTGAAAAACTTGATCCTAAAGAAACATTGTACATCGTATCAACAAAGTCAGGCGGTACAGTTGAGACGATGTCCTTTATGAAATATTTTTTCAACCGAGCAAAAGCGGTAGTTGGCGATGAAGTCTCCAACCACTTTGTTGCAATTACAGATCCCGGCAGCGGGCTTGAAGCTACAGCGAAAGCCCTGAATTTCAGAAAAATCTTTTTGAATGATCCGAACATCGGGGGAAGGTTCTCGGCTTTGTCTTACTTCGGTTTGGTGCCTGCCGCATTAGTCGGGGTTAACATTTCAAACCTGCTGGAAAGAGCTTCTAAAGCCGCGGAAGAAAGTAAAATTAATTCATTGGACAAAATCGAAAATAACACAGCCGCTGTTACCGGTGCTATAATGGGCGAACTGGCGAATAAAGGAATTGACAAAGTTACGTTTATTACCTCTCCGCAGCTTAAATACTTTGGCGGGTGGGTTGAGCAGTTGATTGCCGAAAGTACGGGCAAAAGCGGAAAAGGTATTTTGCCAGTCGACCTGGAAGAAGTACTTGACGGATCCGACTACGGGAAGGATAGGTTGTTCGTCTACTTAAAGTTGAAAAATGACTACACTTTTAACGAACGATTCACTTTATTGAGGGAAGCGAAACATCCGGCCATTCAAATTACGTTGGATGATGTGTACGATCTTGGTCGCGAATACTTCAACTGGGAGTTCGCTACATCTGTAGCTTCATGGGTAACGGGGATAACCCCTTTTGATCAACCGAATGTCGAATCCGCAAAAATAATTGCGCGTGAAAAAATGGCTGAATACAAAGAAAAGGGTGAGTTGCCCGTATCCGCTCCGGATTTAACCATTGATAACGTTGAAATCTTTGGGAATACGGAAGGCGCTAATTTATCGGAAGCAGTTGACAATTTTATTTCATCCAACCAAGTGGAAGGAAGTTATGTAGCTATTCATGCATACTTGAAGCCATCAGATGAAACATGGAAAGAGCTGCAAAGCTGGCGAACCGGTATTCAGAAAAAGTTTAAAGCGGCAACTACACTTGGTTACGGCCCGCGATTCCTGCATTCAACAGGGCAGCTTCATAAGGGCGACGGCGGTAACGGATTGTTCATTCAGGTTACAGAAAATAAATTGACCAATCTGCCAATTCCCGATGAAGCGGGTAGCGATGAATCAACAATGACCTTTGATGCCTTGATCGATGCTCAATCACTCGGTGACATGGAAGCACTTTTGAATGAAGATAGGAAAGTGTTGAAGATTAATTTTACTTCGAATACTTCTGAAGGTTTACAAAAATTGCATTAAAGCTGGATGCCGCCAAGGCTCAAAGACACGAAGGGATATTAAACAATTAAAAAGTTTGCCTTTTTGAATCGTGTACAAATGGGTCACTTCGTCTTCGCTCGGTAACTAAGAAAAATATTTGTTCCTTAGCGAAGTCGAAGGGACCGGATTTGGTAAAACATTTTTTTCACTAGCTCCAAGACAATGATTATTGAAAGTATATGATTTAGATGATCAGAATTTAACAATTCCTAACTATACATCACTTTCTTCAAAGATATTATTTTCTCAGGTTAGAAAGGCTTCGCTACAATTTTCTTGGCGCCTTCTAACCTTTGTGGCAAAATGGTTTTACCGTATAAAATATTTACACTTACCTGGTAACTGCTAAATTTATTTACACCGGCTAAGTTGTTATACTAAAAAGACTTGCAAATCTACTGTAAAATAAATTAACACTAACCGATCTCTTTAACTTTATAAAAAGCCCGTTTATTGCCTAAAAATGAATGAAATTTGCTTTGGTACGCTCCTTGTAACTATGTGTCCAAAAATATACCATAAACAGGAGTAGTAAATGCAGAAAAGAGTAATTTTAGTTGATGATGAATCATCATTACGCCGCTCACTTTCCCTGGGACTAAACCAGAATGGTTATGATGTTGAGCCTTGCCAGAATGGAATTTCAGCTTTACACAAGTTAGACACCTATTCAAAAAATAAGGTTGATTTAGAATCAGTTATAGTTGATATCGAATTACCGGATATTGATGGAATTAAATTGGGGAAACTTATTAAATCTAAATATCCATCCGTTCCTTTAATTTATATCACCGGTTATGCTAATAAATTAAATACAGAGGAAATTGAAAGACTAAAAGCAGACGCGCTTCTTGAGAAACCTTTTGATGTTGAGCAGCTTACTGAAGAGTTCAGGAAAATTGAAGAAAAGAAAACCAAAGCAGAAGTAGAGCTAAAAGAAGATAGCGAAGTTAAAACAAAATCCGCGTTCATTTTAATGAATGTTGATGAAAAAGCAGACTTTATTAATATCTACAGAAAACTTTATTACATGGACAACGTGCTCTATTGTGACGTTACGCGCGGTGACATTGACATTGTAATGTTAATCCAGGAGAATACTTCGGAGGATTGCGCAAACTTTGTTGAAGAAAAGATTAAATCCATAGAAGGAATTACAAACGTAGAATATATGCCTGTTGGTGTTCCGGTGTTGAACGACTCCATTAAAGAGATTATTTCAACCGCCGGGATTACACTTTCCGAAGACTTACCGGGATCCGGAAAAGTTCGTAACTCCGAGCAATCGGTTTGTTCTTATGTATTGGTTAATGTCGAAAGAGAAAAACTGGACGATATATACCCGGTACTAAGACTCTACGAAAACGTTTTGTACTGCGATTACACTACCGGAAAGTACAACCTGGTACTAATGGTTCACGGAACACATTTCAGCGAAATAGACAAGTTCGTTGAAAACAAGATTATCAAGTTAGACGGCGTATTAAAAGTTAAGGAATATCCCGTCATTAATATTTTTGAAATGTAACAAGTTAATAAATATGGTTTTTTCGCAAGACAATTGGATAAGCGGGTACTTGTCAAATTCAACAAACGAATTTGGTGACTACCCGTATGTTCGTTTTAAACTAAAACAGAATTATAAATTAATATAAGAATATTACTATGAGTGAACTCGTTATTGACAAAGTCCAAGAGACTACCCGAAAAGAAGACATTCAGAACTTCAAGATTGATTTGATAAGGAAACGCAAACAGAGCGGATCCTTAATTCCGTTGCTTCAGAGCGCTCAGGACTCTTACGGATACATACCAGAAAAGATAATTTATTACATAAGTGAACTCGTAAATATTCCGGCTGCGGATATTTATGGAGTAATTACCTTCTATTCTCAATTTAGACTTAAACCGCTTGGCGAAAATATAATCAGGATATGCGAAGGTACTGCCTGCCACGTTAACGGCGCTAAAAGTATTCTTAGCGTAATAAAGGACGAAATAGGCGTTGATGTTGATGAAACCACCGAAGATGGTAAGTATACTCTTCAATCGGTTGCTTGTTTAGGGTGCTGTTCGTTGGCCCCGGTAATTATGATAAATGATGAAACATTTGGTAACCTGACTGCAGATTCACTAAAAAAAGTTCTAAAAAATTATCAAAAAGTTGAACCGAGCCTGCATGAACATTCATCAACAAATGAATAAAGTCGGCGAGCCACATATGACATTTAAAAAACAATTATAATCATATGACCAAGAATAGAGAGTAAAAATGAAAAAAATAAAAGTCGGACTCGGAACTTGTGGAATATCGGCCGGTGGAGAACTGGTTTATAATAAACTATCCGAAGAAATTAAGTTGCGTGAATTAGAAGTGGAATTGAGCGAAACAGGCTGTATGGGCATGTGCTATGAAGAAGCGCTGGTTGAAATTGAAGATGATGATCAATCTTATCTTTATTCAAAAGTAACTGCTGATAAAGTAAATCGTATTCTTGAAGATCACGTTGTTAACAACAACCCTGTGGAAGAATGGTTAATTCGTTCCAGTGAAATAACTAAAGAAGATACATTTATTGAAAACCAGGAGCGCATTGTTTTAAGAAATTGCGGTTTGATAAATCCATCGTCTATTGAAGATTATATTGAAGAAGACGGCTACAAAGCAATTGAAAAAACTTTATCAGAATACACTCCCGAAGATGTTATTAATATTATCAGTGAATCGGGTCTTCGTGGTCGCGGGGGCGGTGGATTCCCGACAGGGCTAAAGTGGAAATTAACTTACCAATCGGTTAGCGATAAAAAATACATCATTTGTAACGCCGATGAAGGTGATCCGGGCGCCTTTATGGATCGTAGTATTCTCGAAGGAGATCCTCATTCTATAATTGAAGGAATGATGATAGGTGCATACGCAATTGGCGCTGATGAAGCATACATTTATGTCCGCGCCGAGTATCCGTTGGCAATTCAAAGACTTCGCAATGCTATCGCTCAGGCTGAAGAAAAAGGATTCATCGGAAACAATATTTTCGGTTCCGACTTCAGTATTAAAATAAATATTAAAGAAGGTGCAGGTGCGTTTGTTTGCGGCGAGGAGACTGCTCTAATAGCTTCGATTGAAGGAAAGAGAGGTGTGCCGAGATTACGTCCTCCATTCCCGGCGGTTAAAGGGCTATGGGATAAACCAACGAATATTAATAACGTTGAAACGTATGCTAATGTACCATGGATATTGTTAAACGGCGCTGAGGCTTATGGCTCCTACGGAACAGAAAAAAGCAAAGGCACCAAGGTATTTGCACTTGCAGGTAAAATCAAAAGAAGCGGACTTGCTGAAGTACCAATGGGCACAACAATCAACCAGGTTGTTCACGAAATCGGCGGCGGAATTAAAGACGGTAAAGAGTTTAAAGCCGTGCAAATGGGTGGGCCTTCCGGCGGTTGTATTCCTGCTTCAATGGGCGATCTTCAAATTGATTACGATGAATTAAAGAAAACCGGTGCTATCATGGGCTCGGGCGGTTTGATTGTGCTCGACGAAACCACTTGTATGGTTGATCTCGCTAAATATTTCTTAACATTTACTCAAAACGAATCATGCGGTAAATGTACTTTCTGTCGCGTTGGTACGAAAAGAATGTTGGAAATTCTTGAAAGAATTACCGAAGGTGAAGGCAAAGAGGGTGATATTGAGTTACTTGAAGACCTCGGCAACAAGATAATAAAAGGCAGTTTGTGCGGATTGGGTCAAAGTGCACCGAACCCGGTATTAACTACTATCAAATACTACCGCGAAGAATATGAAGCGCACATAAATAATAAAAAATGTCCTGCTAGAAATTGCCCGTCTTTATTGACTTATACAATCTTCGAGGAAAATTGTAAAGGCTGCGGACTCTGTATTAAACATTGTCCTACCGACGCAATTACAGGAGAGAAAAAACAACCACATGAAATCGATCAAGTGCAATGTATCAAATGCGGCAAGTGCTTTGAAGTTTGTAGACTTGATGCTGTTGAAATAAACTAATCCCGGGGTATTTGAAAATGAAAGAAATAACAGTAACTATAAATGGTCAGGAAATAAAAACAACTACAGACAAAACTATTCTGCAAGTTGTTAGAGAAAACGATATAGATGAAATACCTACACTTTGCCATGACGACCGCATCGAGCATTTTACATCTTGCTACTTGTGCGTTGTTGAAGTAGAAGGTATAAACAAGTTCATTCCTTCTTGCTCAACTTACTGCAACGACGGAATGAAAATTACTACAAAAAATGAATCAATATTTGATACGCGCAAAACAGCGTTGGAGCTATTATTCTCCAACCACTATGCTGATTGCGTTGGTCCCTGTAAAGATAACTGTCCCGCAGATGTTGATGCGCAAGCTTATATCGCTTTAATATCAATGGGAAAATACGAAGAAGCTCTTCGGGTTATTAAAGAAAACAACCCGTTACCTCTTTCAATTGGCCGCGTTTGTGTTCGCGATTGTGAAAATGCTTGCAGAAGACATCACGTTGACGACGCGGTTGCAGTAAACTACTTAAAACGTTTCGTTGCCGATATTGACGCCAAAGACAGTTGGATTCCTGAAGTAAAAGAACGCAACGGAAAGAAAGTAGCTGTTATCGGCGGCGGACCTGCCGGTTTAACTGCAGCATATTATTTAACACTGGAAGGTTACACGGTAAAGATATTTGAAAAACTCCCGGCGCTTGGCGGAATGTTACGCTACGGTATCCCGGAATATAGATTACCAAAAAAAGTTCTAGACACGGAAATCAAATGGATTCTTGATTTAGGAATAGAAGTTGAAACAAGTGTTGAACTTGGAATTGATTTCTCAATAGATGAATTGAAGGAACAAGGTTTCGACTCCGTATTTGTAGGAGTTGGCGCTCACAAAGCAAGCAAAATGAGATTGGACGGCGAAGACAAAACGGAAGGTGTTTTCCGCGGCATCGATTTTTTACGAGAACTTATTTTAAGTTATACCCCGAAACTTGAAGGTACGGTTGCTATTGTTGGCGGCGGAAACACAGCAATTGACGCTGCGAGAACTGCATTACGTTGCGGGGCAGACAATGTAAAACTTATTTACAGAAGAAGTATTAAAGAAATGCCGGCTCATCCTGAAGAGATTCATGCAGCCCAGGAAGAAGGTGTTGAGATGCTATTCCTCACTAACCCGACGTCTATTCACTCAAAGGAAGGAAAGTTGAAAGGTGTTGAGTGCGTCAAAATGGAATTAAAAGATGCAGGCGACGGGTCGCGTCCTCGTCCCGTTCCAATTGAAGGAAGCGAATATGTTGTTGATTGCAACTATTTAGTTTCAGCTATTGGACAAGGTGTTGATACTACATTCATCGAAAAAGATAAGCAAATGCAGCTCGAGAGCTGGGGTACAATTATAGTAAACGAAGACACATTTGAAACTTCCATTCCAGGTGTTTTCGCAGGTGGCGATGCTGTAACAGGTCCTTTAACGGCAGTAGCGTCAATCGGACAAGGCAAGCAAGCTGCTTTATCAATTATGAACTATCTCGATCCGTTGAATAATGCCGGACGTAAATCTAACTTCGTAAGTATGCGTCATAACCTTTCAACATTATCCGACAGGGAATTTGAAGATCAGGAAAAAATCGATCGTTCCAAGATGAATGAGCTGGAAGTTGAAGATCGCATTAACACTTTCGATGAAGTTGAATTAGGATTATGCGACGTCGAAGTAGGCGACGAAACAACCCGCTGTCTCGAATGCGGGTGTTCGGAATATTACGATTGTACATTAATCAAACACGGTCAGACACACGGAATAGATGTTAAAAACTTTGTTGGGGAAACCAAAAAACACAAAGTTGACAGACGCCACCCATTCATCACCTTAGATGCAAATAAATGTATTAACTGCGGTAGATGTGTAAGAACTTGTGCAGAGGTTCTTAAAGTATCTGCTCTCGGATTTGTTAATCGTGGTTTCAAATCAATAGTTATGCCCGCAATGGAAAAAGCGTTAGCTGAAACGAACTGTATTTCATGCGGTAATTGCATCGATACATGTCCAACCGGTGCACTCAGCGAAAAATTCCCGTTCAAAACTTTAGGAACACTTCCAAAGTATAACTACGAAGCGGTTTGTAATTTTTGCTCAATAGGTTGTAAAGTCAATTTCAAAAAAGTTGATAACGATATATTCTATGTAAGCAACTCAACAGAAGAAATAATGAACTCGCATAACAAAGGTTATTTATGTATAAAGGGAAGATTCGGTCACAGGTATCTTACACAAGGTGAGTTGGTTAATGATGCAGTTATTAGACATAATGGAATAATGGAAAACAGGTCATATGAAGATGCGCTTAAATACGCTGCCGGTAAAGTAAAAACCATTATTGACCAATACGGAAATGATTCGGTAGCTGTGTTTGCCTCTCCTAAACTTGCAAATGAAGATCTTTATTCAATTCAAAAGTTCGCCCGTAAAACATTGGGAACGAATAATATCACTTCGTTCTCGAACATGATTTATAACGAGAACGCACAGGAATTGAATGACGCTTACGGAATGACGGTTTCAACTGTTTCAATGGACGACATTGAAAAAGCCGATACTATAGTAGTTATCAACAGTAACCTGTCTGAAGAAAATCTTGTGATGGAATTAAAACTGAAAGCCGCGCAGAAGAAAGGAGCAAAAGTTGTTCTTATTAATTCTTCTGAAATCAAACTTGCAAAGTTCGCTGATTTATGGGTTGATTCCAAGAAAGGTACAAATACAGCGCTGCTTAACGGAATTACGAATGAATTAATTAAAAACAATGCAATCGACACTGATTTTATTGATCGAAAGACCGAAGGATTTAGCGAACTTAAAGAGATGGTATCTTATTTTGCTGAACAGGATTTACCTTTATTAACAGAAATTAGTGCAGAAAAGTACAGAGAATTGTATAAAGAGTTGTCTAACTCCGATTCTAATATTATTTTTATATATAATATTGATTCGCGTTCTGATAAATCTGTGAATGACCTGAAGGGAATAGGTAACTTCCTAACTGTAACCGGAAGAATCAACAAACCAAATAACGGTGTGCTGATTTTAAGAGAAGCCACAAACTCAACCGGACTTTTAGATATGGGTGTTACTCCTAATTACTTGCCCGGGTACGTCCGTGCTGAAGACAAAAAAGAGATAAACAGAATCAGTGAAAACTGGAAAGTTGATCTCGAAAATATTTTCAAACAGGTTGATATTTCAGAAAAACTGCAGAACGGCGAGATTAAAGCTGTTCTTATATTTGGTGAAGATCCGTTAGCTGAAACAGTAAACAGAAAATACTTTAACGCAGTTAAGTTTACTTTTGCGGCTGATGCTTTTAATACCGTAACAACTGATGAAGCTGATGTAAGGATTCCACTTACAACATTTATTGAAAGGGAAGGATCATACACTCGTTGTGATAACACGGTACAAAAATCACAGCAAGTAACCAATGGACGCAACGTAAAAGCTCCGTGGCAGGTTGCAGTGGATCTCTCTGAAATGTTTGATAACAAACTTGATTTCGATTCGATTGAAAAGGTTGATGAAGAAATTAAAGTTGTTAACAGGTATTATAAAGCAAAAGATCAAGGCGATTCGTGGACGAAAAAACTTTTTACAAATGGTTACATCAGTCCCGAAAGCAAAGTTAAATTCTCTATCTATGACATTGACTTTGCGACCGTAGCCCCGGTAAAACCAAATATAGATTTCGCGGAAAAATATTACGAAAAAAATGTAAAACAATTATTGACTTAATATGATTGGACATACAAATTCTCGTTTGATTTATGAACTTGTGGACAGCATCATAATTTTCAATGTAGAGAATTCGGTTGTCTTTCAAGGTTCGGAAATAAAAGCTATACTTACATCGGCAGGCATAAACCCTGCCGATGTTTGTTTAAACCAAAATGAGCTGAACAAAAATTCTAAATTAATATGCAAAACGATTTCCGAAGTTCGTGCGAAACTTGCGGCAAAAAATTTTACTATTCCTGAAGTCGACCATCAGTTTATTGCATTTCCTGTAAATCTAAATGACGAAACCGAAATTATTCTTGCGCTTCGCGATAAAGTTGCTTACATAAATGCGATTGAACACGACCTGGCTGAACGCGCCAAGGAATTGGAATGTTTATACAACATTACCCGTGAACTCGATACTTTAAAACCCCTGGAAAACGTTTTTGACGATATAACTTTAATAATCAAAAATGCTTTTCAATATCCACCAAACACGAATGTGGTTCTAAGTATTGATAACAAAACTTACGGCTACAGGGACTTTCTTTCGGAAAATAACTACAAGATTCTTGAAGAAAAACTCTATATACAGGATAATGCTCATGGTTCGATAAAGGTATACCTCGATAACGAATACGAATTCCTTAAAGAAGAACATCATTTGTTAAGGGAAGTTGCCGGTAAAGTATCAAGGGCGGTTCAGAAAAGAAAAGAACGACTTAGCCTTGAGAAACAGCAACATATACTTAAGCTTAAGAATGAAAAGCTGATTCAGCTAACGGAAGAGTGCAGTGAACGACGTCAGCGACTTAGAACTTTTTTCAACGCTATATCCGACCCGATTGTAGTTGTTGACAGGGATTTTAATATCAGTATGTCAAATAAGGATGAAATAGGTGAAAGCGGTAAATGCTATAAAAAGTTATTTAACAGGGAAAAGAAGTGCGAAGTTTGTCCCACCGAGCATACTTTTAAAACGGCTAAGAACGGTGTACATGAATTATCGGATGACGGTTTTACTTATACCTTAAGATCATACCCGATCTTTGATGACAATGGTGAAGTAGAAAGTGTGCTGGAAGTCTGCCGTGATGTTACGGACCGAAAAGTAATGGAAACACAGCTTAATCAAACTTCAAAGCTGGCGTCGCTTGGTAAATTGGTTGCGGGCGTTGCGCACGAAATAAATAATCCAAACACATTTATTCTCGGTAATATGAAAATTGTATCGGAAGCATATGAAGATATTTTTCCGATTCTTGATAAGTATTACAAAGAAAACCCGGAGCTAAAAGTCGCCCGACTACCTTACGAAGTTTTTAAGGAAAACATAAAAGTGCTGGTTGGCGATATGATCAATGGCGCTAACAGAACTAAAAAAATCGTAGGCGACTTAAGAAACTTTGCCAAGAAGGATGAAGGCGACTTAAACGAAAAAGTAGATTTAAACCATATTATAAATAATCATCTCGTACTAACACAGAAGCATATCAAAAAACGAGCTAAGTTAGAAATTGATCTTGATGACGATGTTCCAATATTTATCGGGAACAACCAAAAAATGGAGCAGGTTCTGATCAATTTATCAATCAACGCTACGGAAGCAATTGATCATGATAGCGGCTTAGTAATTATCGCAACCCGGTACGATAAAAATACGAATGAAATAAAATTAATAATTACCGATAATGGAAGTGGAATGGACGATACAACACGCAGGCAGTTGTTCGATCCGTTTTTTACAACAAAGCGAGATAGAGGTGGAACCGGGTTGGGACTATCCATTAGTTATGGAATTATTGAGGAACTGGATGGACATATTGATGTGGAATCCGTGATTAACGAAGGAACAACTTTTACTGTAAAAATTCCGGCGAAACGTGAAATTGAAAATGAAAAAAATTCTTCTAATTGACGACAACCAGGCGGTACTAAATTTTCTGAATATATTCTTCTTACAATCAGGTAAGTTTGAAGTAACGATCCTGCAGGATAGCACCAAAGCCTATGAACTTATTAAGAACAACAAATTCGATTTGTTATTGCTTGACATGGATATGCCCTCTGTTACCGGGATAGATATTCTGAAATATATTCATAAACATAAAGTTGATTTAACTACCATTGTACTAACCGGTGTCGAAGATATTGACCTAGCCATTACTTCAATGAAACTCGGTACATTCGATTATATGCTTAAACCTATTGAAGAGGATAAACTAATTGCGACCGTTGAATCCGCATTGGAAGAAACAGCAATTAATCGTGGTGAAATTGACGATGAAGATTCCCTGTCTATAGCTACCCTTAAACATGAAGAGGCATTTAATGAAATAATTACATGCGATGAACGAATAATAAAAATCTTTCACACTGTAGAGAAGTTTGCACGTACGGATAACAGTGTTTTAATCTGGGGCGAAAGCGGATCAGGTAAAGAACTTATTGCTAAAGCGATTCATGAAATTAGTAAAAGAAGCGGGAATAAATTTGTTGCAGTAAATGCAGGGGCATTTGCGCAGGAACTATTCTCGTCTGAATTCTTCGGGTATGAGAAAGGCGCTTTTACAGGAGCTGCATCAGATAAAACAGGTTTCCTCGAAGAAGCCAACGGTGGAACATTATTCCTCGATGAAATAGGCGAACTATCTTTACCTATCCAGGTAAAACTTTTAAGAGTGCTTCAGGAAGAAGAATTTTATAAACTTGGTTCAACAAAAAATCAAAAGGTCGACGTACGCATTATCGCCGCGACTAATAAAGACTTATTTGAAGAAATTAAGAAAGGCAACTTCCGCAAAGACTTGTTTTTCCGTTTAAATATAAACTCGATTAGTCTGCCGCCTTTGCGAGAAAGAAAGGGCGACATCGAACTTTTAGCGACTCATTTTTTGCATAAATACAATAAGAAATATGACAAGAAAGTCAGGCGCATCACTCAACCGGTACTTAACAGTTTAATGTCTTATCCTTTTCCCGGTAATGTTCGTGAGTTAATGAATATAATTAACAGCGCTATAATTGTTGAATCAAATGGTGAGTTGCGAAAGAAATCGCTCCCGAGTTACTTCCTTGAAAATACAAACAACGGCTACGGAGAGTACGATAACAACATTGTTCCTCAGTCGCTAAGCCAGGTAGAAAAAGAACACATTAAAAAAGTGTTGAAATACACCAATAACAACCGCTCAAAAGCATCCGAAATACTTGGCATTTCAAGAGTCAACCTT
>JANQLA010000532.1 GCA_028280855.1 Melioribacteraceae bacterium
AGTGCCGGGTTCGTTCAGATCTAATAAGTTTTTCCCTATTCTGCTATGAGTATAACCTGGTTTATTAATCTTGGTATATGTATTTCGATTGTGAATTGAAGACATGCTGTTTGAAACTACCATCATTTACTCCACTTTAATGGCGCTATAAAATAAGTTGTCGGGTTGCTTCACTTAGGATAATATTTTTAAGACAAATTGCAACCAAAAATTGGTTAGGCGAGCAATTTTAAAAGTAAACGTCAAATTTTGCGTAATAAGATGCGGGAAAGTACCAGTATTCCGCAAGAGTTTTTCCGTATGTTACCTGAGCGCCCAAAGTAAAAAAAAGAGACTCTGATAACGAGTATTCTCCGGATACCGTAGTATAGCCGCTATTGTCATCGAGATTAAGCGTATTCGATGCGGAAAGGTTAAGCAGGGGAGTCAATTGGTAGGCGGATGTAATATTAATATAGTTTTTTGCGAGGTTTAATATATCACTATTTAACAATCTTGTTAACTCGTAACTGGTTTTGTCTGAAGCGCCTTCGCCGTTGTAGTGATATTCGATAAGGGCGTATAATTTCGATGTAAATTGATAGTCTATTCCAAGAATATATTTTACGTAACTATCCTGGTTTTCCTTTTCAAAAGAATATAACGCTTCGGCTCTTATTCCTGCGTCAAATAGATTTCCCGCCAAATCAGTTCCGGCAACAAATTTTTGGTCAATTCTACCGCCAACTATTGAAAAATCATACTCTCCAACGTTTGATCTGAATCTTGCTGCAAAATTGCTGTTGCTTAACTTCTTTACAGCTCCGTAAACAAAGTGCAGATCCGTAAAATTGCCGATATTCCATTTAAATGAAACAGCATCGGCTCCGTCCTTTTCAATCTTGGCAAAGTTAGCCGGATTTACGGGATTGAACAGATCAATTGGATTCCAGACACGTCCGGTACCCCAGGCAATACGCTGACGCCCAATTGTTATGCTTCCGAATTCAAAGCTATGTTTGAAATAGAGCCTGTCGATAAAATGATTTGCCTTAACCTTATCATGGTTGATTATGTTCCATGATAAATCTACTACCTGATGATTTGTCGTGGGCGTCGTAAATAAATCAAATTGTGAAGTAGAGCTTAGGTAAAGCGCATTAATCTCGTATTCAAGATTAATCCTTGAGTTATCGCCAATGTAGAAAACAGGTCTAAGCCGGAATCGACTTAAGTCGCTAAAGCTATTACTTTTTAGCCCGAAGAGTTGACTTAACTCCTTCGCGGGTTTCTGAAGAATGGGATAATTCACATAATAGCCGGTGACGTCGTAATCAAATTGAGCTACCATAATTTTTGCAGGAAGTATCAGTAGCAAAATTATTTTGCAAAGCCTATTCATTATCTACCAAACCGTCTTTAATTTTAACTAATCGACGGGCGCGCTCTATTACCTGTTGATCATGGGAAGCGAAAATAAATGTTATGTTTTTCTCTTCGTTCATTTTATCCATTAAATCCAGGAGGTGCCCGCCGGTTTTACTATCTAGGTTTGCAGTTGGTTCATCGGCTAATACTAGTTTCGGGTTATTTATAATGGCCCGTGCGACTGCAACTCGCTGCTGCTGCCCACCGCTCATTTCGTTCGGTCGTTTATTTTTCAACTCAGCAATTCCAAGTTCTTCGAGGAGTGACTCAGAACGCTGATGTCTCTCGGCTTCGGGTACTCCAAGCAGCATCATACTGAATTCAATGTTTTCCATTGCAGTTAAAACCGGTATAAGGTTGTAAGCCTGGAAAATGAATCCAAGTTTGTGAAGCCTGAAATCGGATAACTCTTTTTTTGATTTTAACGAAAGATCATCACCTTCAAAAAATATTTTTCCTTCGGTCGGCTTGTCAAGAGCACCCAATAAATTAAGCAAGGTGGTTTTACCCGAACCGGAGGGCCCTGCCAAAACAATGTGCTCACCTTCGTTCACTTCTAATGAAATTCCATTTACAGCATGAACCGGTACACCGTTATCCTGGTATGTTTTAATAATGTTTTCCGTTTTGATTAGTTCCATTTTATTTCTCACTATGATTTATTTTCTATCAATTTGTTTTAAACGTATCGTATAGCATAAACCGGCTCGAGTTTAATCGCACGGTAAGCAGGGTAAAGCGCCGCTATTACGGAAATTAAAGGAATCATAAACAAAGTTATGATAAAGTTTTCAACCGAAAGCTGCGGATAAAGGATTGATCCCATAGCAAATGACTCAAGACTCTCTGCGAAGAAACTTAAATCAATGCCGTAAATTGAAAAAGGAATATTAATCAGGTACCCTGACACTACCCCTATTACAGTTCCGAAAACTCCGAGTATCAATGCCTCAAGCACAACCATTCCGAAAATTTTCCAAATCCTCATCCCGATGGACATAAGAACACCAATTTCCTGAATCCTTTCGAACACCGACATCAGCGTTGAATTAATAATTCCGAATATCAACGCAAGCGAGATTATAAAGTTTACTACGAACATAGATTCTTTGTACATATCAAGCTGAATGATTATAAAAGGCAGTAGGTCTTCGTATGACAATACTTCAATACCGGCATCAAGCTTCGATGTAAGCTCATCCCTCACAGAATTGGACTGCTTATAATTTTTGGTTATTATCGCGAATTCGTGGAATGACTCACCCAGGTCAAGCATAGATTGGGACGTTGCAAGCGGAATGTATATGAACGCTTTGTCAAATTCCGAACTCGGTGTTTTGAAAATTCCAGCAACGCGAAATACTTCAGAGCCGATTGTACCGTCGGGCGTATTTGCGAGTGCAACAACCTTATCACCTAATCCAACCTTAAGTTTTTCGGCGAGCTTTTTCCCGATTATTATTTCGTTTTTAGCGTTGCTTAAATAGTTGCCTTCGATAATAGAGGATTTAATTCGTGATACCTTTTCTTCTTCTTCCGGGATTACACCATAAATATAAACTCCCGTGGAGTTTGATGCGCTGCTCAACAGTCCAAATGTAATTACCCTCCGGCTGTAAGCTGTTACGTCAGGGTTGTTTGAAATTGCTTTCTCAACTTTTTCACTATCCTTTATTATTCCCTGCACGGTTTTGTTATCGCTAAATCCTTTGTTATGTATCTGAATGTGCGACGTGCTGAGACTTATCTGGTTAAATAATATCTGTGATAACATCCCGTTAGTCATTCCGTCCATAAATAGCATTGCGTTTACGCCGACTATTACAGAGAGCAGCACGATAGTAGATCTTCTTTTATTCCGCCATAAATTTCGCCAGGCAAGTTTAATTAACATGTTCATCCTTAAAATTAAGTGTAACGAATTCCTTTTAGTGCTTCCAATTTGTATACTTTATACATCGGGTAAATGCACGATAGTATCGAAATACCGAGTATCAATAAAGTGTTATTAATGAATATAAGCGGGTCCAAACTTGATTCGATCCTTGGAAGGAAACCGTATTCTTCGTATATGTACGCGAATTCGCTGCCAAATTCGATTGGGTTTTGATAGATATAATAATTGATCCCCGCGCCCAGCAAGTCTCCGACGACAATTCCGATTAGTGTAATAAATACGGTTTCAATAAGCACAACCACTGCAAGCTTTAACGGCGGCATTCCTATTGAGAGTGTAACACCGAACTCGTTGAATCGCTCGGTAACCGACATTAGAACAGTATTAAGAATTCCGAATGATACGATAATTATAAGGATAAGTAGCATTAGTATTCCGCTTATGTTATCCAGCTCAATCGATTGTTTGAAGTCTGGCATAATTTCATCCCATGTAAGCGCAGTAGTCTTTTCATCAGCTATTACAGATGCCAGGTATTCACGGGTTTCTTCAATAATGTCGATGTCGTTTAACCTGATTGCAATAGCGTGAATCCGGTTACCGTATAAAGCCAACAGTTCCTGCGCAGCGCTAATTCCCATAAACACAGCCATTTGATCAAGCTCCGGCGAACCGGTTTTTATTGTTCCAACTATCCTGTATTTAAAGTTGCCGAGTGAGCCGTCGAATCCTTGTCCCAATACTACTACCTCGTCACCGATAGCAGCTTTTAGATTTTTTAGAAGCTTCGCACCAATAACTACTTCGTATACAGTATCCGAAAGAAAGAACCTGCCGTTTTTTATTTTGTCCATAATTTTCGTTGTAGCGCTCTCTGACCCGGGAGATATTCCAAAAATCGCTGAGCCGTATGACTGATCACCAAAGCTTATTAATCCCGACGAATATACCCGTGGGGAATAAGCAGTTATACCATTAGTTCTATCCAGTTTCAACTTCAAATCATCTGTTAGTTTAATTACTTTATTAAGCGAGGGATTCTGCTGGTAGTCTTCGCTTTGAATTTGCAGGTAGCCCGTGAACATTTCAACTGCATTTTTAATGTTTACGCTGTACGTGCCTAGCTGAACTCCCCGCATCGCAACTGCGGCCATAGTGGCAAAGGTGATTGCTGCGAGTGTCAATATGGATCGTCGTTTGTTACGCCAGATATTTCTCCAGGCGAGTTTAATAATTAGCTTCAATTTAGTTGCCTCGCTCTAATTCTTGAAACGAGAATTTTTTATCGCTTATTTCTTTGTCGAATTCCATTTCCAGCACTTTAAATTCCGTGCGATTACCTTGCTTTGTCGTACTGATCATCGTCCAATTCGAAGGCATTTTCCTGGCGCCGAACGATTTTATCTCTGAGAAAACCATGTAGCGCATT
>JANQLA010000173.1 GCA_028280855.1 Melioribacteraceae bacterium
CTTCGCCTTTTGCACCATTCATAGCTGAAGAAATCTTCCTGAATTTAAATACTGTAACAAAAAATGAAGGAAGTGAATCAATTCATTTAGTTGATTATCCATCGATTCGTTATCACGACAAAGATCTTGAAAAGAAAATGGATATTGCACAAAGGGTTGTTTACTTAACCCGATCAATGCGTGCAAAGTCTAATTTAAAAGTAAGGCAGCCTCTTCAAAAAATAATTGTTGCAGTTGATAAAGAAAAACGTGATGCAATCAACTATATGAAAGACGTAGTTCTCGATGAAGTAAATATTAAGGAACTTGAGGCGCTTGAAGATGATTCCTCGATTGTAAGTAAATCTGCAAAGGCAAACTTTAAAGCCATCGGGCCAAAGTTCGGGAAATTGGTTAAACCCCTTGCCGCCTGCATCTCAAAATTTACCAAAGATGAGATTGCTGAACTGGAACTAAAAGGTTCAATTAGAATAGAGTTAGATGATGATCATGTAGATTTATCTATTGAAGATGTAGAAATTGTCAGTACTGAAATAGAGGGTTGGGTTGTTGAAAGTGAAGAGGGCATTACAGTTGCCATTGATTCTGAGTTAACTGAAGATTTAATTGCCGAAGGGATTTCGAGGGAACTTGTAAATCGAATCCAGAATATGCGCAAGGAATCCGGTTTCGAAGTCATGGACAGAATAGACATAGGTCTATCTGCGGATGATAAGTTTTATTCATACGTTGATAAATTTGAGGACTATATAAAAACGGAAACACTGGCGGTATCAATAACCGATTCTAAAATTGAAAACGGTATAGAACAGCCGGTTGAAATAGGTGATTATACCGGGGTATTAACTATCTCAAAAAGATAAAGTTTAAGTTCCTAAGAGGAGGTCTTTATGGCTAAGAAAGCTGAAAATAAAAAGGCAACAAAAAAAACTGCTGCAAAAACTACTGCAAAAAAAGCAACTGCAGCAAAGAAAACTACGGCTGCAAAAAAAACAACAGCAGCTAAGAAAAAAACTGCGGCAAAGCCGAGGGCAACTACCGCGAAAACCAGAACAACTGCTAAAAGTACTGTAAAAAAAACAACTACAAAAAAAACAGCACCTAAAAAAACCGAGTCGACCATAGAGGTAAAACCAACTGCCCCTAAAAAAGCGCGTAAGTTGAAGGGTTATCCTAAAAAGGATCTCGAGCAGTTCCGCGAAGAAATTATGGAAAAGCGTAAAGAAATTATAGAACAGTTGCAAAACCTGAAAGACCAGATGATGGATCCGTCCACAGGTCAGTACGTAAACGAAAGCTCTCCTTATTCGCTTCACATGGCTGAGCAGGGAACAGATGCACAGGAAAGAGAAAAGCTTTATTTGTGGGCGCAGAGAGAAAATAAATTCCTGGGATATCTTGAAGAAGCGCTTCAGCGTATTGAAAACGGGACTTACGGTCTTTGCATTGAATGTATTGACGAGCCGAAAAATCTTTGTCCAACATGTCCTTTAGTACCAAAAGAAAGACTTCGGGCAGTTCCTCATACGCAACTTTGTGTCCAGGTTAAGATGAATCAGAAAAAGTAAGGATAATTTATTGAGAGTTCTTTATATAACTGCATTCCTTTTTTTGTCCGATCAAATAACAAAATTTATTGTTAAAGGAATTTCCATTCCTTTTCTTGGTTTAAACCTAAGCGGCATGCCTTACGGCTCTAGCATTAATGTTATCGGCGATTTTTTTAAAATTACATTTGTTGAAAACCCGGGGATGGCTTTTGGTATTGATGTCGGTGTCGGATCAAAACTTATGCTTTCATTATTTTCGTTGATTGCCAGTATTGGTATTTTTATTTATCTGTACCGGTTAAAAGATGAAAAGTTTGTAATTCGATTAGCTTTGGCGCTTATATTAGCTGGTGCTCTTGGCAATTTAGTTGACAGAACCTTCTATGGCTTGATCTACGGTTACGCGCCTTTATTCTATGGTAAAGTAGTAGATTTTTTTAACGTAGACTTCTGGGATTTTACAATATTTGGTAAAACGTTTGAACGTTGGCCTATTTTTAATATTGCCGATGCATCGGTAAGCGTTGGTGTTGTGCTGCTTATTATTTTTCATCGTGAACCTGCGAAGAAAGATGAAGAAGAGAAGTCTGAAGCAGAAGAAAGCCAAGGAGATAACAATAAACAAACACCGGAATCGATGCTTGAAAAAAATGAACCGATTGAAGAAGTTGTTGTAAGCCCCGATGAAACAGTTGAGTTCGAAGAAGACGAAGATATAAAAAACAAAGATGGCGAAACTGATAACCGAAAGGAAACATAAATTATTTATAACGAACGGTCAGAAAAAAGAACGCCTTGACTTATATATTACTAATAACCTAGAATATTCCACGCGCTCCAAAGTTCAAAAATTAATTAAAAACAATCTGGTATTGGTAAACGGCATTCCGGCAAAAGCTAATTACCTGGTTGTGCCTGGCGACGAAATCGACATAACAATACCCGTTACACCGCGTCCGGAAAAAACAGAGGCTGAAGACATTCCGGTTGACATTGTTTACGAAGACGACGATTTACTTCTCGTTAATAAACCGCCTGGGATTGTTGTTCATCCGGCGCTTGGTAACTACAGTGGAACACTTGTTAATGCGTTAATGCACCACACGCAAAAGCTAAGTGAATTCAATGAACCTTCACGGGCCGGTATTGTACATCGAATAGACAAGAATACCAGTGGTCTGCTTCTTGTCGCTAAAGATGAATGGATACACTCGCGACTCGCCCAGCAGTTCTTCGAACACACTATTGAGCGCACTTACCAGGCTATTTGCTGGGGGCTGTTCAAGGAACCTGAAGGTGAGGTAATCGCAAATATTGGGCGCAGTAAAAAAGATCGCAAGCTTTTCTGGGTTGTGCCTGAAGACGAAGGAAAGCACGCGCATACCTTTTACAAAGTGTTGGAGGAATATGAGTTTGCCTCGCTACTTGAGCTGAAGCTTAAAACCGGTAGAACACATCAGATACGGGTTCATATGGCGTATGTAAATCATCCCGTGTTTGGTGATTCAACTTACGGCGGAAGGAGATTAAATTACGGAGCAAACCTTCCCAAAATCAAAAGCCGTGTAGATAATTTACTTGACATTATTGATCGTCAAGCGCTCCATGCCAAAACTTTAGGCTTCATTCACCCGCGCACAAAAGAAAAAATGTTATTTGATTCAAACCTACCAAAAGATATCAGCTTGGTGATTGAACGATTAAAATCGAACGAATATTAAACAGTTGAGCACAGATAAAATCCTGCTAATTGGATACGCTTCGGTAGACTTGCTGGAAGCGAAAGAAAGCGGTGTCATGTTATGTTTGATCGATCCTTGCTAAAAGGTAAAGACGTTGACAAGATTTTACAACTAAGCACTAGATAAGTTTTAAGCGGAATATATTCTACTAAATACAAAACCAAAATAGTAGGAGGTTTAATATCACTTTGCTCGTAAAACCTTTTGCGACGATTCTAGTTCCTTCAAAGTAATCTTCTAAGCTGTTAGAGAATAATCCTCATTCAAATGATTCTTCTTTATTAAGCCATTTTAAAACATCTTATAGAGTTTTATTATTATAACCCCTCAGGCGAGGACCGGTACCTGAGGGACTATTGTGGGGTTCATCATTTTATGGGGACGGTCCTCCAGTAAATAACTGTAAATCAGAATCCTTTTTTGTCTAAGTTCATAAATTCAAAAATTCTTGCTACATAACTATCGTTAGGATTTTCATTGTAGATAATCTCAAGTTCTTTACCGAGTTTGCGCGATCTTATAACTCCGTTTACAATTATCTTGAACGACGAGATATCCAGAATTTTCACGTTTGAAAAATCCAGCACAATTTTCTTATCCTCGTTTTCAATTGCATCGTGGAATAAATCTCCAATAACGCTTTTATGTGTTGGGTAGGTGTACTCAAGTTCGAACTTTATATAGGAAACATTGTCCTTTCTTTTTAATGAAAACATCTTACATGCATCCTTTGATTTACATCACAAAGATAAATTTCTTCGCGTTTGAGTTTTATCACATCCTGTTTAATAAAGATGTGGTATATTTTTTTTGTTCATTGTAGCAGAACCTGCTACAAACAAATTGTATAAATACGATTAGCGACCTTCTCACGATTCACCAAACATTGCATAGTTTTTTTCTTACTTAATCAAATTGCTTTATTGAATAAGACATGCTTTTGAATAATGGTGGAAAGTTGTAGGACAGATTTTATTAGTTACTGTACTTGTAAAGCCCTATGCGAAAACTTCTGGGTTATAGTATCTCTTCGGAAGTAAGTACATAACCATAAGGAGCAAAGTTGGTATAACAAACCTTGGATTGGTTATTCCATATTGGGGATCTGAAAATCCGGTTGCAATTTGTGAAAATGAATTAAGTTTGGATGGAAACCTGTTCGTTCAAATCCTTGCACTTCGAAAATACCTTCAAAGAAAACA
This sequence comes from Melioribacteraceae bacterium, assembly GCA_028280855.1. Lineage (GTDB taxonomy): Bacteria > Bacteroidota > Ignavibacteria > Ignavibacteriales > Melioribacteraceae > PGYT01. The sequence goes on from JANQLA010000173.1 coordinate 4,495, forward strand.
TTCTCTTGGCTCTCATTGAAATACTTTTTATCAAATTCATGCAAGAAATCCTTTGATGTAAAACTTTTTACGGTAGCGCTTTGACCTATGTCGTGAGTACCAGTAAAAATTATTATCGAATTATTATCTGGTCCGGGAATTTTTGTTACTAAAGCGTAATCCTTAAGATAACCGGTTTTTGTATCCTTTGGAGCGCGGTATTCAAATAAAGAATCACTTTCAGAATCTTTGTAAAATATTGTATTCGGGTGTATTCTGTATGAAGAGTTTAAGTTTGTGAACAAATCTTTTAGTAAACGCAGAGATTTAAAAGATCCTATAAATACTATATTGTTGTGTACTAGGTCTTCCCATTTTAGCTCGGAACTAAGAATTATTTTAACGTCTTTATTCCAACTTTTTATAAGCTCAAATATTGCCGGGAAGGAATCGATTGAGCTTTTACCTAAAAACGAAAGCTCGGTTTCTATATGAGTTTCACTGGTGTTATATTCTGAATTATACTTTTGCAAATCTTCGAGAGAGTTAATACGAAAATCACGTACGTATTTAGGTAGATCATCTGATACATCTTTGTAAATAAAAAAATCTCCGAATACCAAGAGTGTTGAGAAATCATTTTCTCCGAAGTTGTTCCAAACAAGACTTTCAATCTTCTGGGATTCAATGTGGCTGGTAGAATTCGAAATAAAGTAATAATTCAATAAAATTATTATAACTAGCGCCGAGACATTTATTCCCAGAAATTTTGTGCGATTAGGTTTTAATTGGGTTGGGGTAAAAACTACCTGGTAATGTTGACCTTTGGGCAGCTCAAGTTTTATTGAGTCAAATTTACCTTCGTTAAGATAGTAACTTGCGAGTTTCTTTCTTAGATTGTGAATGTATACTCTTACACTTGCGTCTGTAGATTGGTCGAAATCCTGATCCTTACCTAACCCTTCGATTGCGATAAAAGATTCTGTTGGGCTCTGATTATTTATTGAACATTCAACGAGGTATTTTAATAGATTCTTATAACTTTTAGAATTCTTAAACTCATTACTTTTTAATATCTTATCTAGTTCTTCCCTTTTTCGTTGCTCATTAATCATAGCAAATGATATCTGAGTTTATTTTTTAGACTAGTCACTTTTGCAAAATATCGAAAAAAAATTGATTTCCAAAATTAAAATCTTTCGAAATTACGTCATTTTCGCACGTTATTAACGAGTTACGAACAGTAATTACTTTGACGTCCTAGTTTCCGCACAGTATTTTAATAGCATCAAAAACCGGGCTCTTTGAATATTAATCTTGACAACTGAATTCAGATAACATATATTACGTATGTTGTCATACAAGTTTAATTTGAATTTCGAAAACGAAAATAGCATCCTCTCAAGAAGTTATCTCACTCGAGATATCCATACACACAATCCCGAAAACATAACAAAGTCTTTAATAAAAAGCATTTCTCTCAGGAGGTTTTTCATGCCTAAAAAGCTTGGGATAATTGGTCAATTTCTGATTTTAATTTTTATCACCGCCAATACTCTTAATGCCGGTATAACCGGTAAAATTTCCGGGAAAATCACCGATATACAAACAGGCGAGCCTTTAATCGGCGCTAATATAATCATAATATCGAAGTGGGTTAATGGGGAAGAGCAAAATTTGCAAATAACTCTTGGGGCTGCTTCTGATTTTGAAGGCGATTATTTTGTTATTAATGTACCTCCTGGTTCGTACAGCGTAAAAGCATCTTACGTTAGTTATCAGACTCAGGTTCAAACTCAAATCCAGGTTACTGTTGATAAAACAACTATAGTAGATTTTCAACTCTCACCTTCGGAGCTCCAATCTGACGAAGTTGTTGTTACCGCGCACAAGCCGGAAACCGTAGAAAAAGATCTTACGGCTACAAAACAAGTTTATAACACTTCGGAGATCGAATCTATTGCCGGTGTAGCGGATATTACAGACATTCTCGAATTGCAGGCAGACGTCGTTGACGACCACTTCCGAGGCGGTCGCGTTGGCGAATCATCATATTTGATTGGCGGGGCAACAATTGTAAACCCATTAACCAACAGGAGAGCGTTCAAACCTATAGTTACCGGTCTTGAGCAGGTAGCGGTTTATACCAGCGGGTTCAGTGCCGAATACGGCAATGCACAATCAGGTGTTGTGAATATGATCGCTAAGGAAGGAGGCAACAAGTGGACAACACGGTTGGAAGCCGCAGGTATTCCACCAACTTACAAAACATTCAACGGCAGTCCGTATTCTCCGGGTAACCTGTTTTTTTATAGCGAACTTCAAAACACTGAAGCTTGGATACAAGAGAATCCGACACAACCAGGCAGACCGTTATTCGATGCAGGTTACGGATTCGGGCCTCTTTATCTGCCGCCGAGAAATGTCTGGCCTCCTAATCCGTTAACCAAAGAGGATTCTGTATTTGTTGCAAGACTAGGACAAACCTCCTGGCT
>JANQLA010000181.1 GCA_028280855.1 Melioribacteraceae bacterium
ATACCTGACGGTACCTTGTGCATCCTCTATTTCAAAGCCCATCGCACTTAATACATGCGAGGGTTTTAGAGTTCCCGATGTACAAGCAGCTCCGTTAGAAGCCGCCACGCCGTTAAGATCATGGAACATCAGCATTGCTTCAGCATCGTTATTTAAAAAATCGCTTTTAAATGTAACTGAAAGGATATAAGGTGATGAATCAGGTGAAGAATTAATTAATACTTTGTCGTCGAATAATTCGTTTAGCCTTTCGGTAAAGTATTTTTTTAGCAAACTAACTTTGCTGTAGTTTTCTTCCATATACTCCTTCGCAACTTTCGAAGCCTCAGCAAAAGCAATAATCCCGGGAACATTTTCCGTACCACCCCTGCGATTGCGCTCTTGGGGGCCGCCTACAATCAGTGCGCTAAGCGGAGTTCCGCTTTTTGCGTAAAGAATTCCGGTTCCCTTTAGTCCGTGAATTTTATGACCCGATGCAGCCAAAGTATCAACGCCAAGCTTTTGTACATCGGTATCAAACTTGCCGTAACTTTGCACTGCGTCTATGTGCAGCAAAGCGCCTTTTGGTTTTACTATTTCAGCAATGGAAGAAACATTATTTTGGGAACCCGTCTCGTTGTTGATGTGAATTGCAGCCACCAGAGCAACATGATTATCACAATTTTTAGCGAGTGATTCCAAATCCAGTCTTGATGAAGTATCGCATTCAAGTGCAAAAGAGCTGTGCCCGTTCTCGTTTAGTTGTAGTACCGTATCCAAAACGGCATGGTGATCTGCCTTAGAAGTAAGAACTTTACGTCGGCCGGTTTCCTCGTAAACGGTTTTGGAAATACCTCTAATTGCAAAGTTATTAGCTTCTGTTCCACCACTTGTAAAATAAATCTCACTTGGATCAGCGTTTAACATGCCTGCAACAGTTTCCCGTGCATCTTCAATAGCTACGCGTACTTCGCGTCCGTAAGAATGAATTGATGACGGGTTTCCAAAGTGATCGTAAAGAAAGGGAATCACTTTCTCTTTCACTTTGGGATGCAATTGGGTTGTAGCGGCGTTGTCAAAGTATATTCTTTGCAAAATTTTTTCTTCCTAAATATTTATTGATACATCGCCAGAATAAATTGTCTTGACCTCATCTCTTGTCCGAAGCATCAGATAACCGTTTTCATTGACATCTTCAAACACACCGAAAAACTCATCATTCCCTTCATGAATTTTTATTTTCTCGCCAAGGTAGCGGCTACGGGTTTTCCAATCATCAATAATTTTTTGTGGGTGATTAATCCAGTCGTCCAGCATTTCTTCAAAATGGTTTAAAAATTCACTCAATAGTCTTTCCCTGCTAACAGTCTTCTTTAATTCTATACGTGTAGAAGTGGGCTGTATATTATACTTGCCGGCAAAGTTGGGTTGATTTACATTTATTCCAACGCCTACTACTATTCGCTCAATATTTGATCCTTTGGAAGTCGATTCAATCAAAATACCTGCGATTTTTTTTCCTTCAACTAAAACATCGTTCGGCCATTTTACGTTTACTTTAAACTGGTACAAATTTTCAAGAGCTTGCGCTAAAGCTAACGAACTTCCTAGTGAAAGAAGCTGAACGTTTGCTAATTCGATTTTATCGGTTAACAAAATCGAAAATGTTAATGCTTGTTCCTTTGTCGCTTGCCAGTTACGTTGTTTTCTTCCTCTTCCTTTAAGCTGGTATTCAGCTAAAACCACGGTTCCAAGAGCTTTGTATTCCCTGGAATCCAATAAAAATGAGTTCGTTGAATTCACTTCATCAAAGTAAACGAAATTTCGTCCTATAACTTCCGTATCGAGTTTGATATCAAATTCTTCTATGTTGAACACATTTACCTCTCAATAGAGTTGTTGTCAAATTGTCTGTCAAAATTTCACCTATCGCCATTATGAGCCTATATGTGCCATATGGGCGTAATATCGAAATCACAGAATCAGAAAAAAGTGCGAAAATAAGCTATTAGAGCTATCAATAATTGGTATACTAATTGAATGTTCAAGATGCTTATTCTTATGAGTACAAATTTAGCAATAATTTGAAAGTAAATTAAGAAAGAAAGAAGTTACATAATTATCAAATAAGGAGAAAACAGAATGGGTAAAATTATAGGAATTGATCTCGGTACGACTAACTCATGCGTATCTGTTATGGAAGGAAACGAGCCTGTTGTAATACCTAATAGCGAAGGCGGGAGAACAACTCCGTCTGTTGTTGCATTTGCTAAGAACGGTGAAAGATTGGTAGGTCAACCTGCAAAAAGACAGGCGGTTACAAATCCTCAAAATACTGTATTTTCAGTTAAACGTTTTATGGGCAGGAGAATTGACGAAGTCAGCAATGAAATTTCGGAAGTACCTTATTCAGTAGTTGAAGGGGATAATAAGACGGCTCGCGTAAGTATTGAAGACAGGTTGTATTCTCCACCTGAAATTAGTGCTATGGTTCTGCAGAAAATGAAAAAGACCGCAGAAGAGTATTTGGGACAGGATGTTACCGAAGCCGTAATAACCGTACCGGCATACTTTAATGATGCGCAAAGGCAAGCAACTAAGGATGCGGGTGAAATTGCCGGACTTACTGTTCGTAGAATAATTAATGAACCTACAGCTGCAGCTTTAGCATATGGATTAGATAAGAAGAATAAAGAGGAATTAGTTGCTGTATACGATTTAGGCGGTGGTACATTTGATATTTCAATATTACAGCTAGGCGACGGTGTATTTGAGGTAAAATCAACAAATGGCGATACACATCTTGGCGGCGACGACTTTGATCAAAGACTGATTGATTATCTTGCCGACGAGTTTAACTCGCAGGAAGGAATTGATCTTCGCAAAGATCCTATGGCATTACAACGATTGAAAGAGGCAGCGGAAAAAGCTAAAATTGAATTATCATCGTCGATGTCAACAGACGTTAATTTACCGTTTATTACAGCTACTCAGGACGGTCCAAAGCATTTAAATGTGAATTTGAGCAGGGCAAAGTTCGAACAATTGGTCGATGACTTAATCCAGAGAACCATTGCTCCGTGTGAGAATGCTATAAAAGACGCTGGTGTAAGTGCATCGCAGATAAACGAAGTAATTTTAGTCGGCGGCTCTACCAGGATGCCCAAAGTGCAGGAAAAGGTTAAGGAAATTTTTGGCAAAGATCCTCATAAAGGCGTTAACCCTGATGAAGTTGTTGCAATAGGAGCCGCTATTCAGGGCGGGGTTTTAGCTGGCGATGTTAAGGATGTGTTACTTCTGGACGTAACTCCATTATCACTGGGTATCGAAACATTAGGCAGTGTTATGACTAAGCTAATAGATGCAAATACAACAATTCCGACAAAGAAAAGCGAGGTGTTTTCAACAGCAGCGGACAATCAGCCATCTGTGGAAATACATGTTCTACAGGGCGAACGGCCAATGGCTGCCGATAACAGGACTCTCGGAAGGTTTCACCTCGATGGAATACCCCCTGCACCGCGCGGTATGCCGCAGATTGAAGTAACATTTGACATTGATTCGAACGGAATTCTTCATGTAGCTGCAAAAGATAAAGCAACTAACAAAGAACAAAGTATCAGGATTACATCTTCTTCTGGACTATCTGAACAAGAAATAGAAAAAATGAAAAATGCTGCGAAAGAGCATGCGGCAGAGGATAAAAAGAAAAAGGAATCAGTTGAAGTAAGAAATCAGGCGGACAATATGGTTTTCCAGACTAAAAAGCAGATGGAAGAAATGAAAGATAAAATTCCGGCCGATGTTAAAACAAAACTTGATGAAGAAGTTAAAAAAGTTGAAGAAGCTATTAAAACGGATAATACCGACGCAATAAAAGCAGCTACAGAATCCTTAACAAAGGTATGGAGCGATGCTGCACAGCACTTATACCAACAGCCAGGCGCTGAAGGCGCAGATCAAGGCCAGCCGGGTGCAGAGCCGAAAGCCGAACCGCAATCAGAACCTGCACAAGAAGAAAAGAAATCCGATAGCGGTGACGAGGTTCAGGATGCTTCGTACGAGGTAGTTGATGATGATAAGGATAAAGACAAGTAGATTTAACCAAACAAAAAGAGGGGTCGCAGATATGTGATCCTTCTCCTATTTTCACATGCCAGTTTCAATCGTGTAATCTTAAAATTATGCAATAAGTAGCTAATGTCAGGCTACTTTTTATTTTAGCTGTTAACGTATTTTCCTACATTTATTAATATAATTATCGAACAGATTTTTATTTCTATCTATTATTTTCTATTATTGAGCCAATCAATTCCTCAATCATCTTATCATGGATATCAGGCATGGAGCATTACAGTTTCTGGTCTCTTTTCCCCCCGTTATTGGCTATAATATTTGCAATTAAAACACGACAAGTATTTGTCTCGCTAATGTTCGGTATTTGGTTAGGTTGGGTAATACTTAGCGAAGGAAATTTGCTTACCGGTACCACAGCAACAGTTCAGGCTTTAGTTGATGTGTTTAAAGATCCCGGTAACACGCGCACAATTATGTTCAGCAGTCTCGTTGGGGCATTGATTGCATTTATCCAGCGATCCGGCGGAGTAGAGGGGTTCGTAAATCGTATTAATAAAACTCTGCAAAATATTGAGAACAAGTACGCCGGTAAAAGTCGTATGATTGTCCAGTTAATGGCGTGGCTAACCGGAACTGCTATATTTGTTGAATCGAGTATAAACGCATTAACTGTAGGAACAGTATTCCGGCCAATATTCGACAAGCTCAAAATCCCGCGCGAAAAACTCGCTTATATTGCAGATTCTATTTCCGCTCCAACATGTATACTTATTCCATTCAATGCGTGGGGCGCTTATATAATGGGACTAATCGCTGCGCAAGGATTCGAGAATCCGTTTGGCGTTTTGGTTAGCGCGTTTCCACTAAACTTCTACCCTATGCTCGCAATGATGATGGTTGTTAGTATAATTGTATCTAAGAAAGATTTCGGGCCGATGAAGAAAGCTGAAGAACGTGCGCAGAAAGAGGGCAAAGTAATTCGCGACGGTGCGACTCCTTTGATTTCAGCTGATGTTGTTTCAATGAAGAAAAAGGATAAAGTAATTGCCCGTGCTCGAAATATGATTGTTCCGCTTGGTGTTATGGTTTGTATGATGCCATTAATGCTCGTTTATACCGGATGGAGCCAAGTTGAAAATATTTCACAGCTTCCATGGTACAGTCAAATTTTTGAAGCAATAGGCAAAGGATCCGGATCAACTTCGGTTTTGTACTCGGTATTAACTTCAATACTTGTTAGCAGTGTTTTGTATATGTCCCAGAAAATATTTTCCTTTAAAGAAACCATTGATCTCATCTTCAAAGGCATAAGCGGGTTAATACCATTAGCTCTTTTGATGATGCTTGCGTTCGCTATCGGTAACGTATGCCGTGAACTCGGCACAGGTGTTTACGTAGCAGAGCTTTCGAAGGAATGGTTGGCGCCGGACTTTGTTCCCGTTATTGTATTTATTGTAGCAGGTTTCATTGCATTTTCAACCGGCACATCCTGGGGAACATTTGCAATTATGATTGCTATAGGTGTACCCATGGCACAGGCTCTTGATGCTAATTTATATCTTACAGTTGCTGCTGCCTTGGGCGGCGGTGTATTCGGTGACCATTGCTCGCCGATTTCCGACACAACTATTATTTCATCGATGGCATCGGCAAGCGATCATATTGATCATGTTAAAACGCAGCTTCCTTATGCGATGACTGCCGGGATAGTAGCAGGTATATTATATCTTGTGCTCGGCTATATATTTCATTGAGCTATTCGTAACTAAGGTATGCAATTTTAATAGTACCGTCGAAAGTATTAAATGCAAGCATACGCCCGTTGGAAGACCAACTGGGATTTTCAGCAAGTATATTCTGTGGTGTTATAATCTTTTCAATCGGCTTATGAATGTGCTTAATTCCAACCCTAGATTCAACAACTTTGTGACCGTCGTTGTTGGAATTCACAAAAGAGATTGATTGAATAGTTTTATTATAATTTACTGAGTTGTAATCGCCGATATAATTCCTGCTTGAATCTATAATTGAATATTCGAAAAGCCCTTCTGAAGCAACTTCTACTAAAAGTCTTGTGCCGTCGATAACCTGAATACCCGAAACATTATTTTTACCGGATAGAGGAATTTTTTCAACTCCGTCTTTTGTATGTCGCTCTATATAATTCTTAGATATCGCGTAGCGTATTAAATCAGTGTCCGCTTGATAAATTTCCTCACCCGTTCTAACATCAATTAATTTTATCTCATTACCAACAAAATATGAAAGCACATCACCTTCAATGTTTAAAGAGTGAACCTTCCTCTTGTACGTTGCCAAAACTTCAAAAGACTTAGCAAGCTGGTTGTATTGCTTGACCTGATAAATTCGCCTTTGCTGTTTTTCATCATATTCATTTTCAACATAGAATATACTATTAGTATCAATGCAGAAATTGTATCCTGCACCGCGGTTTACGGATATTGTATCGATGCTTAATTTTGCAGGGTCAATCCTGTATATTCCTTTGTACCCGGGCTTCGTCAGGAATAAATAGCGATCATCCATGTCAAAAATTGGCTTAATAAATTCGCCTTTCAATTGTAAGGAAACGACGGAGTCAACCTGAATTTTATCAAACTCTAAGACAGTGTTTTTCAGCTCCGTTTTATCAACGCTAACCGGCGCTTGTTCTTTTTCTATATCCTTATCGCATCCAATAATAAGAAAGAAAATTGTAACGCTTATATAAATTATTTTAAAACGCCTCAAAGTCTTCCCAATCATTTAAGTAATACCATTTTTTTCACGTTCGTAAATTGTCCGGCGTCCATGCGATAGAGATAAACCCCGCTCGGCAATCCTGAAGCGTCGAATTCAATTTTGTAGTTGCCTGGCTTTTGGTTTGTATTTACTAGTGTTGCAACTTCCCTTCCAAGTATATCGAATAACTTCACGTTCACAAGCAGTGAGTTACCGGAAGTAGTAGTTGCTGCTTTTCCGGCGGGCAGACTATAATGAATAGTCGTTGTCGGGTTAAATGGGTTAGGATAATTTTGCTCCAGCGCGAATGTCGTTGGCAAGTGACTTTCCACTTGCTCAACCGGGGTTACGAAGTCAACCTGCATATCGTCAAAATATACCAAACCTTCATTTGATGTAGCTACGTTATTTTTGATAGTAACGCCTTTAAATGCAAGATTGCTTGATGCTCCGATATCGGATATCTTTACGCTTTTCATTTTCCACCCCGTCCAGTTAAGCGTATCAATCGGAATATCAAACTCCGAACCTGACCCATCAGTAAACTTATATTCAAGGAAGTTGTAAGAAATATCACCGTAAACCCAAAGCCCGAATTCATTGGAACTACTGGCGATACTAACAGGAGTAGAGTTTTCAATTACAAGCCTGCCGAAGTCGTCTACAAAAGTATAACTTATTACACCGGCGCCGGTACCGTTTCTCCAGACTGAAGAACTTATCTTAAAACTGGTTTGTTCTTCATCAATGCCGAATGTACTGTCTGATTCACCAGGCTGGAGCCATGTACCGATTGCTTCAAAATCTTCTATAATTTGTCCGTCGGTATAAACGGTTTTTTCAATAGTGAATTCAATTATTTGTTCTTCGCGGAATGGCACAGATTCAACATCTGCAACTCCTTCTTTTAAAATAATACGATAGTTTTTCCCGTTCTCTAAAGGATTGCGTGGTCTGAATTCAATTATACCTAACGGGTATACATCTGTATTAACTCTTAAATCAACAAAGTTATCGTTCTCATCATAAAACAAAACATTACCGGGTAAAGAGGCTGCTAGTATCGGCATTTCAAAGGCGGCTCTGAAAAGTACCGTTGTGCTTATATCAGCATCGCCGTTTGCCGGATAAACGGAGAGCAAATTTAGTTTTGCCCGAGTGTTAAAGCTAATGGAATATTGTTCCGTCAAATTTCCACCGAAGAAAGATTTAGCATCCGTTGATACTGTTACAGTATGTTCCTCCCCGGCCGTGTAAGGTGTAGTCGGGTTAAATACAAGACGTGTATCATTATTTTCCCAATTATAATCTCCTTCCGTATCAGGTATAATGGTAACAGCGTTTATTGTTGTTATCGAATCCATTGGGACATCGAAATCAATTGTAAATGGAGCAAAGTTGCTTGCAAGAGTTGAACCGTCTGCCGGAGTAGAGGAAACAACACTTGCCGGAGTTGCCTCGCCTGTTGTAAACGAAAATGAATACAGATTTGTCAGGTTAACATTGTATACAGTTGTAGCAGTATTTTGCACTGCAACAGTGTATTGTGTGTTCTGCTCGAAAGGGACAGAAGGTACAAATCCAA
>JANQLA010000538.1 GCA_028280855.1 Melioribacteraceae bacterium
CCGGTTCAGTGAAGCTGACTTCAGCCGCCAGATTTTTTATATTCGGATCGTTTATTGGCTCGTTATCGGTTTTACCAATTGGTAAAATTCTGCCAAGCATTGTTCCGTTGCTGCGAAGCTTCCTTGTTAAAGCCCTTGTATCTATCCCGTAAATACCGGGAATCTTTTCGGATTTCATCCAGTCGTCTAATGACTGATCGGCGTTCCAGTGTGAATACTCATTCGAGTAGTCTGAAATTATTAACGCGCGAATCTGGATTTTATCGGATTCAAAATTATTCAGCAGCTTATTGGTTTTATCTTTGGGCGGAATGCCGTAGTTGCCGATAAGTGGATAAGTGCAGGCGAGTATTTGTCCGCAGTAACTCGGATCCGTCATAGTTTCGGGGTAGCCGACCATCCCGGTGTTAAAAACTACTTCGCCTTCCGTTATGGTTTCGTAGCCAAAGCTGTAACCTGAATATTCCGAGCCGTCCTCAAGTGCTAATTTTACTTTTTTGTTGTTCATCAATACGGTTGAGTGTAATAAATTGACGTGAAAAATGTTGGATTCGAATATAACAATTCTCTCAACGAATCATAAAAGAAAAATGCAAGGACGTGTAATTATATGAGTGATGGATGCACAAAAATGAATATTGATGCAGGCGATATAATTCATGACTTCCTTATTAGGTTCTACTTCAAAAGTATTACACTTTCACTCACTGTAATTATTGGACTGCACAAATTATAACAAAAATGGCTGTTTAAAGGGAGCCAAAATATTCTTAGGTTTGTTCGTTACTTAAAATCTGAGCAAGACATGATTATAATAAACTTAGATAAAAGCTGTAAAACACCGCTGTTCAGGCAAACGATTGACCAGTTAAAAAAAATGATTGAGAACAATACCCTAAAGCCGGGTGATAAACTTCCATCAACCCGCCAATTCGCTGATCAACTGGGAGTAAACCGAACAACTATTTACAAAGCTTACCAGGAACTATGGGCAATGGGATTTATTGAAAGTCGATCGGGTTCGTATTCCTTTGTAAGGCAGCGTAGAGAATTAAAAGAAACCTGTACCATGAAACCGGTTAATTCAATAAACTGGTCGAAACTATCCAACGAAAATACCTGCAAAGTTTACGAGTTATTCGGAGAAATCGGCTACCCTTTTAGTGAAGCGGAAAACGACTTTGAAGGAATTGATTTCGGAAGGCTTCATCCGGATACCAGGATTTTTCCCGCTGCCGAATTTCGGAAATCGCTAAATAAAGTTGTAGCTGAGAATGCCCAAACAGTTCTTGACTATGGAGGCAGCAAAGGGTATTTGCCCCTGCGGGAATACATTGCTCATAGATCAAGATTGCACGGGTTATCCGTAAACTCAAATGAAATAATGATTACAAGCGGTGCTCAGAACGGAATAGATTTATGCATGAAACTTTTAGCAAGACCCGGCGCAAGAGTGTTCGTTGAATCACCTACCTACGGGATGATAATACCAACACTTACATATTACGGCTGCGAAATTGTACCTATTCCTATGGCTGAAGACGGCATTGACCTTGGGGCGATTGAAAGAGAGTTTAAAAAAGGATTGCCGATATTTTTGTACACAATGCCGAATTTTCAAAATCCGACCGGCATTACTTCAACACAGTGCCATAGGGAAAGATTAATAGCCCTGTTCGAGAAGTACCGCATCCCGATTATTGAGGATGCCTTTGAAGAGGAAATGAAATACTTCGGTAAAGTTCCTATGCCTATTAAGTCAATGGATATAAGCCGGATTGTTATTTACGTGGGTAGTTTTTCTAAAGTGCTTTTCCCCGGTATAAGACTTGGATGGATAGCGGCAGACAAAGAGTGTATTAACCGTCTTTCGATTTTAAAACGATTCAGTGATATTTCAACATCTTTGCCTGAACAGGCTGCATTGGCAGATTTTTGCAAACACGGAGCATATGAACATCATATAAAACGCATTCATAAAATTTTTAGAAAAAGAATGCTGCTGGCGGTTCAATCATTACAGGAAAAGATTAAGCATAAAAACGTTACGTGGATTGAACCTAACGGCGGTTATACAATATGGCTGAAGGTAAAAGATACGAAATTGAGTTATACCGAGTTGAACTCTGTATTTCATTCGCATGGTATTAGGCTTGCCGCCGGTAAAGATTTTTTCCTCCACCCGCAAAAGGAAAAGTATTTCCGATTGGCAATTGCAAGTTTAGATGAAGCCGAAATTGAAGAAGGAATCAACAGGTTGGCCAAATCCTTTTACCGAATTTTTAAATGACTCGAATAAAATTATTAATAAAGGAAGCACAATGAAATTAAAATTATACCAGGTAGATGCTTTTACAGACAAACTATTTCACGGAAATCCTGCCGCTGTTTGCATTTTAGAAAACCGGCTTGATGAAGAATTAATGCAAAAAATTGCGTTGGAAAATAACTTATCCGAGACTGCGTTTGTAGTACCGAAAAATGGCGAATATGAAATTCGGTGGTTTACCCCAGCAACTGAAGTCGAACTTTGCGGACATGCAACGTTGGCGTCTGCGCATGTTTTATTTAATCACCTCAACATCTCAACAAATGATATTACTTTTCATTCACGTGAAAGGGGGTCATTAAATGTGCAAAAAGAAGGGGATTCTTTAACGCTGGATTTTCCTACGGATAATTGCGCAGAAGTAGAAATTCCTAGTGGTATGGCTGATGCAATTGGCGCGGAACCGGTTGAAGCATTTAAAGGAGATACGGATTATTTATTAATTTATGAGTCAGAGGATGTAATCAGAAATATAAATCCCGATTTCAACAAACTTTTAAAGGTAGATGCCCGGGGTGTAATTGTCTCTGCAGCCGGTAAAAATTGTGATTTCGTTTCACGATTCTTTGGTCCCAGGTGCGGAATTAATGAAGACCCTGTAACCGGATCTGCTCATACAACGTTAACTCCGGTATGGGGTAATAAATTGGGTAAAACAATTTTAACAGCCAAACAGTTATATGCAAGAGGCGGGGACCTGGTTTGCGAATACGCTAATGATAGAGTTAAGATTACCGGGAAGGCCGTAACGTATATGATAGCCGAAATAGATATTTAGTGAAGGAAAGCAATGGATATAAAAATTCGCGATTACGAAGAAAAAGACTTTCTCGAAATTCTCGCAATCTTTAACAGTTTCGGGAGCGATAGTTTCTCTACTTATCACGATGGCAAAGTAAGCTTAGAACAATTCAAAAAAATTTTGGAAGCTATGCGCTTTATGATTGTGCTGGAGGCTAACGGAAAGGTAGTTGGATATGGTTATGTAAGCCGTTTTAAGGACTACACCAATTTTGATCATACGGGAATTCTGACATATTTCATCTTGCCGGAATATACTGGTAATGGTCTCGGGACTTTGCTTTTGAACAAGCTGATAGATAAAGGTAAAGAAATCGGTATTACAAATTATACGGCCCATATTTCTTCAAAGAATACACAAAGTCTGAACTTTCACAGGAAAAACAGGTTTGAAGAAGTCGGCCGGATTAAAAATGTTGCACACAAAGCAGGTGAATTAATCGACATTGTTTGGGTGCAAAAAGAACTACCAGAAAATGAAGTATATTTATGAATAAAGGAGTTTTATATGCTTTGGGTGCATACGTGTTTTGGGGGCTACATCCAATCTACTGGAAGTTGCTGGAACACGTAGATTCTTTTGAAATAGTAGCGAATCGCATTGTGTGGTCGTTTTTATTCTTTGCTATTATTCTTTCCATAAGAGGGGAATGGAAATCTTTAAAAGAAAAATTCGGCAATAGTAACAATAAATCACTTTTGTTTTTACCGGCATTATTAATTGGGTCGAACTGGGCGGTATATATATGGGCAGTTAACGCCGGCTATATTATTGAAACAAGCCTGGGATATTTTATTAGTCCGCTTTTGATTGTTTTACTTGGTGTAGTAATTCTTGGCGAAAAACTCAGGGGCTTTCAGTGGCTCGCTATTGGTCTAGCGTTTTTTGGGGTTTTAATAATGACATTCATTTACGGGCGGTTTCCATGGATATCTTTATACCTGGCAGGCACATGGGCGCTTTACGGTCTGTTGCGAAAAAAATCCCCGCTCACTGCTATTGAAGGACTTACCCTGGAAACCGGCTTGATGCTTATACCCGGGCTTGGTTATTTGGGGTATACGTTGTTTAACGGTTCAAGCATGTTGCTGGTTGAGTATGATACTACTGCTCTTTTAATCGGGGCAGGTATAATTAGCGGATTTCCGTTGGTTATATTTATTAAAGGTGCACGTTTGGTAAAATTATCTTTAATTGGAATTTTACAATACATTTACCCTACATTAATATTCCTGGTAGGAGTATTCATTTACAAGGAAGATTTTAACGAAGCAAAATTTGTTGGATTCATATTTATCTGGATAGCATTAATAATTTTTACATTCGGCAGCACTGTTTCCATAATTAGCAAAAAAGCGTTTGGCTTTAAATGAACAATAACATGAGAAATTTGATACTGTTTTTAATTCCATCTCTGATATGGGGATCAACCTGGCTGATTATTAAATTCCAGCTTGGCGTTGTAGACCCGATAATTTCGGTCTTTTACCGGTTCTTACTAGCGGGTTTAATTTTGCTGGCTTACGCGAAAGTTAAAGGATTAAAGTTGTCATACACAGTAAAAGAGCATATGCTGATGGCCTTACTCGGTACCTGTTTGTTTGGAATTAATTACTGGCTGGTATATGTGGCGGAAGAAGATTTAACAAGCGGGTTAGTCGCCGTTGTGTTTTCGTCGCTGGTGTTTCTAAATATATTTAACGGTGCAATATTTCTAAAAACGAAAATTAGGAAAAACGTTCTTTTCAGCGGTATGATTGGATTTGCCGGTGTAGCATTGGTTTTTAAAGACGAGATTGCAAATTTCAATTTTTCGGATGCCGGGTCGTTCGCTTTCATTCTTGCAATAATAAGCGCATTTACGGCTTCACTTGGCAACATAACTTCAGGTTATATTCAGCGCATTAAAATACCTGTTATTCAATCCAACGCATTTGGAATGTTATACGGTTCTTTTGTTATGCTTGCTATTGCATTATTAGCTGGAAAACAGTTTACATTCGATTTCTCGTTCTCATATACATTGTCCTTGTTTTATCTAACCATTTTCGGTTCTATTTTCGCATTTGGAAGCTACCTGAGTCTGCTGGGTAAAATCGGTGCGGATAAATCGGCATATGTGACTTTGGTAATACCGATAATTGCACTTTTACTCTCCACCATTTTTGAAGGCTACCAATGGGATGTAGTTAAACTGTCTGGCGTGCTTCTAATTACACTTGGGAATTTGCTGATATTGAAGAAGAAAGCACCTGCTGTATGAAACTTACTAATTGGTTCTACAGAGTTTTTTATCTATAACCGTAGGGAATGCAAACTTTGCATTCCCTACAGATACCTCATAGTTAAAAACCGCTTCTCCTTTCACAAAGGAAAAATGTAAAGACGTGTGATTATTTGATTGGGTAGGATAAGAAATTTTTGATGATACAAGATTGAATAGTGATAGTCTATAGAGAATACATTAGTTTAATAAGAAAATTTGGGTATTGGTTAGAATTTCTAACAATTGCCAAGAATAATTTTCGCATTGACGAAATATATACATGTCAGACTCATTGAAACCAACAATTTAGTGTAAATATTAAACGCACTTGTTGGTCTGGTTTTTGTTAGATCAAATGAGTTTTTTATAAACATTTATTTAGAAAATATATGAAGGGTTTCACATATAAATACGTTTTAGGCATCCTATTATGTTTATTAGTAAGGATGTATTTGCGGTTGGGGCTTTGTATGTGCTACCTTGTGGGAGATCACAGCCTTATGAAAAAATGTGGGTTAAGACTGTTGATGCAGATGTAAATATTCAGGACCAAATCGCGGTAACTCATGCTGATCAGATAATTTATAACGTAATGAGCACGTCTGTAGAAGTGATTTATCTTTTTCCGCTTCCCGAAAATGCTATGATCATCTCACTTGTTTACTGGTTTAACGGGGAGAGATATGAAGCAGAAATTCGTGAAAGACAAGAAGCGGTTGCAGCTTACAACGATAAATTATCGCAATGGTTGGACCCGGCATTATTAAAATAACCTGAGTTCGACATAAAAAAGGGGAGAAATTGAATTTAAATTGTTCATAATATGTTAATCTCGTAGAGTTTAACAAAAAACTGGACATGAATGATATAACGAAGATATTCACAATAATAGATG
>JANQLA010000546.1 GCA_028280855.1 Melioribacteraceae bacterium
TCGCCTAATGCTCTGCAACCTGCAAGCACATCAGGATAAGTGGCGCTATGGTCAGAACCAAAAAGGTCAACAATTAAGTCGTAATTTCGTTTAAATTTATTCCGGTGGTATGCAATGTCCGGTAGCCTGTATGTAGGCTCCCCTGTCGATTTAACAATTACTTTGTCCTGCTCACCTCCCATATCGGAAAGCTTGAGCCAAACTGCACCATCTTTTTCATAAGAGAAATTGAGTTCATCTAACTTACGCAGCACTTCATCAATTTTTCCATCAGTATAAAGAGTGTGCTCGTTAAAGAAGCTGTTCATCTCAATACCCAGCAGAGCTAAAGTTTTTTTGATATCCGCGAATATTAGTTCTTCAGCTTTCTGTTTGAATATCCCTTCGCAATCTTCATCGCGTAATTGATCGCTGTTTGAATCAACCAGGGAGCGTGCTATATTGGTAATATATTCGCCTTGGTAATATTCATCGGGAAAATCGACCTCATCACCAAGTAGCTGCAGGTAACGTTTCTTAACTGAATCGCCCAGCACTCGCATCTGTCTGCCCGCGTTGTTAAAATAGTATTCCCTGTCTACCTGGTAGCCCGTATTCTCAAGCAGGTTCGCTATTGTGTCGCCCAATACTGCGTTTCGTCCGTGCCCGATAGTTAAAGGACCGGTCGGATTAGCGGATACAAACTCTACTATTGCCTTTTTACCTTTGTTTACTTCAGTCTGGCCGAATGACTCGCCTTGCTCAAAAATTGCGGGTATTACCCGGCTAAGGAATAGCGGGTTAAATGAAAAGTTGATAAACCCTGGTCCGGCAATATCAATCGAGGTTAAATACTTTTCATTAATTTCCAATTCATCAATTATTTCCTGGGCTATCTGGCGCGGATTCCTCTTTAGTTCTTTAGCAAGCAACATCGCTGCGTTAGTTGAAAGGTCACCGTGATCTTCATTCTTCGGTTTCGAAAAAATAACATCAACATCATTCAGGTAATCTAATTTCTTTGATACATCTCTAAATATTTTCTGCAAATAGTCTTTCAATTGTTACTCCGGGCAATAAATGTTGTTAATCTTCCGTTATTCTGCAGGTATGTTGTCTGGGTCTTCTATTGTAATAGAAGGGGCATCTGCCCAAAGTTTTTCTAGATTATAGAAGGAGCGGGCATCTTCCTTAAAAATATGAACTACCACATCGAAATAGTCCATCAGAACCCAGTTTAAGGAATCATAACCTTCTTTCATCATGCATTTTATACCGTTTTTTCTCAATACTTTATCGACTTCATCCGCAATTGCTTTTACCTGAATGTCGGAGCCTGCCGAGCAAATAAGGAAATAATCGGCAACAGACGAAATGTTTTTTAGATCAAGTATTTTTATATCGTACCCTTTCTTAGTTAGAATAATATCACTTATTCCTTTAGCAAATTCCAAACCGTCCAATATTTTCTCCTAGTTAAGTGGTTTCAGCAAATGATAATCTTTGCCGATAA
Organism: Melioribacteraceae bacterium; assembly: GCA_028280855.1. Taxonomy (GTDB): domain Bacteria; phylum Bacteroidota; class Ignavibacteria; order Ignavibacteriales; family Melioribacteraceae; genus PGYT01. The sequence continues at coordinate 1,493 of JANQLA010000546.1, forward strand.
TAATCGTAACATCTACAAAATAATCTGAGTTGAGCTGCCTAAACGCCCTGCCGGGATTTATTCCCAAGGCTTCCGCAATAACTTTAGCATTAGCAAGATTGCCTATTCTATCTATTACCATTGTCTCGTTTATATCGAAACTAACATAGTTATCTGTTTTAACAACATCGAACTTTTCCGATCGAAGGAAATCTGTGAACCTGTCTGCAACCCCTGTAACACCGCATCCGTTTAAAACTTCAACCTGTATTATTTCAGAAGGTACCTCGAAATCATCCGGCTGACTTATATTATTCTCGGTTCCGTCAAATTTTTCATAAATCGACCATATCATCACAATAATAATTCCAAAAAGCAGAAAAATAATTGTATTAATAAATATATTCGCAGTGCTTTTTTTAATGTCCGGTTGAATATCCGCCTTCACACTTTTGCGTACTTTCTTTTTCATTCACACTTGCAAAAAGATAAAAAAATAACCGGGTAAAACCGGTTATCAAAATTACTAAAAAAATATATTTGATTTTCGTTTAGTCAAACCAATCGGTTCTTCTTTGGCTAAACGGATTAAAACGCGAATAGCCGTATGGCGAGTAATAACTGTTGGGTAACTGGTTGTATTGCAGCATTACTTTAAAGTTGTCCGCAATTTTATAATTTAACTGTGCACGGCTAAGGTAAATACCGTTAAGCTGCTTTGAATGGTTTTCTCCAAAGCTACTGTAAGGTGAATTTACAAAGCTGACATCAGCTTCAATGTTTAAGTTGTCACTGAACTTATATGACATATTGTTAGTATATACGCCCAGTGCAACGCCGTTTCCGCCGAATGAAGAATAACTCATACTAATTGAATGATTCATCTGGAAATTTTGTGGGTTAATAAAACCCAGTAAAAAGCTTGAAGGTGAGTTGTTAACAATTCCGCCTCGAATATTAACCGGTTTATCGAGCTCGTTTTTGAACTGCGCTAACGCGATGCTTGAGCTAAGTAGTAATATGTAAATTATTTTTTTCATAATTGTTCCGGTTTTTACAAATTGATCGACCAATTGTTTCCTAATATAGCTATTCCGGCAAAATTGTCAATAGCAATTCGGATTGCCTATCTAATTTTATTTACTTTTTTGTCTTAAGCCTAGGTTGTACATTCACCAAAAATTGATTTCAGTTAATAAAAAAGGCAACCATTTTTGATTGCCTTTGATGTAAATTTAGTCTGTTTTTATTCAACTTCCCAAGAACCAACGGAAAACAATTTCTTGTAGTCTCCTTTTCCTTTCTTTTCAGTAACCTCCGCGATTTGTGCATGATAATCTTCATCGTAGGAAGGCTTATTAAATTTTCTCATAACACCAATCGGGGTTGGCAATTCATCGAGTTCGGAAAATCTTGAAAGGATAAATTCCCTCGTCGGGTTTTCATCGGCTTCATCGTGTACCCAGCAATCGTTAATAGAATTGTTGGCGTCGTTTAGATCAATAACAACGGCATTGAAGCCGTCAAGCTTTATGCCTTTATCCTTATTCGCTCCGAAAACCATTGGCTTACTATTCTCAAGCATTAACACGTTGTCGGGCTTAGTAGCTTTATCGGTTAGCGGTGCATAAGCGCCGTCATTAAAGATTGGACAATTCTGATAAACTTCGACAAATGCCAAACCTTTGTGCTCCGATGCCCTCTTAATCACTTCCTGCATGTGTTTAGGGTCGCGGTCAAATGTCCTTGCCACGAAAGTAGCTCCGGACCCAGATGCAAGCTTGCATGCATTAAAAGGAAAATCAACAGTTCCGTAAGGCGATGACTTTGTTACTTGCCCCTTTAAGGACGTAGGCGAATACTGTCCTTTTGTTAAGCCGTAAATCCTGTTGTTGAATAACATAATTTTTAGATCAACGTTTTTTCTGCAGGCATGTATAAAATGATTACCTCCAATACTCAAGGAATCACCGTCACCGGTTGCAATCCAAACGGCAAGATCCGGACTAGCAAGTTTAACACCTGTAGCTACTGCGGCAGCTCTACCGTGAATACCGTGTATCCCGTATGTATCCATATAATAGGGAAACCTGCTGGAGCAGCCAATACCGGACACCCAAACTATATCTTCTTTCTTACGACCCAGGTTAGGAGCTGTTCGCTGAACTTGCGCAAGGATTGAATAATCGCCGCATCCAGGGCACCATTTAACATCTATGTCTGAAGAGAAATCCTTTGCTGTATATTTTATTTCGGCTACTGCTTCATTTGTATTATTTTCCATTGCTTCCTCCCGCAACTTCAATTATTTTATTTGCAACTTCGGATACTTTGAACGGTTGTCCCTGAACTTTATTAAACTGGATAACATCAAGCAAGAACTTAGACCTTATCAACGTTGCAAGTTGTCCCATGTTTAATTCAGGAATCATTACCCTTTTGAACTTACTAAGTACATTACCTAGGTTTTTAGGGAACGGATACATATAAGACAAGTGGGCATGGGATACATTACAACCTGAAGTTTTTGCTTTACGGATTCCCTCTTTAATAGCCCCGTAACTGCTTCCCCAGCTCAGCAAAAGCAGATCGCCTTCCTGGTCGCCTTCAACAACAAGATCGGGAATTTCCTGCTGAACGTTGTCTATTTTCTTCTGCCTGTGCAGTGTCATAATTTCATGATTTTCAGGGTCGTAACTAATGTTTCCAAAAACATCTTTCTTTTCCAATCCGCCTATACGATGCTGAAGACCGGGCGTTCCCGGAATAGCCCAGGGACGAACAAGATTCTCATCGCGTTGATACGGGTAGAAGTTTTCAGGGTCGGTACGATATTCAGCCTTAATTTCGGGTAGATCTTCGAAGTCCGGTATTTTCATCGGTTCGGAACCGAAAGCTAAATAACCGTCGGTCAAAAGTATTACAGGTGTCATGTACTTAATTGCTATTCGAGCTGCTTCAACCGACTTATGGAAACAATCCGCGGGGCTTTTGGCTGCAAGCACAACAAGCGGCGCTTCACCATGCCTTCCGTATATGGCTTGCATCAAGTCTGATTGTTCAGTCTTAGTCGGTAAGCCTGTGCTTGGTCCTCCGCGCTGAACATCGATAATAACAAGAGGAAGCTCCGTAATTACTGCTAAACCTGCTGCTTCCATTTTTAGCGATAAACCGGGACCGGAAGTGCTTGTAATAGCCAGTTTCCCTGCGTAAGCTGCTCCAATAGCCGAGCATATACCGGCAATTTCATCTTCAGCCTGAAAAGTAATTACCCCATAGTCTTTATATTTACTTAGCTCTTGTAAAATTTCGGAGGCGGGAGTAATTGGGT
>JANQLA010000373.1 GCA_028280855.1 Melioribacteraceae bacterium
TTTTGGATGAGTTAGAAGATCTGCAAAGTAATTATAACGGCAGACCTACTCCTCTAACTTTTTCGGAACGTTTAACTGATCATTACGGAAAGGCTAAAATTTATTTGAAGCGTGAAGACTTATGCCATACAGGCGCTCACAAGATGAACAATGCGCTCGGTCAAATCTTGTTGGCGAAACGACTGGGCAAAAAAAGAATTATTGCCGAAACCGGGGCAGGTCAACATGGTGTTGCCACTGCAACAGTTTGCGCCAAGTTTGGACTCAAGTGTATCGTGTACATGGGCGCAGTGGATGTTGAACGACAAAAGCTAAATGTTTTCAGGATGAAAATGCTGGGTGCCGAAGTTATTCCAGTTGAGTCGGGCAGTAAAACATTAAAAGATGCAACAAACGAAGCGATTCGTGATTGGGTTACAAATGTTAGTGATACCCACTACATAATAGGGTCAGTAGTTGGACCGCATCCTTACCCAATGATTGTCAGAGATTTTCAATCAGTGATAGGCAAAGAAACTCGTGAACAGTTATTGAAAGCCGAGAATAAACCGCCGGACTATATTATTGCTTGTGTTGGCGGGGGCTCTAACGCTATAGGAATTTTTTATCCTTTTGTGGATGATGATAATGTAAAGCTAATTGGTATTGAAGCTGCAGGCTATGGAATTGAAACAGATAAACATTGTGCAACCTTATCCTTAGGTTCGACAGGAATCTTTCAAGGGATGAAAACTTATTTACTGCATGATCAAAACGGACAGATATCCGAGGTACATTCCATTTCAGCCGGCCTTGATTATCCCGGTGTTGGTCCTGAACATAGCTTGTTCAAAGATATTAATCGCGCTGAATATTATTCGGTTACTGATAAAGAAGCATTGGAGGCGACAGTAAGAATTTCAAAACTGGAAGGTATTCTGCCTGCGCTTGAAACAGCGCACGCTTTTGCATACTTAGAGAAATTGATGCCAACAACTAACCGGAATGAAATAGTTATTGTAAATGCCAGTGGTCGTGGTGATAAAGACTTAAACACAATTATTGATAAAATTGGTGAAGATGTAAAATGACTTTTATACAGCAACGAATTGAAGAAATAAGCAAGAATAATAAAAAAGTATTATCGATATTTTTAACCGCCGGCTACCCTTCGAAAAAATCATTTATGGATGTCGTCAAAACTGTTATTGATAACGGCGCAGACATACTTGAAATCGGCGTTCCATTCGGCGATTCCCTTGCCGACGGACCGGTTGTACAGGAATCATTTATCGAAGCGTTAAAAGATGGTACCAACCTGAAAGATTGCATAAATTTTATCGCGGAGATAAAATCTTATTCCGATATACCTTTGCTTTTGATGAGCTCGGCAAACCCTGTTTCACAATATGGAATAGATAATTTCACCACTGATTCAAAAAATGCGGGCGTAGATGGATTAATAATCCCTGACATTCCATTGGAAGAGTTCGATGACTTCTTTGACGAACGATTTGCTTCACTAGATAAAGTCATATTGACTACTCCTACTTCTTCAGAAGAACGTATTAAAGCTATTGATAAGAAAAGTAACGGATTTGTTTACTGCGTAAGCATTGTAGGAACTACGGGCATGCGGGATTATTTTGATGAATGCGTACTTACAAATCTCGAACGAACTTATAAAACGATTGAAAAGAATAAAATGCTTATTGGCTTCGGTATTAAAAGCGGAGAGGATATTAAAAGATTTGCACCTTATTGCGACGGGGTGATTGTTGGAAGTGCTGTTGTTAAAAGCATTGGAAGTGATAATGAAAAGTTTTCAGCTACATCTGACCTAGTAAAATCGCTTTCAGAGGCATTATAAATATTATTGATGAGTCAAAATTTATTTGTAATATCGCCTATCCATCTGAAAATGAAATACCGTACTATTCGTAAATGAGGCTATTCATACATAAATTAAGGCCCGAAGCAGCTTTAGTAATAAAAAAGATGTGGGTTATCGAGGAAACTAATGATTCCGTTATACATGTACGCTCGTTTCCTGTTGGCTATCCATTCCTGAATGTAATACATGGCTCCAAATTCCTGATAGAAGTAAATCAGGGAAAAAGTTTCTTTACTACCAGTTATTTAGCAGGACAGCAAAAAGCTCCTTTCTCGCTCAATATGAAATTAGTACACCGGGCTTTAACCATTCAATTACAACCCTATGCGATTTACTACTTATTGGGAATTCAATCCTCTGATTTTACAGAAAAAGTAATATCGGTTCACGAATTCAATCATAACTTAGCGGAAGAACTTGAAGAATTAATATCAAGTGATTTATCTAGCGAGAACATTTTGTTAAAGTCCGAACAGATTTTGATGAGTCAATGTCAAAAGTATCAGATTGAATCTAGAATTATCCCTGCTTTTCAAAAAATATTGCAGAGCAAAGGTAAATTTGGCTTAAAACAACTATCAGATTTTCTTAACATATCCCAGCGAAGACTGCAACAACTGTTTAAAGAAAATTTTGGGCTTCCACCCAAAACTTATAGTAGAATCATCAAAATGCAATATCATACATACCAATTACTAAAGGGAGTAAATATTGACCATATAGTTCCTGATGGATACTATGATCAATCTCATTTTATTCATGACTTAAAAAATCAAACAGGTTTAAAGCCTTCAGAATTTGCTAACTATATCAATTCACCCTCAAAAAAACCTGCCTACCTAAATTCGAATATTTACTCACTGTAATTTTTCTTCGAATTATTCATCCATCATAATTTCGTTTTTTTACAATACACCAACAGTAAAAAATAATAATTTGCAGAAATAATTAATTACAATTCCAGGAGGATTATATGGTTAACGCAATACACACCTTTCAAATTCCGGTAAAAGACTTTGACCGAGCTATTAAATTTTACAACACTTTGATGAACTATGAATTAAGTGTTATGGATTTCTCGGGAGCGAAATTAGGTGCGTTTAAATACGATCACGCCGCAGGTGGTATTGGTGGCTGTATAATCAAGAGTGATAAATTAAGTCCATCATCCAGGGGTACAATGGTTTACCTGGATACCGGAAGCGATCTTCAACCTTATTTGGATCGTGTCACTCCTGCCGGTGGTGAGATTCAAGTTGAAAAAACACAGTTAGGTCCGGGACTTGGATTTTATGCAATAATAATTGATTCCGAAGGGAATAAAATTGGGCTTTACTCATCCAACTAAACTCAATCTTTAATTGATGTACAGTAATAAAGAATTAGTACTTACGGAAAAATCTAATTCGATTCGACACTTTGTTATGTTTATTATTATTAGGAGCTCAGCAAGTAATGTCACAAAACAGTTTTGAAGAAAAAATCCTTGGACTTTGGCACGGAAGTACACAGGTAGACGGTAAGATCAACAAGTAAGAAATGTATTGGGAACCTGTGTTCGAGAACAAATTCCTTAAACTAAGTTTTCAAAAGTTAATCACAGAACATGATGAAAACGTTGATGTCTATAAGGCGCATGCATATTTTCAATTGCTGAACAAGAATCAATTTAGCGGCACATGGTTTGATAATAAAGGCAAAGAATTAAAGCTGCAAGGAGGATACTCTAATAAAACATTTACAATCTATTGGTCGAAAACCCAGTTGAGCAATGGCAATGCTAAATATACATTTCTCAGCAATGAGGAATTGTTGGTTGAAATTTTTGGTAAAGATAGTTCTGACAAAATCACCGATAAATTTGTGTTAGATCGTTTCAATCAGAACAAAAATCAAGATGAAACTTTTGTGACAGGTATTGGCGGTATATTTATAAAAAGTATAAATGCCAAAGCTACAAGGGAGTGGTATAATAAGAATCTTGGGATTAATTCTAATGAACAAGGCGTCACGTTTTCATGGAGGCATGAAAATGATAGTAATCAATTAGGATTTACTGTTTGGCACTTGTTCGATAAAAACTGCAAAGAGTTTGTAATAAACTATCGAGTTTTAAATCTGGAACTTTTGCTTAAGCGACTTAAGAAAAATGGTATAGAACAAATGAGTAACACAGAAGAATATCAGTATGGGAAGTTTGCTTGGATAAAAGATCCGGAAGGTAATGGGGTAGAACTATGGGAACCAAATGATAAAGAATACCAAAAAATAATTGGACATCCTTAAAATAACTAAGTTGATTATTCTACTTATTTGAATGATATTCCGCTTCAACAGTAATTTTACAACACATCATTTATGACGTTCTGCAATATTATCAACAATCTCGTCTAACTCTATCCCCTGCTCAGCAAGCATAACAAACAAATGATAAATTAAATCGGACACTTCATTTACAATTTCATTTTTATCACGATTCTTTGCAGCAATAACTGTTTCAATAGCTTCTTCGCCAACCTTTTGTATTATCCTGTTCGTCCCGGACTTAAATAGCTTTGTGGTGTACGAACCTTCGGGTAAATCCGATTTTCGCTTCTTGACGAGTTCGAATAAAACCTGCAGGAATTCCAATGATGATTCTTTCTTCTCAATTTTAAAGCATGAGTAATCGCCTGTGTGACATGTTGGTCCGATTGGATTTGCAAATACAAGCAGTGTGTCATTGTCACAATCCGTTTTTATATCAACTAACTCCAGGTAATTGCCCGACATTTCACCTTTAGTCCAAAGTTCTTTCCGTGATCTGCTGTAAAAAGTTACCTGACCTAAGGCTATAGTTTTATTCAGCGATTCCTTATTCATAAAGCCAAGCATCAATACTTGATCTGTACTCTTATCAACTACTATCGCCGGAATCAAACCTTCGCTTTTCTCATAGTCAAGGTTTTCAATGTCAATCATATTCTAACTTCAATATTATTTTCTGCTAAATAGCTTTTAAGTTCGCCTATTCCAAGCTCGTTATAATGAAATAAGCTTGCGGCTAAACATGCATCTGCATTTGTGTCGCGAAAAGTTTGAAGAAAATGCTCCTTTGTGCCCGCTCCGCCGGAAGCAATAACAGGGATGGAAACTTTTTCACACAACTCCTTGAGGAAATCATTATCGTATCCGTCCTTTGTACCGTCTTTATCCATAGAGGTGAGAAGTATCTCCCCGGCTCCCCTTTCGAAGCATTCTATACACCATAGCATACCAAATTTATCGGTTTCCTCTTTACCGCCTTTGATAAATATTTTGTGGGTGCTTCCAACTTGTTTAATATCAATAGCAGCAACAATAGCCTGGCTGCCGAATCTATTGGCGGCTTCAGAAATTAATTCAGGTCGCTTAACTATCGAAGTATTCAGCGATACTTTGTCGCAGCCGGACTTCAACAATTTGTCGATATCATCAAGCTCGGAGATACCGCCGCCAACTGTAAAAGGAATTCTAATAACTGCTGCAACGTCTTCAATTAATTTCAACAATGTCTTTCGTTTTTCTTCCGATGCCGTTATATCAAGGAACACCAGTTCGTCGGCACCTTCTTCGTAGTAACGTTTTGCGAGTTCTACAGCCGCGCCTGCATCGCGCAGGTTTACAAAATTTGTTCCTTTTACAACACGTCCGTCTTTAACGTCAAGACACGGTATAATTCTTTTAGCCAGCAAATTCAGATAACTCTTTCATATCTATTTTATTTTCATAAATTGCTTTCCCAACAACCGCAGCATAGCAATTCAATCCACGCAGTTCCTGAAGATCCATCATCTTACTCACACCACCCGATGCGATTAATTTAATCGAAGGGTAGTCATTAAGTAAATTTTTGTACAACTCCTTGCTTGGTCCCATTAACAAGCCGTCTTTTTTTATGTCGGTTACAAGAAATGTATCGAGTCCTAAAGCACGGCAATATTCAATATGGTCGCTAATAGAAACGCCTGAATTTTCAGTCCATCCTTTTATTTGAATGAATTCATTCAGAACATCCGAAGCAACAACAATTTTATCAGGTCCGAATTCTGAAGCAGCTTTTTCAAAGTCGGATTTATCTTTGACCGACATAGACCCAATTATTACTCTATCGACCCCGGCTTCAATCAATTCGTTAACATCATTGAATGATCTTATACCGCCGCCAAATTCAAGTTTCAATTCTGTTTTAGCCTTAATTTCAGTAATGATATTTATTGTATTGATTGTCCCGTCACGTGATGCTATCAAATCAATTACGTGCAGCCATTCGAATCCTAGTTTATCAAATTTTACAGCTTGCTCAACAGGCGTTGAGTTATATTTTTTCACTTCATCGTACCTACCTTCAGTAAGCCTAACTACTGAATTATCAATAATATCAATTGCGGGTATAATTAACATTTTTCAACAAAGTTCCTTACAATTTGAATGCCTGCGGGACCTGATTTTTCCGGGTGAAACTGAACACCGTAATAATTACCTTTCTCCATAGCAGTTGCAAAGTCAATTCCATAGTTACAACTTGCAATAGTGTATTCATTTGTTGGCACATAGTAGGAATGCGCAAAGTAGAATCTTTCATCAGAAGCTAAACCGTCAAACAATTTGCTTCCTTTTACAAATTCGACTTTATTCCAACCCATATGCGGAACTTTGATATCATTACCTTCGAACATTTTACATCTCGAAGGGAATATGCCAAGACATTTTACATTGCCTTCATCGGATTCATCACACATCAATTGCATTCCCAAACAAATACCAAGGAACGGTTTTTTAACGATGCGCAACAAATTAATAAGATTAAAAAGATTCAATTTCCTAATAGCAAAGGAGGCTTCACCAACACCTGGAAATATTATCTTATCCGACTTACAAATTTCCGATTCACGATTCGTAATAATATACTCCGTGTTAAGATCCTTTAACACGTTGGCAACAGACGCTGTATTACCGGCCCCGTAATCAATTAACGCAATCATATTATACCCTTTGTTGTCGGTAACTTCCCTTTTCCCCTTTCATCAAGTCTACAAGCTTCATTTAACGATTTTGCAAACGCCTTGAATATTGCTTCTATTTTATGATGATCGTTCTTTCCCTTTGCCCGTATAAATAAATTTGCATTTAACCCTTGAGCAACGCCTTTAAAGAACTCTTCCGTTAGTTCAGTCGGAAAATCACCGACAAACTCTCGATTAAATTTACACTTAAAATTAAGATATTGTCTTCCACCTATATCCATTGCGAATCTAGCTATTGTATCATCCATTGGGAGAAAATATCCATAGCGTTTTATTCCTTTTTTATCGCCAAGCGTTTTTAGAATTGCTTCGCCTAGTGCTATTCCAACGTCTTCGACCGTATGATGTTCATCAACATGAAGATCGCCGTTGACCGAGATTTTTAAATCAACATTGCCATGACGAGCTATTTGATCAAGCATGTGGTCGAAGAATGCAACTCCAGTTGAAACATTGGAAATTCCGTTTCCATCAAGATTTAGATCAATCTCAATTTTTGTTTCTTTCGTAACCCTTTTGATAGAAGTCTTTCGTTCTTGATGCAAAAGATGTTTTACTGCGTCAAGTACATTAGGTATATCGCTTCCATGCTTAACGTTAATAACATCATTACCGAAGGAATTATCGAGTACAATTTTGGGAAAAAGTTTGTCTTTCTCAGGCGGAGTGACAATCTCAATACCTTCGTTTTCTATAATCTCCCTGAATGTATTAGGTACAAATTCGGATTGAATTGAAAATCCATTCTCTTTTAGAGAGAGTAACGCAGTAATAATCCCGTAAGATTCTCGATATTCCAGACTGAAAAACCTCGGGTCGATTTCGATCCTTTTCATAATACTTGTTTTAATGTATTAATAAATTTATCGTTTTCTTCTTGCGAACCAACAGTAACGCGCAAACAGTTCTCCATATTAACCTCTTTA
>JANQLA010000384.1 GCA_028280855.1 Melioribacteraceae bacterium
AGCGTTAAAATTTATCGACTTTATGAAAAACGCAGGGCAAAATTTGTGGCAGGTTTTTCCTTTGGGCCCAACGGGTTACGGCGATTCGCCGTATCAATGCTTTTCCGCCTTTGCAGGTAACCCTCTTTTGATAAGCCCGGAGCTATTGTATGAAGACGGTTTGCTCAGTACTGAAGATACTGCAAATGCCGGCGAATGGAATCCATCTGAAATTGATTTCGGGAATATAATTAAATTCAAAAGCTATTTACTGGAAAAAGCTTTTACAAATTTTAAGGAGTCCGGTAAAAAGGTTGAAAAAGAGTTTGAAGAATTCCTTTCAGCAAATAAATATTGGATTAATGATTTCGCTTTGTTTATGGCGTGCAAAAAATTTCATAACGGTATTCTTTGGACTGAATGGAACCAGGATATAGCACTTAGAAAAGATGGTGCTGTTGCAGAGTGGACGGAGAAGCTACAAGACGAGGTTAACTATGAAATTTTTATCCAGGCAAAGTTTGACGAGCAGTGGAAAACCGTTAAAAAATTTGCTAATAAAAACGGTATACAGGTAATTGGTGATCTGCCTATATTTATTGCCTATGACAGCTCCGACCTCTGGGCAAACAAAGATTTATTTACGGTTGATGAAAACGGAAAACTTGAAACCGTTGCCGGCGTACCGCCTGATTATTTCAGCGCTACCGGGCAACTGTGGGGTAATCCTCTATACCGATGGGACGTGATGCAAAATAACGGCTTTGACTGGTGGCTGAAACGATTTGGTAAAATGTACGAATTGGTTGACATTGTGCGCATCGATCACTTCCGCGGATTCGAAGCTTTTTGGGAAATTCCTGGAGACGCCGAGACCGCAGTAAACGGTAGGTGGATTAAAGCGCCGGGACATGAATTGTTCAAAACAGTTAAAGAGAAGCTGGGCGATGTGCCTATACTTGCCGAAGATCTTGGAGTAATAACAAACGAAGTAGAGGAACTGCGAGACGCGTTCAATTTTCCGGGAATGAAAATTTTACAGTTTGCATTCGGCGATGATATGGAAAAAAAATTCCTTCCACATAATCATATCCCTAACTGCTGCGTTTACACCGGTTCGCATGATAACGATACTACACGCGGTTTTTTTGAAACGGAAAAGAAAAACGGTTCCGGGATATACGAATGGACGCAAAATTACCTGGGCTATTTCGGCGACGATATTCGATTTGAAGTTATTCGCGCTGCTTACGCTTCGGTTGCTAACATTGTTGTTATCCCTATGCAGGATATTCTAAATCTAGGTACCGATGCCCGGATGAACTTCCCCGGAAAGTTAGGCGGTAACTGGACATGGAGATTTACTTGGGATCAGATAAATGATGATCTTGCAGAAGCTTATAAGAGGATGACTGAGATTTACGAGCGCCCTCTAAAACCTGAAGAGAAAGTTGAAATTGATGTTCAAGAAAAATAAGTCGGGTAGGTCATAATGCTTTCATACTTAAAAAACATTTTGCTAGGAGAAGTTGATGAGGGAAATAACGATATGCCTGAATCAACTGCCGGGAATAAATTACATATTGCTACGTGCGCATTATTTGTTGAGCTTGCAAATTCTGATGATGAATTTTCTGAAGAGGAGAAAAAATTGATCTACAATCTGATGAAAGCAGAATTTTCACTCTCTGAAGAAGAGTTAAATGAATTGTTCGAGTTGGCTGAAAATAAAATTAAGCACAATGTTAGCATATACGAATACACACAAATAATAAATAATCATTTTTCGAAACAAGAAAAATATGAGATTTTGAAAAACCTGTGGAAGCTGGTATTCATTGATGGAAGCCTCGATGCTCATGAAGATTATTTTATTCGCAAAGTAAGTAATAACCTTAATCTAGAACACAGAGATATGATTGCTGCTAAAATGGAAGTGAAGCAAGAAATCAGCAAACGATAAATCTCCCACTCCTTTCTAAATCATGAAGCGGGAAAATTCATAACCTATTTACTGTTAGAATCGTTTGGCACTATTTGATCAAAGTCATTTTCTTTATCCCTACAAATTCGCCTGCTTTAATTTTGTAGAAATACATACCGCTGGAAAGATTGCTGCCGTCAAATTCAACCCGGTAGAATCCCGCTGGCTGGTATTTGTTTACCAATTGGGAAACTTCGTTACCGAGGATGTCGTAGATTTTTAGAGAGACCTTATGCCCCTCGACTCCGCTCGGGACATCGACAACCGATATGGAATACGCAATGGTTGTCGATGGATTAAACGGGTTGGGGTAATTTTGCTCCAATGAATATTCAATTGAAATTTCATTGCCTTCAACCGAAGTTATGCTGTTGTTAATTTCAGCAGTTAACGCGTAGTAAGCAAAGACACCGTCAGTGTCAATTTGTTTGAGTCTATACCTTAAGTTGCCGGGTAGCGCTTCGATATCAACGAACTTATATAGTTTTAGTGAGTTACTATTGCCATGTCCCTGCACAAAACCAATATTCAACCACTGACCTTCATCCTGTTTCCTTTCGACATTAAAGCCATAATTATTTACCTCGGTGGCTGTTTCCCAGTTAAGCTCTACCCCGGCATCAGTTTGGATTGCAGAAAAGGATGTTAGTCCGACGGGAAGAGGAATAAAATTTGCCGATCCAGGCGTGTATGTATATGATGCTATTGCACTTTTTGTCCAACTCGATTCCAGCTCACCGTCACTCGTTGAACCTCCTGTCCTTTGATAAGCATTAGCATTATCAAATCGGAAGGAACTTCCATCTGCATAATTCCACAATCCAAAATTGTCAATTATGTCCCCTACAGCATTAACAAGTTGGTGTCTTTCATCATCGTTAAGTTGCGGAACACTATTTTCGAACAAGGCTATATCATTGGCAATTGAATGGCGAGTCTTTAAACCTGCAGCATCGCCTCTCACAAAAACTGCATATTCGTTAAAAGCCAGTGTAAAGTAACCCGAAGAGCCGCTATTCATTTGAGTAGAAGAATTTGCTGTTGCAGTTCTCTCATCAGCGTTATTTGGGTTGTACCTTTCCATTAATTGCCAACCTTCTATGTTAATCGGCAATGATCCCGAATTATAAATTTCCAAATATGATTCATTGTAGTCTTCTCCATGGTCAACGATTTCAGTAACTAAAATCCCTTCGTTTGAAGATCTTGCAGTAATTACAATATCATCTATTGCAATTTCATCTCTTGATCCTGATCCGGAGACATCATTACTGTTCCACTGTAAGTACAAGGATTCGCCATCAGATAAATGCGCACTAATAACTACTGACTTAGTTTCTTCTCCCCAAGAAGGACTTCCATCAGCAACTTCGGTTGTTGCAAAATCTAGTTCAGATAATCCAACAAACATTGAATTGTCATTAGAATATGCAATATTTAAACTGTTTGAGTAACCACCATTATTAAAATGATTTACTTTATACGTAAGCTCAATTGTTTTTATGTCGTTTCCTGAATTATTAACTATCCTTAATACTATTTTGCCCGGTGTAAAGTCCAAACCTCCCGGTTGAACACCAAAAGCGACGTCACCTGAACCAACGTCAAATGCATAGATTCCGCCTGTTGTTACACTTCCGCTTGACGCACCTCTTGCATAATCTCCGGACGTACCAATAGAGCCAAAAGTCAAATCACCGTCACTTAACCCTAAAATTTCCCAAGCATCAGAATCAAGTTGCCCGGATGAAGGTGTTGGAGTTAAACCAGAACCATCAAAAGTTCCGGAGCTAACGCCGGCAACTGTAGATTCGAAATCTATTAAGAATGGTGTGTCAAGAGCAGTAATTGATAACTGCGCATAACTATTTACGAATAGTAAAAATGCTCCAACAATTTTGCAAACAATCCTCATAAACCCTCCTAAAGAAATTTTTAATGAAAGATTACTTTTACCTGTCCCCTCCTTTTGAAAGTTTATTTACTTTTAACATTTAAATATCCGTTAATAAAAAATAATACCTAACTACAAGGTACAATAATTACAATCCATCCTATAAGAAGAATTAATAGATAAATTGAATATTTAACAAACTCGTGTTTGCGTTTCCTTAGTTCTGAAAGATATTTATATTCTTTCATTAAATAGTCGACTTGCGCTACTTCCAAAGTATTAGGCTTTGATAGCCTTTCTATGGGTAAGTTTTTGTTAAATTGAAGGAAAAGTGTACTTATTTGATAATTAGTAGTAGAATGCTTGAGCCACCAATCAGCTGGCAATATAATGCAGTTTACTGTTGGATAACAATAATCGAATGTAAACTTATCGTCCCCAAAGGGTTTTAACAGCGGAACAATCACTGAACAACCGTATTAAATTTATCTATACAGCTTTCCTAAATATCTCACTTCGTCTTAATATCTTAACAGACCCGGTTCTGCTAGACTTGAATGAATAGCTCGCAGTCCACCAATCTCCTGGAATATTAACCTTATACGGACTCTGAAATTTAATTTTGCGACTACTTTTATTTGGTTGTGCAATTACAAATTGAGTTGTGTTAGTTAAGCCGAACAATCCTTTTAAGGGGAAATTATCTTTTGTTACGATTGCATCGGTATTGGTGCCGGTAAATACAATAGGAATTGTAAATAATATTAGTTTGAAGTCAAGAGCAACTGATTTTAATTCATCATAAATTGTATCGAGAGCAATTAGGTTTTTAATTCCCTCCTCTCTTTTGCAGAACAGTTGCCACATCCCCGATAAACCAGGTTTCACATCAAGCTTTTGCCTTTGTTTGTAGTGCTCTAAATAATCATTTTTCATCGTTTGCAAATCGGACATCATTAACGGACGGGGACCAATGAAACTCATTTGCCCTAAAAGAATGTTGAAAATCTGCGGTATCTCATCTAAGCCCGTTTTCCTAAGCCAAGCAGCAAAAGGGCACATTCCCCTTGAAAGAATTGGCTTTAAAAGAATGTTAGAGCTGTCTTTCTTAATAGTTTCTGTAGTTGCATTCGTTTTAATAGTCTTCAATTTCACTATTGTGAATACATACCTGTTTAGAGTTAATCCCCGTCTTTGAAAATAAAGAGGAAATTCCTTAAGTTTAATCGTTATTATTATGCTAAAAATAATTATCAAAGGAATTGCAACAGGGAGCAATAGTATGGATAGTGTTAGATCAAGTGTTCTCTTAATTATTAAATATTTCCGCATGAAGAATTACAATAGTTCTGAGAATTAGAAACCAATATATAGAATTAAAAGTTAAATTAGCATTAAATTTAGAAAACAAGACTCCATAAAATATAATCAACTATCAATATGAGCGCAGATGTAATTACGAATGAACGAATTGTTGATTTACCAACACCTTCTGCTCCACCCTGTGTAAGGAATCCAATATGACATCCGAGCAGAGAAGTAATACCGCCAAAAACAACACCTTTTACCATACCGAAAAAGAAATCCCCGATGAAGAAGAAACGTTTCACAGAATCAAAGAAAACATCGAATGACACGCCTAAAAAATAGTTTGAGATTATGAAAGCTCCGCCAACAGCAATAACATTTGCAATTACTACGAGTATTGGCATCATAAAAATCGCGGCATAAAAACGCGGCATTGCCAAATACATTACGGGACTAATGCCCATCACCTCCAGCGCGTCTATCTGTTCTGTAACTTTCATAGATCCTATTTCCGCGGCGATAGAAGCGCCTACCCTTCCGGCTATAACTATAGCCGTTAATACCGGTCCCAGCTCAGTTATTATCGCACGGCTAGTCGCGGTTCCTAAAAACGAGAGCGGTGCTATACCTTTCAACTGGTAGGCAGCCTGCCATGCAGCTACGGCCCCGGTAAAAATCGCAATTATCATCACAAGCGGGAGCGAGTTTACTCCAATATGCTCCATTTGGAAAAGAAGCAGCTTCCTTTTTTTAATGAGTTTTGGAGTAAATTTCAAAATATCACCAAAAAGTTTGGAGAACTGTCCTACTTCTTCAAAGAAGTTCAGCGTTTTATTTCCGAGGGCTCCAATCAATATATTCTAAATCCTTTTTTCAAAAAAATCCACTACGAAATTTACCATTCTCGTTAATAATAATACTATATATTTTGATATACTCAAAATATGATAAGAAGTAATTTTTTCCATTGATGAATAAAAAAGTTTTTTCATATATTTGTACACGTTATGAGTAAATGAACTTATTCGTAAATTATGTTGTTACAAAAAATTATCGATCTTAGTTTTGATTTGATCACGATTAGTAGTGTCAAATCATACATGATGCCCGGAACGCCCTCCTCCGGGCATTTTTTTTCTTAATCAACTTATGACAAAAAGGCGGTGAGAGTATGTCGGAAATTATCTATGAAACATTAGAAAAGGACTCAAAGGTTGAGTTACCGGAAAATTTGATTTTTGGAAGAACATTCTCTAATCATATTTTTGAGGTAGATTATGATCAAGCTCTTGGTGGATGGAATTCGCCAAAGATAAAAAAGACAAACAACGTTAGTATGAGCCCGGCAGCAATGGTGCTACACTACGGCCAAGCAATTTTTGAAGGACTTAAAGCTTTTAAGCGTGAGGATGGTACAATTGCAATGTTTAGACCAGATAAAAACATTGAACGAATGAACAATTCTGCTAAACGGCTTTGTATGCCTGAAATTGATAACGAACTTTTCATGAAAGCCCTTAAAGAGCTGGTTGCACTTGATAAGGGGTGGGTTCCGACAAAAGAAGGCTACTCCCTCTATATTCGACCGGTTATGTATGCACATGATCCGTTTCTTGGTGTCCGGCCAGGTGAAAACTATAAATTCATTATTATGCTTAGCCCGGTAGGTCCGTACTATCCGGAAGGATTCAAGCCTGTACCAATTATGGTAACAGATAAATATGTTCGAGCTGCTGCTAAAGGAGTTGGAGCATGCAAATGTGCAGGAAATTATGCATCGAGCTTGCTCGCACAAGCCGATGCAAAAAAAGAAGGATACACCCAAGTGCTGTGGCTTGATGCTATTGAGCAAAAGTACATCGAAGAAGTCGGTACGATGAACATATTCATCCATCTAAAGGACGAAGTTGTTACCCCGAGATTAACAGGATCAATATTACCCGGTGTTACCAGAATTTCAGTTATCCAGATTCTTAAAGACTGGGGCTATAACATCGTTGAGCGTGACATTTCAATAGATGAGGTTGCCGAAGCATATGATAAAGGCGAACTTCTTGAAATTTTCGGAACCGGAACGGCCGCGGTAATATCATCCCTCAGCAAGCTAAAATACAACGACAAAATAATACAATTTAGCGATAACGAGGCCGGGGAGCTCGGTAAAAAACTCTACACGGAAATAACCGATATTCAATACGGAAGAAAAGAAGACAGGCACGGTTGGATGGTTCGAGTTTGAGTATATCATTTGTTTTATTGCATTCGAAAAAGCTGGTTCCTTGACCGGCTTTTTTATTATCCTCTAAAAAAATATCTTGACAAGTGCACATACGTACACTATATTTGTAGTGAACAAAAGGACACTACATTTATGAGCAAGGAATTAACAGATCGTCAAAAAGAAATTCTTAACTTCATAACAGAACATATTGAGTTCAACGGGTTTCCTCCGACATACCGCGAAATTGCTAAGCATTTTAATTTGGCAAGTACATTTGGCGTAAAAAGGCATTTAGAAGCTCTCACGAAAAAGGGCTACATCAACGTCGAGAGTAATTCAAGCCGGGCATTGTCACTAACAGAGTTGTCATTAGCTAAAACTGGTACAAGATACCTGGAAATAATCGAATTACCAATCGTAGGTAGAGTTGCAGCTGGTTATCCAATACTAGCAGAAGAAAATATCGAAGGCACTCTGTCAATTCAGTCAAATCTTCTTAACAATCGGAACGAATCGTTCGGTCTGAAAGTTAAAGGAGATAGTATGATTGACGCAGGTATTTTTGAAGGCGATGTTGTTATTGTAAACAAGCAGCCGGATGCTAAAAACGGCGATATAGTTGTTGCAATGCTACATGACGAAGCTACATTGAAAAGATACCAAAGGAAAGGAACTGTCGTACAGCTGATACCCGAAAATACAAATTATAACGTTATTGAAGTCAATAATATGGAAGAATTTTCGATAATAGGACGAGTGCTCGGTGTTTTTCGATGGTACAACTAATTGGAGAATGATATGAAAACCGATTTATTTACTACCGCAATAAAAAATAGATTTAGGTTAAGGTTTTTGTACAACCTGGATGAAGTAACTATGGAACCATATTACATATCATGTAATAAGGCCGGTAAAAAGGTTTTATTCGGACGTGTAAACGGTAAATTTGAAATTAGCATGTTTGATTATAATAAAATAGCAAATATTAAACCACTTGCTGAATCAAGATTTTCTCCGATCATTCCTATACTTCCAATAGCGAGTTGATATTAAAAATATGATTGAATTAACAATGAGAAAAACCCATCAAGATAGAGTAGATGATTTGATAAGCCACTTTTGGAAAAACGGGTTTCTGACGGTCAGTCGAAAATACGGAACCTATCTTCCAACTCCAAAACCGATCGGCCGTTACGAAATTGATGCTCTAGGTAAATTTAAAAAAGTTTATGTTATGGGTATTGTTCTTTCGGAGAGTGATGTAAGTGACCCAAAGCTAAAACAAAAATTGGATTATTTATCGTCTCGCAATACAAAGTATTCAAACAAAAAAATAAAGTTATACGTTGGCGTAACTAAGAAGCTTGTGCAAAAGGTATATGATATTGTTGCACAACTGCCAAAGGATAACAAGGAAAGTATTAAAATAATAATTACAGAATAGCCGCATTCCAAATTTTTAATTCAATTCTACTTTTTGAAGCCTTTGAATAACCCGAACACTCTGCTCCTCCTTTAGTTCAATTACAAAAATTATTTTTTGAGTTCCAAATAAATCCTGACACAAAATTAAACTTCGGTTGTACAATCTGTCGTTCTCAAAATACCGAGAGTCCGTCAAATAGTTGAATATCTTGACTTTGCACAGTCGGTAAACTATTTTAGTTAGTCTGTAAAAAATTATTTGAGCATGAATTGGCAGCAGTTTTAAAGAAAAAAATACTGGCCGAAATTAACTCCGTGAAACAACATGGAGAAATACCCAAGCACATCGCAATTATTATGGATGGTAACGGTCGATGGGCGAAAAGGAAAGGCTTACCGCGAGTTGCCGGTCATCAAAAGGGTATTGAAACTGTGCGTGAAATTGTTGAGGCCTGCGTTAATTTGGGCGTTCAGTACCTTACACTTTACACTTTCTCAACCGAAAATTGGAAGCGACCACGCGTAGAAGTTTCTACTTTAATGAGGCTTATTGTAAAAAGCTTGCGCGATGAAACTGATGAACTGCATGCAAATAATATAAGACTAACCACAATAGGAAATTTAGACAACCTGCCTAATGCTGTTAAAAGAGAATTAAACGAAGCGTTTGAAAAGACAAAAGACAATAATCGAATGGTACTTAATCTTGCATTGAGTTACAGCGGAAGGTGGGAAATTGCCGAAGCGGTAAGAAAAATTGCCGAAGACTCTAAAAACGGACTTGATACTGATACTATTACGGAAGAGACTATCAGTAAATATTTATCAACCCGTAATATGCCTGATCCCGATCTGATGATAAGAAGCGGTGGTGAATTTAGAGTTAGTAATTTCCTCTTGTGGCAAATTGCATATTCCGAAATTTTTGTAACCGATACACTTTGGCCGAATTTTAACTCCTCCACACTTCTGGAAGCAATAAGGGATTATCAAAGACGTGAAAGACGTTATGGGCTGGTGAGCGAACAAATTAAAAATCTTAACCAGGAAAAGAATGAAAAGAAACATCCGAAACAATTGGTACAGCTATAGTCTTTTAGTTTGTTTATTAATCCCGGGTATGTTGCTTTCACAATTCCAGAAACAAAATTACCAGATTCTGGGAATATCAGTTGAAGGCAACAAAACTGCAGACGCTTCAACCATTATTGCAAACAGCGGTCAGAAAATCGGGGATGAAATTGAGATACCCGGCGATCAAACGCTTAATGCAATAAAAAGATTATGGACACTCGGAATTTTCAAGCCAAATATTGAAATTGTTATTGAAAAGAAAATTGATAACGGTGTGTTCCTTTTAATAAAAGTAGAAGAACACCCGAGAATTGAATCGTTCGTGGTTGAAGGAGCGGATGAAATAGATGAAGACGACATAGAGAAAGAAATATTTTTTACAACGGGACAAATTCTTAAAACGCAAGATATTTACCGTGTTAAAAACCGTATCAAAAAACTTTATGATGAAGAAGGATTTTTGAACGCTAAAATTGAACCGGTGCTTTTTGAATTTTTTGAAGCGGATACCTCCGATGATGAAATAGATGTAACATGGCGTAATGTAAAAGACTTTTCGGATGAATATTCAAAAACCTATGACTATGATCCTGATTCGCGAACTAATATTGTGCGAAAAATAAAAGGTAGAACATTACTCAAATACGTAATTGAAGAAGGCGACGAAGTTATTGTGCGCACAATCAGATTCAACGGGAACCAGGCGTTTGACGATGACGATCTAAAAGATGAATTCGATGAAACTTCGGAAGATTCGTTCTGGAAATTTTTCAGCAGCGCGAATTTGAATAAAGAGCTCTATGAAAAGGATAAAGACTTGTTAATAAATTTTTATCGGAAAAATGGTTACCGCGACGCACAGATTATCAGCGATTCTTTACTATACTCCATTGATAAAAACTTCGTTGACATTGTGATTAATGTTTACGAAGGCCCCCAATACAAGGTGCGAAATGTTCTATGGGAAGGGAACACCGTTTATTCAGATGATATACTTAACGAACGGTTAGACTTTCAAAAAGGAGATATCTACGATCTTGAAAGATTCAACCAGAATCTGAGGTTCAATGAAAAACAATCTGACGTCTCATC
>JANQLA010000105.1 GCA_028280855.1 Melioribacteraceae bacterium
ATATCCCGAAATAACTGAGGAATATTAGGGTTGATGTTCATTTCCTGAATTGCTTTAGAATATAGATCAAGTACTTCAAAACCACCTAATTCGGGAGACATAAGTTTTTGCCAGCTATATTCTTCAAAATCACCGGAAAAGAATTTTCTTTTACCGCCAAGTTCTGCAGCACGTAAGTCCATGTCATCCATAAACTTGTAAATGAGCGCAATTGTAATCTGTTCAACCTGTGATTTAGGATCGGGTACTTTGCCTACCAGTATATCCCTTGCAGTATCTATTCTTCGTTTGGTTTCTATATCAAGCATAACGGCCTAAATGTTTATATCGTAAATTGGTTTAGAGGAACATAATCTTTAATGTATTCGGGTATAATAGTTCTCCATTCTTCCGGAACAGCTTCATAATGATTCATGCTGAAAGTTGGATTGGTGTATAGTCCAGCATATCTGCCGTTATCAATCAAATCTCTAACAACACTATCAGTTGTATAAGCTTTGAAAAAGTATTTCATTGCGATTATTGCAGAAGGATCATCCGGTTTTTTATCAAGCATGAATTTATCAAACTCTTCTTCGAGCAGTTCATCTTTTGATTTGAACTTCGATATAATCCCTAATGCTTTTTCAACTATTTCTCTTAATTGAAGTTTGCGGTCAACTCCTGCAGCTTTTCTTAACTTATCAATCGAGTAATAATTTTCGGGTTTGTCTAAAACTTTGTCTCTAAGGTATTCAATTACTTTATCCCAGTCGCCGTGTTCTACATTCGTTTTAATAAACTCATCCGTTTTAATAGTTTCTTCAAATCCTTCAAAAAACATCCTGTCAATTTTCATTCCTCTGTAATCTATTTTTTGTTCACGTAGAGTATAGATTTCATCAGGATCAAAGTTCTCGAAATCCTTTGGTGTTGCACCTCCATTTCCACCATTTCCATTACCAGATGAAACAGCAGGAAGTTTAAGTACCTGATCGTAGTCATACTCTTCTTCAAAGTATTCACAGTTACCAAAGAAGTCGAACAGCTTAAATATTTTTTTGTCGGGTTCATGGATTTGTGATTTAAGATTATCATCTCTCAATTCGGTTAAGAAGTTATGCTTTCGTGTTCCTCTTCCTTTAATCTGTATAAAATCAGTTGGTGAAAAAATAGGACGCATTAAACAAAGATTTAAGATGTCGGGACAGTCATAACCGGTTGTCATCATTCCAACAGTTACACATACTCGTGTTTTACTGGTTTTATATTCGGGCAAAAAATTACCCGAACCACTAAGATTATTATTAGTGTAGTTAATTGTAAATTGCTGCGCTCCGTGCACTGATGAAGTAACCTGAATAGCAAAATCCGAATTATATTTTCCGGGAAACATTTGGTCGGCCATTTCATTCAGTATTTGAGTTAGTTTTGCTGCATGATTTTGACTTACAGAAAAAACTATTGTTTTCCCTATCTCGCCGGTAACAGGATCAGGTAAAGCATTTTCCAAATAAGTTTTGCAGAATATTTTGTTGGTAGGCTCAGAGAAAAACTTCTTTTCAAAGTCTCTTTGAAAGTATGATTGTTCTTCTTCTTCATTCTCATCATTGATTTTAATTATAGAGTATCCTTTATCAGAAAGTAATTGAGTACTTATTTCAGTTCTTGCATCAACAACCATTGGATTAATTAAATATCCATCCTTAACACCATCAATAAGTGAATAACGAAAAGTTGGATTTCCGCTTTCACATCCGAATGTTTTATACGTATCAAGCAGCATACGTCTTTCGGTTTCTCTTGGGTCGTTAGCTATCGTTGTATCTATCTTCTTCAGATAGTCTTTTGGTGTAGCTGTTAATCCTAATTTATAACCGACAAAGTATTCAAAAACAGCTCTTGAATTACCGCCAATTGATCTATGCGCTTCATCTGATACAACTAAATCAAAATCAGTTGGGGAGAACAGTTTTTGATACTTGTTATTAAACAGAAGTGACTGAACCGTTGTTACAACAATTTCAGCTCTTCGCCAGTCATCCCTGTTCTCTTTATAGATTACAGTTTTGTAGTCATTCTTTAAGTAATAATTAAACGCTTTATATGCCTGGTCTTCAAGCTCTAATCTATCTACCAAAAAGAGTATCCTGTTTGCATTTGAAGTCCTTAGAAACAACTTTATCACAGCTGCAGAGACCAGTGTTTTACCTGTACCGGTTGCCATTTCAAAAAGGAATCTGTCATTGCCTTCCTTAACCGATGCTTGGATTGATTCAATTGCACTCATCTGATAAGGCCGTAAGAAACGAAGTTTGTTTTTAGTTATAAAATCTGAGCATAACGAATCATCGATGTAAGCAGGATTAACAGCATAATCAGGAAGCTGTGTTAAAGCAATGTAATCTTCAGCAACATTTTCAGCAATAAGCTTTTGAGGATCAGGTGTATGTATTTTAAATGTCTTTACCGAATCAGGCTCAGGGAACGAAGTTATCAAATAAGGATTACCCCTTTCAAGGTCCCAGAAGTAATGCAGATTTCCGTTTGATAATATTATAAACCTGCAGCTTTGAGCTTTGGCATATTCTCTGGCTTGCTCTTTACCTACCAATGGGTGTTTGTCTTCGGACTTTGCTTCAAGCACTATAAGCGGGAAACCACGATCATCAAGCAATAAAAAATCAATATATCCATTACGTGTTTTTTCGAAGTTCTCGCCAAATTCATCAAGGTGATTTCTCGTTATTTTTACGTTATTTTCAAGGAGGATGTTGGCTTTCTTGCCTTCTTCATCAAAGAAACACCATCCGGCTTCTTCGAGTAGCTTGTTAATCTTTATGCGTGCTTTTGCTTCTTTAGCCATATGCCCAAAAGAAGAGAAAGGGATTATTATACAAATATAAAAAAATAAGGATAAGAAAGATATAGTAGTATGTTTTCAATTTATTTATATAACTAACAATATTTGAGATGATAAGAACAACGAAGCAAAATTCAACTATAGTTATTTGTACAGAAGGCGTTATTTCTTTGAGATGCGTATCCATTTAAAATTAATTTCTAGTTATTTCCATGGCACATACTACTTTTACTACTTTTTGGTCTCTCCAATATGTAAAGTTTTGTTGGGCTCGTAATTCTTGAGGATTTTCATGCATGATACTTTTTAAAAATTTTGACCATTTACACCAAAGTATCAATGATTTGATTTTTTATCAAAGAATGGGATTTTAATCGTAAGTATAAAATCCCACTCATCACGAACTTTAACCAATTACATAATAATTAGTTATGGAATTTATCAAAGTGTAAAATACATCTTGTACTCAAACGGATGAGGCATGGTACCAATTGACTTTATTTCTTCTTTCTTAATAGTTACCCACTGATCCAAAAGCTCTTCGGTAAATAAATTGCCGCAAAATAAAAAGTCGTTATCTTTTTCAAGCGCATCGATTGCTTCCGTTAAATTTCGAGGTAAAAATTGAATACTGTCGATCCCTGAATCATCCTGTATATTTTTGTCGAATGGGCCGAAACCCTCTTTAACAGGATCAATTTTGTTTACCACCCCGTCAATGCCGGCAAGCAGCATAGCTGTTAAGCACAGGTAAGGATTTGCAGTAGCATCAGGAGGCCTGTATTCGAATCTGGTTTCCTGCGGGTTCGAAACATACTTGGGAATACGAATTGCGGAGGCCCTGTTCCCCTGCCCGTAGGTCATAGCGACGGGAGCTTCGTAACCCGGCACAAGACGTTTGTACGAATTAGTACTGGGGTTTGTAAACGCAGATAAAGCGGGTCCGTGTTTCAGCATACCGCCGATAAAATACCTGCCGAGTTCATTAATGTTTCCGTACTCGCCTTTTTTATAGAATGCATTTTTGGATGCTTTTGTTAAATACATATGCAAATGCATTCCGTTGCCTGCTTGCTGATACATTGGCTTGGGCATAAAAGTAATAAACAAATCATTCATTCGTGCAAGATTGAAGAGGATATATTTAGCAGTAATGATGTGATCACCGGTATTTATTAAGTCGTGAAAGTAAGTTTCTATTTCCTGTTGCCCCCGCTCTCCTACTTCGTGGTGATGATATTTTACGTCGATGCCGAAATGCTTAAAGTATTTACATGCTTCATCCCTAAAGTCATCATAAATATCAAAAGGATTGGCAGCATGGTAGGCACGCTTATAGAACTCCTCGGCATGTTCAACATTGTAAAACGACGTAGCTGTACGAGTGTCGTATTCAACATCCGAAAAGATGTAGAATTCGAATTCAGGGCCCCACCATGATTTGTCAGCTCCGGTGAACTTCTTAAGTAATTGCTCAGCTTTCTTTGCTAAAAACCTGGCGTCCTGGGAAAACTTTGTTCGATTTTTATCCGTCAGTAAAATATGCGTATAAAAACTTAATGTAGGCGCATCCCTGAAAGGATCAATAACTGCAGTATCAAGATCGGGTATCATTATCATATCACTGTTCTCAACTTTTCTGAATCCGTAGCTCGATCCGTCGAATCCTACTCCTTCGGCAACAAGTTTTTTCATTATACTTGAATTAACAGGAAGTGATATATGGTGCAACCTGCCTACCAGGTCAATGCATTTAAGATCAATAACTTCGATTTTATGTTTTTTGATAAGGTTGTTAATTGTTTGGATTGTTTGTACTGCCATATTTACCTCTTACCGGATTAAATATTTTAAAAATAAAAAACGCCCTTTGATAGGGCGTTTTATATAACTACTACATTATATGTAAAATGATTTTAGTCATTGCAGTTAATTGCGGATTTGCCCGGGAATATTGCGGTTGTATCCAGTTCTTCTTCAATACGCAGAAGTTGGTTATACTTGGCTATTCGATCTGTTCTGCTGGCAGAGCCTGTTTTAATTTGACCGGCATTTGTTGCCACCGCAATGTCTGCAATAGTTGCGTCTTCAGTCTCACCGGAACGATGGCTTATAACACTTGTATAGCTAGTTCGTTTAGCCATCTCAATTGCGTCAAGTGTTTCGGTAAGAGTTCCAATTTGATTAACTTTGATCAGGATCGAGTTTGCTATACCTTTTTCGATGCCTGTCAATAGTCTTTCTGTATTGGTTACAAATAAATCGTCGCCAACCAGCTGAACCTTGTCACCTATTTCATCAGTTAGTAATTTCCAGCCGTCCCAATCGTTTTCATCCAATCCGTCTTCAATGGAAATAATCGGATACTTATTAACAAGATCTTTATAAATTGCAACCATTTCTTCGGAGGTTTTTTCAGATTTATCTGACTTAAAGAATTGATAAATACCTTTTTCTTTTATAAACATCTCGCTCGAAGCAACATCTAATGCAAGGCTAATATCGTCGCCCGGCTTATATCCCGCTTTTTCAATTGACTCCAGAATAATATCCAGGGTTTCTTCATTTGATTTTAAGTTTGGCGCAAAGCCGCCTTCATCGCCAACAGATGTATTATAATCTTTGCTTTTTAATACGGATTT
>JANQLA010000424.1 GCA_028280855.1 Melioribacteraceae bacterium
TATCAAAAAAGCATATTTTGATATCACCTAGCACGGACGGTCTATCATAATTGAAGGACACTTTCAAAAACTTTTCCCGTTCACCGCGATTTATAGCTAAAACCTGGTAAGGTTTTATTTTAGTTATGTCAATTTCAAATTGGTGATAAACTTCGTAAACGTCTTTAGCTTTCGGTGGATGGTCGCCTTCCTTTGTTTTTGCTTTTTCGGATACTGCCTTCGAGTCCTGAAGCAACGACTCACGAACCGCCTTCCTTACATCGGCATCGTCGCTGATCATTTCGGCAATTATATCTTTCGCCCCCTGTAAAGCTTCTTCGATACTGGCTACGCCTTTTTCATCGTCAATGAATTCAGCCATCTTTGCTTCAAAGTCGCCATCGAATAAAGGATTCTCAAGAATGAATAACGCCAATGGTTCCAATCCTTTTACTTTAGCGATTGTTCCACGAGTTTTGCGTTTTGGTTTGTAGGGAAGATAAAGATCTTCAACCTCCTGAAGCTTAAGGGCATTTTGTATTTTCAGTTTCAGTTCATCCGTTAACTTACCTTGTTCTTCTATACTTTTTAATACGGTTTCTTTTCGTTCATTGAGTAAAGTAAGGTAATTCAGTCTGTCTTCAATTTCGCGCAGTTGTTCTTCATCCAATCCGCCCGTATGTTCTTTCCTGTAACGGGCAATAAAAGGAATCGTGGCGCCCTCTTGTAATAAACCGATGGTCGCTAAAACCTGTTTTTCATTTAAGGCTAGCTCTTCGGCAATATGTAATGGTATATTCATTTAGCGTGGTCCTTGTAAGATCTTCTTTTGTTCAGATAACACGGATGCAAATCAATGCTTATTTATCATTAATTTCTACTTGATTATTTACTTGGAAATATGGTATATGGAATTAGTAAATAAATAATTTTATCTATGGAGAATAAATGGAAAAAATTAATGTCTATGAAAAACCAACCTGTACAACCTGTCGTAAAACAGTAAAACTTCTTCAGGAAAAAGGTTATGAATTTGACAGAATTAATTATTACATCAAACCGTTCACAAAAAATAAGCTAAAAACTCTTTTGAAAAAAATGGATATGAAGCCAAGCGAGCTGCTTAGGAAAAATGAAAAGGCTTATAAAGAATTGGATATGAAAAATAATTCCTATTCCGAACCACAACTTCTTGATAAGATGGTAGCAAACCATGATCTAGTACAACGTCCGATAGTTGAATTAGGTAATAAGGCAGTATTAGCCAGGCCGGTTGAAAAGATAGAGGAGTTATTCAAGCAAACCGGTTAACATAAATTTAACCTAAACTTTTTGATGAGACATTTCGATTATGGAGTACACCTTTAATCTTAATGGAGTTTTTATGTCTAATTTGATCGACTGGTCGGACCGGTATTCCGTAGGAGTATTTAAATTCGACAACCAGCACAAAATGCTGATAAAGCAAATCAACGATCTACACATGGCGATGAGAATAGGAAACGGTAAATCATCGCTAATAACAGTCATGGATAACCTGGTTAAATATACAGTAGAACATTTTGCAGACGAAGAGCGGGAAATGCAGCGCACTAATTACCCGGATTATATGGCACATAAACGGGAACATGACAAATTAGTTGAAAAGGTTCAGGATTTACGTGAAAGAATGTCTTCCGGCAAAATAGTAGTAACTATGGAAGTTATGAACTTTCTTAGAGACTGGCTAACAAACCATATAGCAAAAGTTGACAAGCAGTATTCCGACCATTTGGTTGGGCAGGGAGTGAAATAAAATTTAAAGAGCGGAAAGAACCGCTCTTATCAATTAAAAATTCCAACAATCGATTTCATAACAGCTTTAAACGCGCGTTGATTTATGCCGAAACTGAAGTAAGGCGTCACATCTTGCTGTGCAAGATTGGCTCCAACACCTAAACTTGCATATGAATTAAAATCATAAGTTAATGCCAACGCGAGTATTTGAGCATCTTCCGAAAATAATTCTTCCGTGATCGCAAAAGCAAAGCCAAAACGGTTGAATGAAAAAGGTTCAATAATTATTTTATCACTCGCAATGTACCTGTCGCCAAATGACAAACCGATTTCGAAGACAGTAGTCGAGTTATCATCAAAAGGTCTAAATAATCTTACTTTCTCGTTATTTTTTGTAGCAGTAACGGGAAAAGGTATATACCGAATTCGGAAGATACCTTCACTTTCAACGGGATCCAATGCTGGCATTTCGCGCAATGACAGTTTATAATTACGATAAAGGATTCGTGCGTATGCGAATTCGGGATCGATTATAATATCAGATTTGCGCACACTTATACCACTAAAGGTAGTATCTGTCAGCTCATCAAGTATTCTATTCCTAATGTCATCGGCTATTTCAAGTTTTTTATTTTCAAAATTTGACAAAGAATCTTGTAATCTTCGGAAGTTGTAATTGGCTTTGGAAATTGAATCCATTTTAGTATTTAATCTTTCAATCTTCGTTTCCAATTTGCTATTTATTGAAATAAAATCATCAATTTCCTTTTCAATAAACTTTTTTCTATCATCACACCAGTTATTTTCAATAATTTTTGATAATAGTGCAGAATCAACAGTCTCATTATGAAAGAGTATTTTGAATTTTTCAAGTTGTCCAAAAATCGAATTGTACTCCAATATGGTTATTTTTTCCTTCGGGAAACTACTCGATTCAATTATCTGCTTTGCGGATTCACAATCACTATTAATTTGATCTATTATTTTTTGTTTACCATCAGAAACATGCAACAAACTTCCAAGATTATCAAAAGTTAACCCAAGATCATCAATAAGCTTTTTGTAAATCGAATCCTGTTTATCATATAATTGATATAATGTATCCAATTTTTGATTGTAAATTTTATCGGGGTCACTACCCCTCAATTCTTTATTTTTTTTGAACTCTTTTGTGAGTTGTGATTCTTTAGCAGAAATTTTCCTTAGAATGTTTAATCCTATGCCAACAAGACTTGAATCGAAACTAATCTTGGTCTCAACTTCAAATCTTTGAATTGCTTCTCCGAGTTTAAATTGCGGCAGAATCGTCTCCCAATAACTACCATAATCCAATTTATCCATGTCCCTTTGATAAATATCTCCACCATAATACACCGTAAGCTTTGCGTATTTTACACTGTCTCTCATAGCGTAGATTGGATAAAATCGTAAAATGTTCTGTTTATCTATCATTGGTCTGCCGTCCATAGAATTACCAACGGCGTAATAACTCATCACATTGACATCATGCTGAGCTTCTAATTGTAATGAAATGGCACAAACTATTAATGCTATTGTTATAAAATTTAATTTTCTCATCACAGTAACCCAATTGGTTGTGATAGTTTGAATATAGGTGTAGTATCTTTACCCTGTTTTTCCAAGCCGATAAAAGCTACCGGTGAGCCGGAAGATTTCCCCCTTAAAGTGATTCCAAATGCCCATTTAGGAATGATTTTATCTGAAGACATTGCGAAAATCGCCCCGCCAAATATAAAGCTGCTACTGCTGCTATTAGAATAAGAAACACCAACTTCTAAAGCATACGGGGATGTAAAAAATTTATTAAGGAATATTCCACTTGCCAATATATCAAACTGATATCTATCCCCAGCCATCTGAATTTGAAACCCAGCCAGTGATTCCACCTGATTTGTAGTACTGCTGTCAGAGTTTTCTGTTGATGAATATTCTCCATTGATGTACGCTCCGATACGGAGTGTTGAATCTGACACAAATGCTAAACTAATACCTGAAGAAATTAATCCGTTACCCTCAGTAATAGAAAAGCCCGTATTACTTGCTATGAGATCTTCCGAGTAATTATCAACAAGATCCCGCAAATAATCTTCGGCACCGTTCATTGTACTTATAAGATTACTTCTCAAATTCGCTGTTGCATTTTTAAGAATATCATTGAGTTCATCGACAATCTGTTGGGTAATATTCACATCTAAATTGATTTGATTTTTAGTTAAAAATTTATTCAGTGAATGTTCCGCATAATTGATCAAGAGGTTTAATAAAACATCTAACAGGTCACCGGTGTTATTTACTTTAACTGGTAGATTAAAATTAGTAGGTATAAAAGTAGACCGATATATTTCTAATAGCTTTTGAAAAAAGGGTTCGTCAATTAATTGATTAAATTTTAATGTGTCTTTTTTAATAGCAGTTAGCAGGTTAGTTTTAATCTCCTGTTTCATTTTATTTAGCAAATCATTTCTGTTAATTTCAATAACTTTAAATTTTACCAAATCTTGAGTGCCATATTTAATTAAACAAGAATCACCGGAACTATAAAGCTTTAGAGATGGGGTTTTAATATACGAAAGAATTTTTGTTCTTAAATCAACAATTTTATTAGTTATATAATCTACCTGAATCCCAGGTTCAACATGTTCAAGTTTATCGGAAATCTGAGCTTGCATTTCTCTGAATAATTCAGGTCTGTCGATTAGTGTGCTTGATCCAACAAGTTGATTCAAGGTTGTAATGTTCTGCGCAAAATAAATACTGGCGAGGAAATAGAAAATTAGAATGATTTTTTTCATTTTACCTCCTAAATATATGTTTGAATGCCCTAGAAGAATGGAATGGTGAAAAGAAGATAAGAGATCGGATATAAAATGTCAAGAAATTAATTATTACTAAACATTTTATTTAATAACGACTATTTTTCTTAGCTTATTAATAACTATATAATATTAAGATTTATCGGGTTTTTAATGCTTACTTAAGCGTCATAAATCCCGCCGCCGATAAACTCGCGCAGCACGGAGTTTTTGGGAACCGGCGAGTTATCTTCAACGCTGCGAACGGCTTCAAGCATTTTGCGTACGCGGGCAGCGCGGTTGTAAGCATCTTCCCGTAATGGGTTGTTCTTATATAGTTTTTCCCATTTGGTAAATTTATCGAGCAGCAACGGGCGATAAAGGGCAATCTCGTAAGGCATACCGCTGCTTATTATATAATCCGCGTTATTGCTGTATGGGATTATATGCCTTAGTTCGCTGGAGCGCACGTAGTGCCAGTGTTCAAGCGTTTGCTGAGGATCGTAGGCGCGGTGAACCGAATCGCGCAGCATTCGGCGTATTAAACGGAGGTCTGTCCACTGAACATACTTGTTGTCGGGTCCTTTCATTTGTACCAATGGTTCAAGATACACTTTGTAAGTAAGAGAGGCGTCAATTCCTTCGCTGAATTTCGGGTAAAGAGCGTGTAGACTATCAATCAGTAAAACTTCACCATCCTTCAATTGCAATTTTGATTGATTTAAATATCGTTTACCTTCTTTGAAATCGTAATAAGGAATATCCACTTCTTTTCCTTTGCTTAGCAAATGAAGGTGTTCGTTTATCATGTCAAGGTCGAGCGCCTGAGGCGTTTCAAAGTCGTAATCGCCGAATTCATCCTTGGGGTGCATCTCCAGGTCGAAAAAATAATTATCAACGACTAAAGGTTTGAAGGTCATACCTTTCTTCTTCAGTCGCTCTTCCATTTTAAATGTTGTTGTTGTTTTACCGGAAGATGAGGGGCCGGTTATCATTACCATTTTAAGGGTGTTCGACTTTTCAGCAATATATTGGGCAGCTTTATCAACATCATGCTCGTAAAGTCTTTCGGAAAGATCAACTACTTCCTCGAATTTGCCTTCACCAATTTTTTTATTCAACAGGTCTAAATTGTGAAGCTCGTTTGACACCGACCAATCAAGTATATGCCAAATTTTAGACCACGGAATGTTTTCGGAAGGACGTGTTCCCTGTGTAGCATTTAACTCACGCTTCTTTATCTGCTCATTCCTGTAAAGGATATACTCTTTTGCAACCTGGGCATGCCCGTTTTCGATAAGCACCTTTTCCACCAAATCCTGAATCTCTTCGATGTGTATTTTATAATCTGTCTCGTAATTTATATTTACCAGTTCCACGACCTGAACAGCTAATTTGTCGGCAGTTGCTTTATCGCGTCCTCCTACCGAAACTGCGGCCCGGTAGATTGCGTTGCTAATCCGATCGGGATTAAAATCTACTACTGCCCCGTTGCGTTTAATTACCTGCCTGGTTTTACCCATTGCTTATCCTGCTTAATTTTTAATATGATTTATTTCTAAAATTACATGAAATAACTTTTATAAAAAAGCATAGCCTGTATTCACGAAATGTTTAAGTCAAGATTCGCATACTTGTAATCTCTCCAAAAAAAAGGCAGCAACAGAGCAAGCAGGCAAATTAAACATGCAGAGTAGAAGACTATAGCTGCTACGGTTTTATCATAACTAAGTATATTCAATTCAGCCAGCAGGTAGTTCCAATCGTGATAAACATTATTACCGCCGAGTAAGGGCAGCTTGCGTGCAACTGCATCGCTTATGTAAACGCTAACGTTCATAATGTTTTGAGCCAGGTAAAGTAACGAAATCTGAACGCCGAATCTCTTACGGTTCCATGCAAAGTAAAAAATAAATAACGATGGAATTATAACCTGCATAAGCGAACCGCCAAGTGTGTAAATGAACTTTCCAAACGGGCGAAAAATACCGTGCCCACCCTCGTGAAACAACAGGTTAACATGATCGAGAAGAAATATGAATTCACCTTTGTTGAATACAAGAAGAACAGCTAAAGGTAAAATAATAAAGGTGCCCAGCCAGGCTTTTAGTATTTCATTCCATTCTTTGATCATCTAGTCTCGCAATTATTCTATCTTGCAATAATATAATCATTCAATCAATTTCTCATTCTTCAATCAATTTTCGCAGTACGTCTACATCCTGTGTCTTACCCAGGTATAACATCAGCTTAATTCTGGCCTTCTGCCCGTTAAGATAATCAGTAAATATAACCCCTGCTTTTTTTAACCATTTACCGGCCCCGGGATAGCTATAAACATCGAGGGTTTCACCGGCGGGACAACGGGAAGTTAAAACGACGGGAATATTTTTATCGATGACATATTTAATGCCGTCAAGAACTTCAGGAGGCACATTGCCTACACCCATCGCCTCTACAACCAGTCCGTCAATTCCGCTTTCAGCCGTGTGCAGAAAAAACCTGTCGTCCATTCCCGCATATACTTTTATAAGATGTACATTTGAGTTTATTGAATCCGTTTCAATTATCTCAAGCTTACGCGGTGCACGGTTATAAAAAACTCTTCCTCTGTCAACAAAACCAAGTGAGCCGAAATCAAGGCTGCGGAATGTTTCTACATCGTCCGTATGAGTTTTAGTTACTTCACTTGCAGCATTAATTTCCCCGTTAAGGCAAACCAGTACTCCCAGATCCCGGCTGTTGGAATTGTTAATAATATGTATTGCATCAACCAAATTCCTCGGTCCGTCCCAATCAGGTTCAGAGCTTGTTCGCATTGCACCGATAACAACAATAGGTTTTTCAGTGTTAACCGTTAAGTCGAGCAGGTAAGCAGTTTCTTCAAGTGTGTCGGTGCCGTGCGTAATTATTATGCCGTCAATTTTATCATCCTTTACAAACTCGTTGACTTTCTTGGAAAGCTTGAACATCAGTTCAGGTGTAACATGGGGCCCGGGGTACAGTCCGAATTCCTGCATAGAAATGTTGGCCAACTCATTTGCCTGGGGAATTAATTTCAATAGTTCATCGCCGTGAAAATGAGGAACAGCGCCCCCGGTATTTTTATCGATTTTCATACTAAATGTTCCGCCGCAGAAAATGATAAGTATGTTTTTCATTAAGTCCCTGTAATTTACTGTTCAATATCGAAGGTAAATATAAATTTTATTCCATGAAAAATGTAATAAGTCGGTTGTTTTTATTCAGCTGTTTATGAAATTTATAAAGGCATTTATGAGCCTAAAAATTTATTTATATGTAACAAAAGCACTTACGAAAAAATGAAATATTTAATTTGCGCAAAGCCCTAATTAATCCTATCTTCACGCCGCTTTAGAGAGGCATCCACTGTGTTGATAACTTGTTGATATTGTTAATCCGTGAAACGTTTCACACGATAACCTGTTCATTTAATTCGTTATTAAATACAAGCTATCTGTTTACATATAATTAAATAGACGGTACAACTCTAACAGGCACAATGACTTACGGGGAATAGTTGATGTTAACAAAATGTGGATAAAAATTTCTTGTTTTTTTTAACTCTGGATATTCTTAATAAATTAGGGCATTACATACATGTCGGTAAATGTGGATAACTCAATAATGCAAGAAAATGCCCCACATGATTTTTCCCTGAACGATTATAAAGTCGTTTGGAAACAATGTTTGGAATTTATTAAAGGCAATGTGCCTGCATTAACTTATAATACCTGGTTTTTACCAATCAAACCTATTGACTTTCATTCGAACACTTTAAGGATTGAAGTACCCAATAACTTTTTTGTTGAATGGATTGACGAGCACTACAATACTCTGATAAATAGAACAATTCATCAAGTGATCGGTGAAGATGCAAAACTAATTTACGTGATAGTTGATGATAAACAACCGATTATAGATGATGAACCTAACCTTTTCAGCCAGCCTGTTGAAGAAGATAAGCCAAAGGAAAAACAGGGAAGTAATGAACCTGAATTTGAAAGCTTTATAAATCCGCGTTATAAGTTTGAAAATTTTATTAAAGGTGAAGGCAACGAATTAGCCAGGGCCGCAGCATTTGCCATTGGCGAAAACCCCGGAGCTACTTCTTTTAACCCGCTCTTCGTTTACGGTGGCGTGGGTCTTGGAAAAACTCATCTCATTCAGGCTATCGGCAATAAGATTATAGAGAAATTTCCAACTAAAAAAGTAATTTATCTTTCTACAGAACATTTTACCGTTGAGTTCGTAGATGCAATTCAGAACAACACGATCAACGAGTTCTCAGCTTTCTACAAAAGTATGGACGCACTCATAATAGACGATATCCAATTCCTAATAGGCAAAGAAAAAACCCAGGATCTGTTTTTCCACATATTTAATACTTTACATCAATCCGGTAAGCAAATCATACTTTCGTCCGATAAACCGCCGAAGGATTTGAAAGGGCTTAACGAGCGCTTGATTTCCCGCTTTCAATGGGGATTAACTGCAGACATTCAGCCGCCTGATTTTGAAACACGCATTGCAATCCTTAAAAATAAAGCGAATAACTATGGAATAACTCTGTCAACAGAAATCTTCGAGTTTATCGCAATGAACATCACTTCGAATATAAGAGAGCTTGAAGGATGTCTTGTAAAACTTTTGGCAAACTCGTCGTTAAGTTCAAAAGAAATTGATTTGGCGCTTGTTAAAAAAACGGTAAAAGAAATATCAACTTCGCGGCAGGTGAATATATCAATCGATTATATAACACAAATTGTATGCGAATATCTAAAGGTTGACGAAAACAAAGTGCGTGAAAAGAACCGGAAGAAAGAAGTTGTAATGGCGAGGCAGATAGCAATGTACCTATCAAAAAAACTTACTCAATCTTCTCTTAAAACTATCGGGTTACATTTCGGCGGACGTGATCACTCTACTGTGATACACGCTTATAATACTATCGATGAATTAGTTGGTAATGATATCCAGATCAAAGATACGCTCGATAGCCTACGCAACAAAATTGAACTTGGAGTTGCTTAGCTGAATTTATCCTGTAATTTGTTCAACCATGCGCTCAAAAGTAAGCAGGCATAAATCCATTTGGTTTTACC
Organism: Melioribacteraceae bacterium; assembly: GCA_028280855.1. Taxonomy (GTDB): domain Bacteria; phylum Bacteroidota; class Ignavibacteria; order Ignavibacteriales; family Melioribacteraceae; genus PGYT01. Next base: position 9,695 of record JANQLA010000424.1, read on the forward strand.
GCAACTATTTTCTTTAATTTCCGGTTAAGAAGGAAAAGGTAAGGGTAAATGGTAAACGCAAGCCGAGTAAAGCAGCAAAGGAATGGAAAACCAGGAAACGGTCCGGTAGTTTACTGGATGCAACGCGATCAGCGCGTTAGCGATAACTGGGCCCTCCTATACGCACAACAAAAAGCCGAAGAACATAATGTTCCTCTTGTTGTTGTATTTTGTGTTGTGACGAATTTTCTGGACGCTGCAATTAGACATTACGATTTTATGTTAAGAGGATTGTGGGAAGTCGAGAAGCGCCTCGTAAAACTCAACATACCCTTTAAGCTGCTTTCCGGTGAGCAGGGTGCGAAAATTCCAAAGTTTTTAGAAGAAGTGAATGCCGGGTTTTTAATTTCGGATTTTAGTCCGTTGCTAATTGCTCGAAAGTGGAAAAAAGAAGTGCTTAATAAAATTAATATCCCGTATTTCACAGTCGACTCTCACAATATAATTCCATGCTGGGTTGCTTCGGACAAAGAGGAATTCGCCGCATACACGATACGCCCGAAGATTCATAGATTGCTTCCCGATTATCTTGAAGAATTTCCACAAGTTAAACGACAGCAAAACAATCCGTTCGGTAACTTCAATAATGAATGGGATAAAACTCGCGATAGTTTAAATGTCGATATGAGCGTTAAAGAAGTTGATTGGATTAGACCAGGTGAATTTGCTGCAAACGAAATGATGAAAAATTTTATCACACGAAAAATTGAAGCCTACGCTACGGATAGAAACGACCCTACCAAAAATGCAGTATCTGATCTTTCACCTTATTTACACTTCGGCCACATAGCTGCTCAGCGAG
>JANQLA010000500.1 GCA_028280855.1 Melioribacteraceae bacterium
GCTTCGATATCGAAGTTAGAAGCCCCGTGCGCAATAAGCTGCTTGCGTAATCTTCTGCGGGCAAAGGCAACCAGCCTTTCCCTTCTTCGCTCGTGTGTACGCCATAACTCTTCATCGGGAATATCGTCAACTGCTTTCCACACATTACTATCGCTCGGATCATGATTCAAACCGTCGCCAAGGTAACGTATCAAAAGTTCGTACATTTCGTTGGATAAATGAGAAGGCGTATGGATACCGTTGGTGACATAATCAATAGGAATCTCATCGAACGGGACTTCTTTAAATCCGTCAACCCACATTTTTCTGGATACCACCCCGTGTAAGCGGCTAACACCGTTAACAAATCCTGCCATGTTCATTGCAAGGTGCGCCATATTAAAGTTTGCCGGCTCTTTAGACTTTATTATTGTTCCGAGCTGGTAAAATGTTTCGTCGGTTATTCCAAGTTCGTTTCGATAGTAGTTGCCGAAATATTTTTCCACAAGCTCGTTTGGAAATACATCTATTCCAGCAGGAACAGGTGTGTGTGTAGTAAAAATATTGGAATAAAATCCAATCTCTTTGGCTTCATCGAAGCTGAGATTTTGATTATGAATCAGGTATTTAATTCTTTCCAGTGCGAGGAACGCGGAATGCCCCTCATTCATGTGACATACCCTTGGTTTTATTCCAAGTGCATGCAAGGCTTTTATGCCGCCCATACCTAAAATTATTTCCTGCTGCATTCTTGTTTCAACGTTACCTCCGTATAGGCTTCGTGTAATTTTTTGATCTTCCTTAGCATTTTCGGGAACATTTGTGTCAAGGACATATAGCGGCACCCTCCCGACCAGGATTTTCCAGATTTGAAAAGTAACCATTCTGCCGGGGAACTCGATCTCTAACTTCAAAGTTTTTCCATCTTTTTCTACGAGTTCCATAGGCTGGTTGTAAAAATCAATTAGCTCGTAACGCTCCTGCTGCCATCCGTCGTTACTTAAGTACTGCTGAAAGTAGCCTTCTTTATAACAGAGTCCAATCCCTACCAGCGGCAGCCCGAGATCGCTGGCAGATTTCATGTGATCGCCTGCAAGAACTCCAAGACCACCCGAGTAAATTTGCAGGCACTCTGTCAACCCGAACTCAGCCGAGAAATATGCAATAAATTTTTCATCGCTCTGACCAAATTCCTTCTGATACCACCTGGCTTCGCCAAGGTATACTTTGAGCTGATCAAAAACACGGTTTAAGTGCGCAATAAAACCATCATCTTTCGATAATTCATCCAGTCTATTCTGACCAATCATTCCTAGCATCAACACAGGGTTATGATTTGATTGCTGCCACAATTCGCGATCCATTCTCCTGAACAGGCTAACCGTATCAACGTTCCACGACCAGTAGAGGTTCGAGGTAATTTCGCGAAGTGGTTCAAGGTTCTTTGGTAAACTTGGTGTTACTGTATAATTTCCAATGAAGTTGATCATCGGTTATCTCCATCTTATTCATAAAAACTTTGTAGAAAAAATTTGATTCCTTATTTAGGCGTAATTCTTATAAAAATCAAATTTGATTTTTTGATAAAAGTTTATAAAGAAATTTTCTTAAACTAGATAAGCATAATTTTGAAGTGAGCCATAAAACATCGGAAAAACTGTTCAGCTTTTGTGTGAAAAGATTGGCCCAGAGGCTCATTACCTTTTTCCTGCATGCAGTATAAAGAAGAAATAATTATTACCCAGGCAGAACTAGCTGAAATCGAGTAAAAACATTCATAGGATTATTTTGATCAATTGAATTCTTTGTTCAGCGATAAGATCTGCCAGCAGTTGAGTTATTTTTCCTAAATAAAAGGCTATTTAGTTCAGTAGAGGCCCGATAACATCTCAAAAATGTGGATGACTTCGTACCTTTACTTTTAACTAAAAAATAGTATTTTAGAGAAAAGAATACATTCATCCGTTATATATAGACTACTTTGAGGTTAATATGAGTTCCCCCCGGTTCATTCGAAGAAGCAGATTAATTGTTACATTCCTTCTTTTACTCATCGTTAAAAATAATGCACAAGATATACTGATAAACGAATTTCTCGCCTCGAACTCCGTTCAGTATAAGTACTTACCAGATAAGTTCGAATTTCCGGATTGGATCGAAATTTATAATAATACGGATGTAAGCGTAAACATGGGGCAATATTTTATTTCAGACAGCAGGAATGACCTTAAAAAATGGCGTTTCCCTGATACCTTACTTAAGGCCAAAGAGTACATGTTACTTATTGCCGACGGCGACGATAATAACGGATCGCTAAGCTTCAAACTTTCACGTGGGGGCGAATGGATAATTATATCAGATGCAAACGGAAATATTGAAGACTCAATAAAATTCGGGCTGCAGGAACGCAACATTTCGATGGGAAGAAATATTAATGATCTCGCAAACTGGTCTTACTTTTACGATCCCACACCGGGTTTTGCCAATACCACCTATGCTGTTACTGAAATAGCATACAGCGACAAACCCACTTTTTCGATTAAAGGAGGCGCTTTTAGCAGCAATATAGTTTTGGAGCTCGATGCTACAGAGGGAGGTGATATTTATTATTCAACAGACGGCTCTTCACCAACGCATAGTTCAATAAAATATAGCGGTAAAATAACTATTGATACAACAACCGTTATAAAAGCCATTCAAGTTGCTTCCGGTAAACTTCCCTCTAGAATAAATACACATACTTATTTTATTAATGAAAACCATGTGCTGCCCCTGGTATCTTTATCTGTAGACCCCCTCTTGTTTTACGAAAGTATGGATGGAATTTATATTGTTGATCGTCCAAAAGACTATGAAATACCCGCAACAATTGAGTTTTACGAAGAGGACAAAAGTTTTAAAAATGATGCCGGCATAAGAATTTCTGGTGAGGCTTCCGCGTTACTTGAACAAAAGCCATTTACATTAAAAGCCGATGAAAAGTTTGGAGAAGATGCCTTCAATTACAAACTATTTCCAAATAAACAGACTACTTCGTTTGAAGAATTATATTTGCGAAACGGTGGTTATCCGGATTATGCATTTACAAGGATTCGTGATGCTTTGATGCACTCCCTGGTTATTAACGAAATTGATATTGATTGCCAGGATTACAAACCTGCTGTTGTTTATATCAACGGCGTTTACTGGGGCTTGTATAATTTTAGAGAAAAATTGAATGAAAATTACTTCTTTAGTAATCGAGGGGCTGATCCTAATATGCTAGATATTATAGAGCCCCATAGCATTAAAGCAGGCAGCAGAGACGATTATTCAAATTTGCTGAACTATATTGCCGAAAACGATATTAATCAAACGATTCACTATGAGCATGTAAAAAACCGAATTGATGTAAATGAGCTATCCAATTATTTGATCACTCAATTGTTCTATGCTAACTGCGATTGGGTAACCAATAACACAATGTGGTGGCGTGAACAAAAAAGCAGTAGCAAATGGAGATGGGTTTTACAGGACATGGATGCAGGTTTCGGATACAGCACTGGTTTGATCTACTGCGATTCACCGCCGGAAACTGATTTATTCGACTGGCTTAATAGAGGTGACGGGTTTTTTAGCAAAATCTTGACTAATCAGGAGTTTTCATCTGAGTTTTACGGGAAGTTTAATTTATATCTAAATACTCTTTTTACAACGCCTCGTCTTCTCAGCTATATAACCAGGATGCAAAAAGAAATTGAGCCTGAAATAGAAAGGTATGTGGAAAAATTCGGTGGAGAAGGCGACGGTAGTTTCTATGGCATAAAATTGAAGGATTATGGAACATGGAAAGAAAATATCGAGGCAATGAAAGATTTTGCGGTAAGAAGGCCTGCAATTATCCAAAATCAATTGATATCTAAATCATTGGCAAATGGTACATCTCTACTAACGCTTAACTATGACAGCACTAAAGGAAAAATCAAAATTCATGATATAGTTCTTAATTCAAATTTTTCCGGAACTTTTTGCAACAATATTGAATACATTGTCGAAGCGGAACCTGAACCAGGATTTGATTTTATCGAATGGAGAGGGACAGTTACGTCTAATTCAAATACTTTACTAATAAGAACAAATCAAGACCATACCATTGCAGCCATATTCGAACAAAATGCAAGCTCTGTATTACCAAATGAAATAAATACCGACACAAGGTTAACCCCAGCCGGTTCTCCTTACTATACGTCAGGTGAGCTTATTATTGAGAAAGGCACATCCGTTATTGTTGAGGCAGGAACGGAAATATTGGTTAAGGAAAGCTCGAGTATTATAGTGAACGGTAACTTAACGATTGAAGGGAGTGATGCTTCACCGGTTATTATTAAAGCTGGCGGTAGTGAAAACAATTTATGGGGCTGTATTTATTTCGAAAATGCAGAAGGTAATAATAAGATTTCGAATGCTATTATAAAGAATGCAACTAACGGTGATGACCGAGATCGGCAAATCGGAGCAATTTCTTCATACAAATCGAATATTTCATTAGATAACGTAACAGTCAAAGCGGCCTTTCCGGTATTTATTCAGTACGGAAATGCATATATCAATCGTTCAACATTAAGATCTGATTTTACATGCGATATGGTAAACGTTAAATATGCTGATAGCGCTATTGTTGAGAATTGTGTTTTCGAAGGGAACAATGCTTTTGATACTGATGCTATTGATTACGACGGTATTAAGAACGGTATAATTAGGAATAATAAAATCTTCAATTTCCTGGGAAGTAATAGTGACGGCATTGATTTGGGCGAAGACTGCGTAGAAGTTTTAATCGAAGGCAACAGAATTTATAATTGTTTTGATAAAGGAATATCTATCGGACAGAATTCCAAAGCAATTGTAAAACGTAATCTTATAGTTGGCTGCGGACAAGGAATTGCAGTTAAAGACAAAGGTTCATACGCACTTGTAATAAACAACACATTTTACAGCAATGATTATGCTGTTGCAAGCTTTGAGAAAAATTTGGGCATGGGCGGAGGAAGTATAAAAGTTGTAAACTGTATATTATCCAGCTCAAAAACCAGCCCTTACTTTTTAGATGATCTGTCGGAATTACAATTTACATATACGCTTAGCGACCAGGAATTGCTAGATGGCAATGGTAATATTTTTGCACTACCAAAATTTCATAACAACCTCTATTTGAGCGCCGTTTCTCCCGCAATTGATAAAGGCGACCCTCAGCAAGAAACTGATCCCGACGGAAGCGTTAGCGACTTGGGATGTTTTGCCTATGATGAAACAATTAACTATCCGCTGATATTTAATGAAGTTCTATTTAGCACGAAGAATGGTAATAAAGAGTTCATCGAAATAAGAAATCTATCTGATTCGCGGATTGATGTAAACGGTTACGTTATTTCAGGTGTAAATGAATTCATTTTTCCGCAGGGAAGCTTTATAGAGCCGCAAGGATACCTAATTATTTGCAACAACCCCGAAAGCTTTTCTTTACCACCCAATAAAGTATTTAAATGGGAAAATACATTGGTAAACAATGAATATTTCTCTTTATACCTTCAGAATCGTAATAAAGAAATTGTAGATGAGTTTCACTACTATAAAGTTGATCATTTGGATTTATCGAAATACGCGCTCAATCTTTCAATAGAATTAGAAGTTAAAGGTAGTGAAAACCTGGCGCTAAGTAACTGGCAATTAAGCAAAATAGTGGGAGGTTCTCCAGGCACTGATAATTCAAGAAACATATTTACTGGAATAGTAATTAATGAATTACAAGCTTCAAACACCACCACTATTAAGGATGAATTCGGAAATTACAGTGATTGGATAGAGCTATACAATACAACGACGGATACAATTGACATATTCGGTATGTTTATTTCGGATAATTTGGATATTCCGACAAAATATAAGATAGGGATCGATGAAACGCTAAATACAAAAATTGCACCCGGTAAACATCTTTTGCTTTGGGCTGATGGTCGGCCCGAGCTTGGGAATCTTCATCTTAACTTCAAAATTAAAAGTTCTGATCAGGTACTAATAGCATCCCAACATGAAGGGGATACAACTATTGTCGATATGGTTTCGTTTGATGACTTGAACCCAAATTTTTCATTCGGACGTACTAAAGATGGCAGCAACAATTGGAAAAAATTTAGACTTCCAACCCCTGGAGTGGCGAACTCGTTAGATAACGTGTTTACCGAAGGAATTCTTCTGATTAACGGGCTTAAACTTAGCAATAGCCAGGCAAAAGAAGCCTACGAAAACAAGGCCTTTTGGGGCGATTATGATTTTAGTTTTTGGGATTATTACCCTAACAATTCCGAAAACTACCCCACTACGTTGCCTGAACCTGTTGGGACTGCAGAGACCGATTTAAGTGTATTACTAAAATACAGCTCGATAATTTGCATATTCACAAAGATTGGTACCAATCTTCAATACTGGAATCAGAGTAATTTCCTAGATTATGTAAAATATGGCGGTAATGTATTTTTAATGTCAAGAGCGGCATCAAACTTCATTACTCCAAACTTCCAAGAGGAATTCGGTGTTGAATGGGAAATACCTGCAAATGCAACAATTAACAGCTTTGTTTCAAATTATGATGGACTCTCGGATTTGAATCTAAATGGGAATCAGAATTTTAACTCAATTTTAAGTTCTACAATAGATAAGCCTAATACAACCGTGATATATAAAGATACAACATATGCCGAAAAGCCGGCGAATGTTGGAATTTTGTATCAACCTGAATACGGAGGATATTACAAGGAAAACGGCGGCAATTTTGTTCTAATCAACGGAACCCCTTACAGGTGCGACTATTCGGACCTACGAACCAACATCGAGTTCATTCTTGAAAACTTCTTTAACGAAAGCAAACCGGTTAGTGTTGAAGAACAGATAACTATTACAGAATACAATATTGAACAAAACTATCCGAACCCATTTAATCCGTATACAAACATAAGATATCAGCTAAAAGAAAAAAGTAAGGTTAGTATAGTTTTATACAACATGCTTGGTCAACGAGTTCAGAACCTTGTTAGCAGTGTACAACCGGCAGGGGTTTACAAGTTACGGGTAGACGGTAATAAACTTGCTTCGGGCGTTTATTTTTACGACGTGTATTTTAATCCAACAAGTAACGGAGGAAAGGAATACAGAGCCACAAAAAAAATGTTACTTGTAAAGTAACGGCTCAAAACCTAACATTAAATCCGAGCGTAGGAAGTATTGGGAACATGTTTGTTGCTTCACGCCTAAGCTGCTGGTTTTCGTCAACGAAATAATCGTAGTTAACAACGTTTGACCTGTTGTAAATATTTATTATGTCCAGGTAAAAAGTCCAGTCTAAATCCCAGTAATCGGCTTTTGCATTGAGCCTAACATCAAGCCTGTGGTAATCGGGTTTCCGTCCCGCGAAACGATTGGTTTTATCACCGAAGTCAACATCGTATATAACACGGTTTGTGCTGCCGCGGGTAGCAATAACAGGAGTCTCAGGTATTAGGTCGCCGTTCTTATCTTCCAGGATTACCCTTGGTTTTACACCTACAGCTTCGGTAAGCGGGAAACCGGAACCGTATTGAAAACGTGTACCAATGTTTAGCCAGTCATTAATATCATAATTAAGCACCAGATTAAAGGTATGCCTCTGATCAAAACGAAACGGTATTTCCTGTCCTTCGACAGTACGGTTCGCGTAAGCTAATGAATATGATAACCACCCATTAATTTCGTTGCTGCCGTATATATTTTTCTTTTCCAGCATAAATTCGAAACCGTATGCTTTGCCAAAAGAATTATTCGCCGGTATTGTTGTAAACGAATCTACAACTGTAGCAACCGGGGCATTCCAGCCGCTTAAAAGACTCGGATCTTGCCCGAGAACAGGTACTGTTCGGTAACCGGTGCCTTGAAGAACAATCGGCTCAATCAAATCATCAAACTCTTTCAGGTATGTTTCAAGTTTTATTTTCCACTCGCTCGTAAGCCATCGTTCAAGGCTAAGCACGTAGTGAGTTGATTTTTCGGCATCTATACTGGTTGTAACAGCTCGTGTAAAATCAAACAACCGTTGTCGGTCGCGAAGTTTTTCGTAGCCCAGGGATTGATAATAAATTCCCCAAACACCTCTCAATGTAGTTACATCGTCGAGTGCATAAGATGCCGACATTCGAGGTGCAAAGTATGTTTTATCATGAATGTCGTAGTAATCGATTCTTAAACCAGGCTGTAAAAAAAAGTCGCCGAACTTAAACCTGTTTTGTAAATGCGCCCTAAAACGATTATAATCTATGTTGTCGCTTAGATCGTTAAACACCGCGCGGATATTGGGATTGAAACGGAGAAACGATTTAAGCTGCGGGTCGATATCAAATGAAAAATTAATTATCGTGCGCATTATGTCATAGCCGACCCCGGCTTCAAATTCATTCCCGTCACCCCAAAAAAGTGTGAACCTGTTGTCGAGGCTATATTTTCTAAATGCGAAGTCCGTGTCGAATCCAAAATTAACAAGGTAAGGTTTAAGCGTATCAGGGGCTATATCTTGAAAATCATTTTCATCAAGTGACGGATCGAGAAGTTCACTGTTAAAGTTGGCGTCTCCGCTGTTACGGTACCAGGAAAATGTTAACTTGTTCAGAGTATTCTTCGTCGGGGTAAAATGCCATGCACCGCTTACAAGATCATTTTTGGATAAGTCGACAACGCCAATGCTATCGGCTGTAGTGCGATTCTCCCCGCTTACAAGTTCAACTCCATCCCTCGATAGAATAGCATTCACAAAAAATTTGTGACTGTCGAACGGACCGAAAGCGAGTTTGGTTTGAACATCGTAAAAATTAGGAAAAGAAACGTTGTCATCCACCAGCCCGCTGTTTTTTACGAATGGTTCTATTATAAGATCGTAATATGTTCGCCTTGAGTTTACCAACCAGCTGCCGGGTATATTAAACGGATTTTTACCTTCGAGCACAAGATTTGCGGCAACTATACTTGCATTCAGGTTGCCTGCAAGGTGAGTGTTGGGCTGCCCTTGCCTGTTTGTTATATCTAGCACAGCCGAAAGACGGTCGCCGTATCGAGCCGGAAAGCCGCCGGTAATTAGATAGATGTCGGAAACCGCTTCCGGGTTAAACATACTTATTACGCCATATAACCTGTAGGGATTGAAGATTTCCACGTTATCCATTATTATCAAGTTCTGATCAGGCCCGCTTCCGCGAATAATAAGCTGCGATGAAAAATCATTAGGCGCCAAAACTCCTGGCATCGATTGAAGCGTGCGGAACACGTCTGTTACTGCCCCGGGTAAAACACGAGCACTCTTCGGGCGAAGGTTGATAAGGCTTGTCCGGGTATCTTTCTGTTCCTGTATTTTATCATCCAGTACTTTTACTTCATCTATTTCTATTGACTTAAATTCAAGTTCTACATTTAATTCAACCACTCTGTTAGAAACGATTGTTACTGTTTCACGCACCGTTTTATAACTAATTGCACTGTATTGAATCGTGTATTCACCGGGGGCAAGGTTGGAAATCCTATATTCACCGTTTGCATTGGAAATACCTCCAATGGTAGTACCAACAACAACGACATTTACGCCTCTAACGGGATTATTTCCACTTGTTATTTTGCCTTTCAAACCGCCTGTTTGAGCAGTTGCTATGCTTGAAAATAAAATAAATAATACTAATAATCTAAACACATCATACCCTGTTTAATCAAAAACATTAACACAAATATCGTAATTATCATTCCATAAAAATCCGGCAAAAATAAGAACCATAAATATTTCTCAAATTCGCAGATTTAAGACTTATTCATTCATTACATAAGTATAAGACGAAAAGGAAATAAATTTATTCCTGCTCGGTCAGCATATTCTACAAATTAAATGAAAGGAAACTGGAGTATAGCCCAATTGATACTTCGTGGAAATTCTTATTGTCTTCATTAAAGTTTGTATTAAAACGGTATTTTGTGTAAACGGTAAACGAATTATAAACATTGAACCAGCCTACGGTTATTTCGGGACTTATGCCGTTAAGCCCGTTAAAGTCAGTAAATCCGTTTACGCCAGGGGAAATGTATTCAATGTAGGAAACTTCGAAAATATGTTTGTAACCAATCCTTAAAAAGTTTTGGCGAGGTGATTTAAATATATGTGAATATTCTGCAGCAATAATTCCCATCGGGTAATTAAATCCGCTGGCGAAAAAAGTAACAATAGGAATTTCTTTAGTTAAACTGAAGTAGTCCCCATCTTTTGTACTAACATATGTTGGCGAAGGAAAGCCGAAAATTACACCTCCAAAACAGCAAATCGTAAACAATCCCGGTGCATCATCTTTTTTAAGCTCGTTATCTTCAGGGAGAGCAATGTCATAAATTTCGCTTTTGGTGATAACACCTTCGGCATTTTGTACTTCTATAAAATAAGGTACGGTCGTAGAATCGAATTTGAAACCGGTAAGGTTTAGCTCAAATGTGTGATCTTCGGTAAATTCATCTGAAACAACGTACTCTTCATTTTCGAAATGAAACTTAGACTGTGCCGGTTCACTCGTGAAAAATGTTAGTTTGAGTGTGTAAGGTAATTCGGGTGTAACGTATGCGTCGATAATATATATTTCAGTTATTGCGTCCTGGGCATAATTAATTGTAACAGTAGTTAAAGCCAAATACAAAAGCAGTTTTTTAATCATTATCAAATCTCTATTTAATATTGACCTTAAATTAAAATAAAATCATTCAGTTTTCATAGAACAAATTCTCAAATCCACATTAGAGTTTTACAAAATGTTACTATAACCAGCTTATAAAGGCTACTGATGCAAAGCGTAAATCACCATTTTGAAAAGAAAAGTAGTAGGAAAGCCGCAGTAAATACTAAAGAAAAGCTAAGTAAGTTATAGAATAGGTTGATCAGTAATAGAAAAAAGTAGAGTTATAAAAATGAATTTGATTACACCTCTAACTCTATAGAATATTGTTAATGCCGTAAAGAACACTCATTGAGCTAATTTAATTATTACGCCCGCTTCGGGCTTTATTGAGGAAGGGCTTGCTTTTCAGAGGGCTGCGCACTCTGTTTGGGTATATCGCACCGTTGGTGCTAAGGTTGGAATCAAAATAGCCCGAAGAGCTAAAACAAAACAGAATGAGGCAACGCCTCTGGTTAAATAAATATTATAACACGAAAACCCTTAATGGGTGATATCCAAGTTATCTTTCGGAGTTAAATACACAAAAATAAAAATGCAGCTAAGGCATTTTGCTATAAAAAATACGGCTGAATAGTAAATCCAAATATAAAGTCAAGATTCGGTTAAGAATCTTACTTCAAACCCATTTAGTGAAATAACACTCTTAAGTTCAAGATCAAAAGATTTTTGAAAAATTAGAAGTTTCATTAATGAATAGTCCCAAAAATTATTATCAGCGTAAAACATAACAATCTGCGTCATCAATGTGCTATTGCATCAACAATTTGTGTGTAACCCGTGCAGCGACAGAGATTGCCTTCAATTGCTTCCTTAATTTCTTCAATGGTTGTATCAGGATTTGACTGAACTAATGCATAAGCAGACATCACCATGCCCGGTGTGCAGAACCCACACTGAATTGCACCCTTTTCCATAAATTGTTTTTGAAGTTCGTGCAGTTCGCCATTTTGCTCAAGCCCTTCGATTGTAATAATTTCCACACCTTCGCATTGTCCAATTAGAACCAGACACGAATTTACGGCGTCACTATTTATTACAACCGTACAAGCTCCGCACTCTCCAATTGCGCACCCTTCTTTTGTACCTGTGAGAGCAAAGTCTTCTCTCAATACATCTAAAAGTCGTTTGGATTCTTCTACACGTATTGTTTTTATTTTGCCGTTTATATTTAGTGATATGTCTCTTAGCATTCTACTTTAGACAGTTTTTAACTAATAAATTATATAGAGCTTTCTGCAAAACGGGCAATTTGTGTGGTGTCGACCATCGCAGTCCGGTAAGATCAAGCACTTTCTTACCTGCTTTGATTGCAATAGTTCTTAACAATTCATCACTAACTTCATTACCCTTAGCGAAATTCTCAATTTCATAAAAGCGTTGACCAATTGGAGTAACAGCACCGCTTGCTATCCTGATTTCATCAAACTTGTTATCGGCAATTTTATATAACAAGCCAAGGGTTATCCTGCTGACAGCAACAGCACGCCTCCTGCCTAACTTGTAAAAATCTCCTGCGAGTCCAATGGAATTATTTGGAATCAGAATCTGTGTAACAATTTCATTCGGCTGCAAGTTGGTTTCATACGGGCCTTCGAGAAACTCTTCTAATTTTATAACTCGCGCAGAATCTGCGCACTGAATTCTTAATGAAGCATCGTAAACCAGAAGTGCTGGGACGCTATCTGCACACGGTGCATTATTGACAAAATTTCCTGCAATTGTAGCTTTATTCCTGATCTGCTTGCTTCCGATTCCATGTGCCGCTTTTTGCAGCAAAGGCACCTTGTGAGCAATAATAGAATCGGAGATAATTTGAGAAAATGTTGCACCGGCACCAATGATTATATTCTCATCGTTTTCCCGGATTTCATGCAATTCCTCAATTCTATTTATATCAACCAATTTATTAAATCCGGCAAATCTCGGCGATTCGATATGAAAGCCCGGCACTATATCGGTTCCGCCTCCAATAATACGACAATTTGCTTTTGAAGAATCCAGGATTTCAAGAACCTCATCCATTTTCTCCGGGACGTGTATTTCCAAACGCGGAATCAATTTGTACTTCCTCTTTTTAGATCGGTAGGTTTTAATTTTCTGTTTAGTAAAATCTCTTCAAGATTTAAAGGAAGATTAAAGAATCTAATTCCTGTAGCATTTTTTACGGCATTAGCAATTGCCGCAGCAGTTAATTCCAGTGTTGGTTCTCCAAGAGATTTTGCACCCCACGCACCATAGATATCTTTACCTTCTACAAAATGTGCTTCAATATTGTTGATATCTTTGCTCGTGGGAATTAAGTATTGATCATAATTATCTTCTTTTATTTTTCCATTGTAAGAATTCACTTCTTCCCAAAGTGCGAATCCTGCTCCCTGCGTTACACCACCGTAAACCTGCCCTTGTGCTCCCAACAAATTTATTACTGTGCCTGGATCATGAACCGCAATTACTCTCTTTACATAGACTTCACCTGTTGATAAATCAACCTCAACTTCGGCTACCTGGCATCCGTAAACATATGTAAAATAGGCTGCTCCCTGGCCTGTTTCTTCATCCCAATCTACATTCGGCCCTTTATACCACCCTATTGCAGCTAAACTTACGCCTTTTGAATACGCTAAGTTGCATAATTCATTAAAACTAATTTTTCTCGATTCATCTTCAGTCCAGGTCACTTCATCCTTAGCAAAAAGTATCTCTCCCTTTCCTTTTGTATTCCAATGACTTACCAAAATTTCTTCAAGTCGATTTTTCAATACTTCAGCAGCATTTTTGGTTGCACCCCCTCCCATTAAAGTAGAACGCGAAGCTACGGTTGGTCCGCTATCGGGTACAATTCCCGTATCCTGTTCCAGATAATGAATGTGCTCCGGTGAAATTCCAAGAACTTCTGCGGCAATTAACGAAAAGGTAGTTCTCAAACCCTGACCGTTTTCTGCTAAACCCGAAAGCAAGTAAACCGAGCCGTCCTGCTGAATCGACATGTAAGCAGCCGCAGCATCAATACCTTCGGCGCCAAGGGAGCACCCGCGAAAACTGGTGGCAAGCCCTACTCCCTTTCGTTTCATTGATTCTGGCGGGTAGAAATTATCATGCTCCAGGATAAAGTTGGTCTTTGCGTTTTCATCAATTTGGAAATCAGGCGCTTTTTCAAGCCGGTTCTGCTGCCATTTAGCATCAAAGCAGGAATGTTTCACTGCTTCGTCCATCACCGTAACCAGGTTCACGTCATGTTGCCCCAAAGTTTGTCCCGATGCTGTTACCGAGCCTTCTCCAAATCCGTTGATTCGCCGAATCTCAATCGGAGTTTTTCCAACTCGTTCGGCTATTTCATCCATTAAGGATTCCTGGGCAAATATCGGTTGCGGCGAACCAAATCCACGGAAAGCGCCGGTGTAAGGATTATTCGTATATACAGCTCGCACATCGGTGTGAACATTTTCCAACTCGTAAGGACCCGTAGCCTGCACAACGGTTCGCCAGGTTACAAACGGACTTAACGAAGCGTAGGCTCCCCCATCAGCAGTGATATCTATTTTCATTGCTACAAGCTTACCGTCATTATTAAAGCCGACTTTATAATTCATAACATAAGGATGGCGTTTATACGACTCACGAATGGAATCTTCCCGGCTATATTTAATCTTTACGGGCTTGCCACATTTAAGCGCAGCAATAGCAGCTCTGGCAGCTAAGACGTTTATAGTGTCATCCTTACCACCGAACGATCCACCCATTTCGGCCTGTATGATTCGTACTTTTGTCAACGGGTAATCAAGAACCGATGCCACTACTCTCCGGCAAGTATAAGGGTTCTGAATACTACCTATAACTTTTACGCCTTTTCTGCCTTCCAACGGTAGAGCGATTACAACCTCGGGTTCAATATAAGCATGCTCAACACGAGGTGTTGTATAACGCTGATCAATAATATGATCACAAGTTTTGAATCCTTTTTCAATATTTCCCTTCCTGAGCGGATAGTGAACGATTAAATTGCTTTCCTGCTCAGGATGTATTAATGGAGACTCTTTATCCAATGCTTTTTCAGAATCCGTTAGGACGGGTAATTCCTCAAGCTCTACTTTTACCTTGCCGGCTAATTTTCTGAGCTTTCTTTCATCTTCGCCAACAAGCATGGCAACAACATCGGACGAATTACGGATTTTATCGTAGCAGAATATTGGCTGGTCCTTCTTAATAGCGCCGACTTTTTTCGAACCTTGAATATCATTATGATCGCAAATTGTTATTTCATCACTTGAAATATCCGCGTAACCAATATTTACAATATTCGCGTGAGAAGCTTCCGTTCGTACCATTACTCCGTATAGCATTCCGGGGAACGAATAGTCATCCCCGAATTTTGCCTTGCCCGTTACCTTTTCGTAGGCATCCTGCCTTACTACAGGTTTGCCGATATGTTCAAATTCTTTTGTCATCCTCTAATTCTTCGATTGAAATTCTTCGTACAATCGATGTCCTTGTTTAGTTATTTCTCCATGAAGTTCAGGAGTTTCGGTTTTTATTTTGAAATCATCCATCAAAAAAATTCCATTTTGGATGACGTATTGTACCGGTGATTCTGTCATCGCATATAAGTAATGTCCCCAATAGTTTTCTTCATTAAAGGGTGTAGGTGGAATATAATCCCAAATAATCAAGTCTGCTCTGTCGCTTTCATTTAAGCCGGTAAAATCAGGATAAAATTGTTTGATAAATTTTATCTGCTTAAAGTAGTTGTTGATAAACCTGCCGAACGCTTCATCGAAAGATAATCCTGCATTCCTCATCTGCAAGAAGTATTGCTTATGAGATGAAGGAATATTTGCGTGCATTCCGTCTGTGCCTAATAAAATTGGAATCACTTCGGGCATCTTAAAATCCGGTAAGCCAACCGAGTTGTTAAGGTTCGAATGTATATTGTGTGCGATTGAGGCCCCGCTTTCAGCGATTATTTCTTTATCTTTTTCAGATAAATGAATGCCATGCGCCAGGATAGCTCTCGAATTAAGCAACCCGTTATTAAATACTCTTCTCACCGGTGTTTCGCCAAAACGCTCACGCGAAATAATAATATCACTTTTATCTTCGCACAGGTGTACGTGAATCCCGAATCCGTGTTTATCAATAAATTTCTTTGCTTTCTCAAGCGTCTCTTCGCTAACCGTAAAGGATGCATGTAATCCCAGCAGAGTTTTAAAGTTATCCGGTTCAATCGTTTCCGCGAACCTTACATGTTCGTCCAGCGAGTCTTCCGAAATTTGCTCACCGTTTCGATCCGACGTCTCAAAACACAGCACACCGCGCAATGAATGTTCAGACATAACATCAGCAATGCATTTCAAACTTCCGTTCACAAACGATGGCGAAGCATGATGATCAATGACGTAAGTTACACCGAAACGAATAGATTCTAACGCGCCCATATGCACAGACGCTTTTAGCATGTCTTCGTCCAGAAGCAGGTCAAGCTTCCACCATAGGTTTTCCAGTATCTCGGGAAAGTTTGTTATGGGTCCTGAAATCGGCAAACCTTTAGCTAAGCGGGAATAAAAATGTTCGTGGAAGTTCACATTCGGAACGGTTATTACCCGTCCGCCGGCGTCGACGTCGTCATCTGATGGATTAATAAAAGTTAATGATCGTTGATCAATCTTAACTATCTTGCCGTCCTCAATAGTGATATCGCCAAAGACTGGTTGAACAGAGCTATCTTTTATTTGGCAGATATGTGCATTTAGTATTTTCATCTTCTTTTTTGCCACCAAGGCTCTAAGCCACGAAGGAATTTAGTTACTCAGGCTTTCCAGCCTGAGTATCAAATTTATTTTAATCCTTCTTTGTGTCTTCGCGCCTTAGTGGCTTCTCTTTCATAGTCGTATAAGTTTCCCGTATCCAAACTCATCACTTATGAAATTTGTTTCTCTATTGTATAATTGTTTTCCTCTCAGGTACACTTCGTCAATTGCGCAATTTAGTTTTACGCCGTCAAATGGTGTGTACTTGCCTTTGCTGTGCATCTCTTCGGATTTAATTGTAGTTGATTGCCATGGATTCACAATAACCAAATCCGCATCGAATGTTTTTTCGATTTTACCTTTGAAAGGAATGTTAAACATTTCCGCAGGATTCGTTGAAAGAAGCTCGATTGTTCGTTCGAGCGTTAGCCTGCCTTCTATGAATCCTTCGCTCATTAGGTACGGTACACGATGCTGAACACCCGGTATTCCTCCGTAAACATTCCAGAAGTCCGTTGCTGTTTTTTCTTCATCCGGATTGCAGCCGGCATGATCAGTAGTAACAAAATCTATCGCACCTGATGCAAGTCCATCCCATAAAGCTTTTCTATCGGATGCAAATTTAACAGGTGGTGCGGTTTTGAGAAAGTTACGAATAGATTCATTTTCAAAATCTTCCTGAACAAAATGTAAGTAGTGCGGGCATGTTTCCGTAGTTATTCGAATACCCGTTTCCATTGCTTCCGTAATTAACCTGAGTGCTTCGCCGGAGCTTAAATGAACGATATGAAATCTGCACCCGGTTTCTTCCGCTACTTTAATTACATTCTGTACCGCCCTCATTTCAGCTTTTACACTGCGTGCTTTGCAGTAAGCTTTCCAATCGTTCTGCCCTTCTTTCTGCAGCCGCTCCGTAGTCGATGCAATTAAAAACTTATCTTCTGCATGAACTGCGATAAGCCCGTTAGCCTGTGCAACTTTTCTTGCTGCACTTTTTAGCTGCTCGAATGTCAGATCACGAAATATATCCATACCGGATGTCAGGTAAGTTTTATAACCGGGTATACCGCATTGTGACAAGTCCAGAATATCGGCTATCGGCGGTCTGTCTAGTTTAAAATCATTTCGCCTGATTCCCCCCCACAATGAGTAGTCGATTAAACTTCTGCGTGCTAGTGCGTTTTCTTTATTTGTGAAATTAACCTGCGATGTTACTGTAGGTTTACTTGTATCGGGCATGTCGAATACCATAGTTGTACCGCCGACTGCTGCCGCTGTACTGCCGTGTTCAAAGTCATCCCGGAACTCGTATCCCGGTGTATCGAAGTGAACGTGTGTATCTATCCCGCCGGGAATAAGTAAGCGGTAATTACCATCAATATGATTGTTGCTGCCTTCGGTCGTTGCGGGC
>JANQLA010000515.1 GCA_028280855.1 Melioribacteraceae bacterium
AATAGTATGCTCATTATTATTTCCTTTTACTGTCAATTTAGATTTATAAAATTATTAAATAGCCCTTATGGTTTCTTTAAATAATTTTGTTCAATAAAATAACTTAGTTTCAAAACTAATGATTCGTCGAATTGATTTGCCAGCAATTGCAGGCCTATCGGCATTCCGTTTTTATCTTTTCCAACCGGTACGTTCAAGCCCGGTATCCCGGCAAGGTTAGCCGACGTGGTATAAACATCGCTTAAATACATTGCAAGCGGATCGGAAGATTTTTCGCCTATTTTAAATGCAGTGAACGGGGAAGTAGGAGTAATTATTACATCGCATTTTCCAAAAGCGTTTTCGAAATCCTGCTTTATTAACCTCCGTACCTTTTGAGCTTTGCCGTAGTAGGCATCGTAATATCCTGCAGAAAGCACATAAGTGCCCAGCATTATCCTTCGTTTAACTTCTTCCCCAAATCCTTCGGAACGGGATTTTGTGTACATGTCAATCAAATCTTTATGACCTTTGGAGCGATTAGTGTAACGAACGCCGTCAAACCTGGCAAGGTTAGCGCTTGCTTCTGCCGTAGTCAGAATGTAATATGTTGCGATAGCGTATTCGTTGTTCGGTAATTCGACATCAATGATTTCAAAATCATCATTTGATAGCATTCTTACGATATTTTGAATAACTTCATTCACCTCAGAATTAAGTCCGCTGCCAAAGTATTCTTTTGGTATTCCAATTTTTAGCTTTGCATCATTTAGTATTTCTGCTGAATAATCCGGAACAGGCGCGGAATTGCTTGTTGAATCCATTTCGTCATATCCGGATATTACAGATAATACTTTAGCCACGTCTGCTGCGTTGTTTGCGAAGGTGCCTATAGAATCAAATGATGAAGCAAATGCGGTTAAGCCGTAACGCGAAACCCTTCCGTAAGTAGATTTTAACCCGAAGATGCCACAGAATGATGCAGGCTGTCTAATCGAACCTCCTGTATCGGTACCAAGCGCAACATCGCAAAGCGAAGCAGCAACTGCTGCAGCGGAACCACCGCTTGAACCACCGGGCACGTGACTTTCGTTTACGGTATTTTTAACGGCTCCAAATGTCGAGTTTTCGTTTGAGGATCCCATCGCGAATTCATCGCAGTTGGTTTTGCCTATTATTATTGCATCGGCATCTATCAATTTTTGCACTGCAGTGGATGTATAAATCGATTTAAATCGGGAAAGAAATTTTGACGAACATGTTAGCGGTTTATCTTTAAGTGCTAGGACATCTTTTATGCCTATAACCATTCCGGCTAATTTGCCGTGAGATTTGCTTTTAATCTTAGCTTCGATTTTTTCAGCGTATGCTTCTGTGTCTTCAAATACAAAATTAAATGCATTGAGCTCTGCTCTGTCCTCGATATTCTTCAGAAAAAATTGGACATTCTCCTTAAGCGAAATTTCACCGGAAACAATTTTCTTTAATTTGTCGGAGTGATCGGTATAGGGAAGCACTTATAATTTTCTCGTTAATTATTTTTCGGTTTTTTTATCACTATCTTCAAGTTGAATATCTTCTTCAACTTCTTTCACCGCTTTTTTAAATTCCTTCATACCTTTACCAATGCCTTTCGCAAATTCCGGGATCTTTTTTGCACCGAACAAAATTAAAATTGCGATTACAATTAAAATTATTTCGGTAGCGCCTAAATTTCCAAACATTTTTACCTCTTTTTATTTTATAAAGTCGGCGACAATTGATTCAAATACTGATACACCATCGGTATTGTTTAGCACTTCGCTTGAGCATCTTTCAGGATGAGGCATCATACCAAGCACATTGCCTTGTTTATTTATGATGCCCGCAATATTATTTATTGATCCGTTAGGGTTATAATTCTCCGAAGTATTTCCTTCGGAATCAGAATACCGAAATACTACCTGGTTATTATTTTCGAGCTCTTCAATAATATTTTTGTCCGCAAAATAATTTCCATCGCCGTGAGCGATAGGAACTTTAATTACACTTTTAGCAATTTCTCCGGAGAATCGTGTTTTATTATTTTCAATTTTCAGAAAAACATCTTTGCAAACAAATTTTGTTGATTTGTTCTTAAGTAAAACTCCAGGAAGCAAGTTGGATTCGACAAGCACCTGGAAGCCGTTGCAAATACCTATCACTGTTCCGCCATTGTTCGCAAACTCAATTACTTCATGTACAATGGGTGAAAATCTAGCTATGGCTCCTGTACGAAGATAATCACCATACGAAAATCCACCGGGCAAAACTATTACATCGCAATTCTTCAAATCATCATCTTTATGCCACAAAAACTCAGCATCCTGGTCGAGATTCTTTTTCACTACGTAGTAAGCATCATGATCACAATTTGATCCGGGAAAAACAACAATACCGAATTTTATTTTCATCACACCTTTTCCATAGTGAATTCAAAATCTTCAATATTCGGATTTGCGAGAAGTTTATCGCAGAACTGTTTTACCTCCTCTTCCGCATCGGTTTCATTTTCCATATCAACGTCGAACTCAATGTATTTCCCGATCCTCGTTCCCGAAATATTTTCATAGCCAAGAAGCTTTGCGCCTTGTTCAACGGCCTTACCCTGAGGATCCAAAATTGTACTTCTCCTTTTAACTATAACGGTAACTTTATACACAGTTAACTCTCACTTGTTTTTTGATTAAGGTTAAGATCATCGGCTTTAGTCTGGTTAAAAAAGTAGTCGTAAATGTGCCTGACAATACCGTATAAAACATGAGCAACAATTAAATAAAAGAAAGCTTCGCCGCGCGTTAGAACAACGGCGAGTAATGCAGCAAATGAAATGCTGAACAATAAAACTTTCCCGCCCAAGTTTAAATACTTCACTTTAGGTATAGTGTTATATCGGATATTACTAATCATTAAAATAGACAATACGGCAATTATTGGAATTATTAAGTCGTACAGTGGCTTTGTAATATTTAGCCCGTTATGATAGAACAATACTATAGAAGCTATAGTAATTCCGGAAACCGGTATTGGAAGCCCCCTAAAGTCTATTTTAGTTGTTATATCCTCAAGTTGAACGTTAAATCTCGCAAGACGAAATCCTCCGAAAATTAGTATAGAGGAACTAATCACTAATCCGAGCCAACCAAGCGAATTCAAATGTGCCTGGTAAATTAGAAAAGAGGGAGCCACCCCAAAGCTAACTACATCCGCAAGCGAATCGAGCTCAACACCAAGACGACTGCTCGTTTTTAATAGTCGTGCTATTAGCCCGTCAATCAGATCGAAAAATGCGGCAACAAAAATAGAGAGCGCTGCGACCTTAAAGTTTTCTTGGCTGGCATAGACAATGGACACGAAGCCGCAGAATATATTAAGCCCGGTAGCGAAATTGGGGAATATTGATTTAGAAAAAGCGATTTTTTTCATTTATCAAACTCGAATAAAATTGATTCTCCGGCTTTTACATTTGTGCCTTCGGATACAACTGCATTCCATCCGGCTGGGACAATAACATCGACCCGGCTGCCGAATTTAATCATTCCGAACCTATCGCCAATATTCACGGGTTGTCCTTCTTTCAATTCGCATACAATTCTTCGTGCAACATATCCTGCTACCTGTGTAAACAATACTTTGCTGCTACCAGTTGATATACCGATCTCCATACGTTCGTTTTCCGAATCAGCTTTATCAACATAAGCTTTCAAAAACTTGCCCTTAATATAATTTAAATACTCTACTTTGCCCGAAATGGGAATTCTATTTACATGCACATTCAGAGGAGACATGAAAATAGAAATTTGTTTCGCATTTCCGCTTAAGAATCTGTCGCATACAATATCTTTTACAATCAATACTTTTCCATCCGCCGGAGATAGAATTACATTGTCTTTTTTTGGCGGGGTACGTTCAGGGTCTCTGAAGAAATTTAACGTAAATATTATTATTAATAGAACAACTACTAATATTAAAATGCTGATAAGCACATTGCTCAAATAAAATGAAAATAAAATCAAAAACAGCGAAATTATCGCGACAAAGCCAATCGTAGAATATCCGTACTTTGTAAACATCTCGGGTAACTAATATTTAGTGGAAAAATGAATCTTAAATCTACTATTTTATACCAACAATTTCTTTGTTGAACGATTTTTTCTTAATTTTAATTCTTTAAAAAACATTATGCAATATAAAATGCCGGAGGATAGATGAAACCCAATTTGCAAGGTATGATGAAGCAGGTTCAAAAAATGCAGGCTGAAATGGAAAAAGTTCAGAACGAGCTTGCTAACAAAACAGTTACTGAAGAAGCAGGAGGCGGAATTGTAAAAGCCGTAGTGAATGGTAAAAAGGAACTGATTTCGCTAAGTATAGATGATGAAATAATAACCGGCGGCGATAAAGAAATGCTTGAAGATTTGGTTGTTGCTGCTGTAAATAAAGCTTTGGAATCTGCCGGCAAAATGGCTGAAGAAGAAATGGCCGGCGTTACAAAAGGTATGATGCCACCAGGGTTAAACATTCCCGGATTCTGAGTTGAATATACCGGAACCACTGGAGTTACTTATAGAAGAACTAAGTAAACTTCCTACAATTGGAAAAAAAACAGCTCAAAGGCTTGCCCTTTATCTTCTTCGGAGTGACCAGGCATATGTTGACAAACTCACAGAAGCGCTGTTGAATATCAAAATAAAACTGGTTGCCTGTGAAAGATGCTATAATATTTCTTTGGACTCACTTTGTGACATTTGCAAGAGTCCGAAGAGAGATCATAAATTAATATGTGTTGTTGAAGACATAAACGACATTATTGCAATAGAAAGGACAAATGAATTTAACGGACATTACCACGTGTTGGGGGGCGTACTTTCTCCGTTAGCGGGTAAGGATGCAGATTCCATAAGACTTAAAGAGCTAATTGATCGTATTAGGAATTCTGATGTAACAGAAGTATTACTTGCACTAAACCCCGATACCGAAGGTGAAACAACATCTCTTTACATTGCAAAATTGCTTAAAGAATTTCCATTGCGAATATCGCGCATAGCCCGCGGATTGCCGGTGGGAGGTAATCTTGAATTTGCCGACGAAGCGACAATCGGAAGGGCAGTTCTAAATAGAATTGAATTGTAATGACGGAATGGTTCAAAAAGTGGTTTTCTTCCAATGAATATTTAAGCGTTTATTCCCACCGAAACGAGGATGACGCAAAAAATATCATTAACCTTATCCTTGGCAAAATTCCCGAAAAAGATAACCTGAGTATACTTGACGCCGCATGTGGAGCCGGTCGACACTCTATTCTATTAGCCGGATTAGGACACAACGTTACGGCGTTTGATCTGAGCAAAACATTGCTGAAGATCGGTAAGGTAAATGCCAGTGAGTTAAGAAAACCTGTCAATTTTGTTTGCTCGGATATCAGGAATGTTGCATTCAATACATCATTTGATTTAGTCTTGAACATGTTTACAAGTTTTGGTTATTTTGATACTGATGAAGAGAATTTTATGTTCTACAAAGACATAAAAAACTGCTTAAATAAAAAGGGAATAATTGTTCTTGATTATTTAAATGAATATTATCTTCGTCGCAATCTGGTACCTGTTTCTGTAAAAACAATTTCAGGCAGACAGATTGAAGAAAGTAGATCCATAAGAAATAATAAAGTGGTTAAAGATATTGTTATCAGGCACAACGGTGCAATTCATAAATTTTGTGAGTCGGTAAAGCTTTATACATATGAATCGTTGGTGAAAAATTTTGAGGTCTTGGGATACCATGTTGAAACAGCAATAGGCGATTATAAAGGAAGAGTTTTCGATAAAGAAACATCAAAAAGGGTGATTCTATTTTTAACTATTTGAAAATATCATCTCTAATTTATGCTATGTTTTTCCTTGCCGGATGCGATCTTTTAGATACGCGCACTCCGGAGGAACCAACAGAGCCCAGGTCTAATTTTATTACTCCAATACAGCCTTCAACTGTATTTTTGAATTTGAAAAATTCATTTAAAGAAAAAGTTGTTAAAAACTATATGGAATGCCTTGTCGATGAATCATTCTTGCCTGATGGATTTACCTTTGTCCCTTCTGCAGGTTCAATAGCACAATTTGCTGCTCTGTCGGACTGGCAGAAGGAATCGGAGAGACAATATTTTAACAATTTAACAAGCCTAACAAGGCAGGAATCACAAATTGTTTTGGAACTTGAGAACGAGATTAACATCACCCGCGCAGATAGTGCTGTTTTTCAATATGAATATTTTATAACTGTACCAATCATTGAAGGGGATGCGATCGTTTATAGTGGAAATGTGATTTTTACGGTTAAAGAGGACAGTCGGTCATTGTGGGTTATTACAAAATGGGAAGATATAGAAAAAGACGACTTTCCCAGCTGGAGCGAAATGAAAGGAACTTATTATTAATTCGTTTCGATTATACATATTTTTTTTATTTATCATAGCTTTACTATTGCTGGGCTGCAACCCTTTTAATTATGAGCTTGATAACTCAATTGGTGATTCAGGTAACTTAATTAGTGATCAGAAAAATATTGATGGATTATTTCAAAATTTTCTTTATGCCTACACATTTAAGGATACATTGATTTATGGCCAATTACTCGAGCGAAATTACAATTTTGTTTACAGGGATTATGATTTAGGAGTTGATGTTTCATGGGGCAGAGACGAGGATATGAGAGTAACGAATGGTCTGTTTAAGAATTCGCAAAGACTTGATTTAATTTGGAATAATATAGTGGCAATAACTGAAGATTCATCAAATATTATCAGGGGTTTCAATCTTACCGTAACTTTTAACCCGACAAGTGTTATTTTTATTGATGGAAGGGTAAATCTGGACTTGATAAAAACCGACGAGGACAAATGGAAAATATCTCGCTGGGTAGACGAATCCAATTTTTAGGAAAATTAATGTTAAAATTCTATTTAAAAGAAGCACTTAACACCTTCAAGCACACGAAGGTACTTTCTTTCTTTTCGATAGCATCTCTTAGTCTTAGCATCTGCTTTATAGCTTGTGCAGGAATTTTGTTCATAGCATCCTCTAAAATTGAAGAGAAGCTAAAAAACAAAATTGAAGTCATTGTTTTTATCGATGACAACATTTCTTTTCATAATAAGGATTCTATTGTTGCAACTATATCAAGGATAGATGTAGTTGAAGGATACAGTTTAATTACCAAAGAACAGGCGCTTTTACAATTTGAAAGGCAGTCTGGTCAGGATTTTTCGGAGATGCTTGAATCAAATCCTCTTCCCGCGTATTATTCTTTAAGATTCAACAAATATGTTGAAGAATCCGACATCCTCGGAATTAAGAAAATACTAGAAAATTTATCGGGGGTTAGCGATGTTGTTATTGATCATGACATTGTTATTAGCATATTGAGCAGCCTAAGCGCAGCGAAATTTTATATTGTAATTCTTTCTATAATACTTACAATGATTTCCGTGTACCTTATATTTTCCAGTAGTAAGTTTTATATTTTGCACAATAGTCAAAAATACAACACTATGAAATTAGTAGGTGCAAAGCTTTCATCGATTAAAATACCACTACTACTGCGGGGAGCGATTATTGGAGCATTGTCGTCGATAGTTAGCATTATTATCGCAAATGTAACTTTAGTCACAATACACTCATTTACGCACCAAATTAAATTTGTAACAGACTTTTATTTTATTAACTTTGTACTCTTTCTGATGGGGCTGTTGTTAGGTCCAATTGGTACGGGCATATTTAATAAACAAGTTTCCCTAAAAATAACCTCGAACTAAAATACTCAATAAGGTAAACGGTGAAAAAAATATTTTATGTACTGCTTTTAATAATTTGTTCGGCTCAATTGCAAGCTCAAGTAAAAGACTATACACTCGGCACATCAAATCCCGCCGGTTTACAAAGGCAAGGCGGGTTTTATGATTATTCCGATCCGCTTGGTATTAACATTAAAGTTGCGGTATGGGGATTTGTAAGATTCCCCGGAAGGTATGTGGTGCCTGAAAATATAACTGTTACTGATTTGATGTCTTATGCTGGCG
>JANQLA010000527.1 GCA_028280855.1 Melioribacteraceae bacterium
TGGATTACTAAGCCCGGCGATCGTTTTGCCTTGGCAAGTAAACAATAGTTTTTATCCTCTATTTCGAACTCTACGAATGTCTTTACAATTTTTAAATACTTTAGCTGAGCCCCGGTATATGTAGTGAACCTGTAAAGTTTGTTATCCAGTAAGAGTCCTATTATAAAGCCTCGGAACCAGTTTCCAAGCCATGGAATTTTTGCAATCGATCCGCTGAACGAAACGTTATCTTTTTGAAAATTATTTGACTGCATCCAGACGTAACTGCTTGGAAACGAAGTCCCCCAATCCTTCTCAATGTAACCTTTGCCGGCGTTTAAATCAATTATATAGTCATTGTAAGATAGGCTACCTTTTAACCTATGGTTCATGCTCAATACACCATGGTTGCATTCCATAAAAGGAATAAAGCCGTACCAACCCATAACACCCGGAGAGAGTATTTTTATAGGCCATGGATACATGTTTTCAAAAGTTAAACTACCGAGCAGCTTAAGTTGCTTAGTATCAATATTCAGTTCGATCGTCTTGCTGGTAAAATGCGAATCTTTGATTGAATAATTAAGTGAGTCTTTATCGGCACGAAAATCATTCGTGCTATATTTTACATAAAAGGACTCATGTAATTCGCCGTGAAGAACTTGTATAAACGAGTGCGCTTTTGATTTATTAAGACTTTTAAAAATTCCGGGAATAATGGCAATTGTATTCTTTTTAGAGCGATCAACTGATTTGTAGAACCAGCCTTCAAAAAAGTTATCTTTTTTACCGACGCCATGGTAAAGTTCGGGTCGCCAAATATTTTTTATATATGTTATCATTTTTACCAACAAACTTTATAAAGTATATAAATTGTATCATAATTTACATTTTATTATACTTGTTAACACCACATTTTCTATAAGGAAAATTGAATGCAGGATAATATAAAACTCGAAATTAAGTTGCCCAAGGTGCAGGATATTGAACTTGTAGCACTAGAAGGATTAGAGCTTATGAGTTCTCATCTCGGAATAGACGAAGAAAAAAATGGGGAGGCCCGTATACTTGTTACCGAAGCAATTATAAACGGTCTGGAGCATTCGGGCAAAGAAACGCCTTATGTTACGGTAGAATTTACAATGACAAAAGAGAAACTAGTTATTCTTGTTACCGATTACGGGAAGGGTTTTATTCCTGACGAAGTTAAGGAGCCTGCAATTGAAGAGAAAATTAACGCTGAAAATAAAAGGGGCTGGGGGCTTAAACTTATGAAATCAATGTCGGATGATTTTATTATTGAATCCGGTAAAAACGGCACTAAAATTACTTTAACAAAGCACTTAGTTTAAGGAGAATTCATGATCTCGGATTTTAATCTTATTTCTGAAATAAAAAACAATAGCCTAGTTATGGCTACCGAAGGTTATATTAATAATAACGGCGGTCAAAAAATAACTGAAGAATTTTATGATAAAAAAAATGACGACATTAATAAAGTTATTTTGAATCTTGAAAAAACAAAGGTAGTTAATTCGATAGGCATTTCGTTCTTGATCGAGATTATAGAAAAGTTGAATGAATCAGGCGGTAAGTTGGTGTTTACCAATTTGGATCCGTCAATAGATAAAACGTTTACAATTATGGGTCTGTTTCACTTTGCGAAAAAAGCTGATTCCATTGAAGAAGCATTAACGATGGAATGAACTAACTCTTCTTAGCTGTTCCTAAAAAACAATTGTAAATTCTATGGTAAAAGACGAACTTAATCTTCTTGTTGATAAACTCAATCTACAGGTAAAATCCTTTCAGGAAGGCTTCGAGGTTTTATCACAAGCCAGGAACTTAAAGGATCTAGCTAAGCATTTTAGCCACATATTACGTGGTAACTTACTAACCCTTAATGTAAACATATTCTACTTTGAAGCCGATGGAAGCAATTGGAGCGAGCTTTATATTCATGACGAAAAATCTTTTGACTTTTTCAAACACTTCGAGAAAAAAACTGTTCCCGAAATTTGTTTTCTGGATGACGAATGCTTCAAAGTAGCTATTACATTACCACTCATCGATAAAAGTTTTTTCGGGCTTATTGTCGGTGGTAAGATCGATAAAAAGGATTATAGTGAGATCGACAAAATATCAATTCAAATATTTATGCAGCTGCTCGGAAATGCTTACCAGGCATTCGTTAACCAGAAGAAAGAAAAGGAGCTTGTATTTTCTTTGAACAATAGGGTGCTTCAATTAAACAGCCTTATTGACACCGGTATAGAGCTATCATCAATACAGAACACCGACTCTTTGCTTGAGCTTGCACTTCAGCGATCTGTAGTGTTAACCAATGCCTCTGCCGGAGGTGTTTTTATTGAGGCGGATAGTATTGAATTGCAGCAGCTAACTTTTCCCCCGGGGCTAGATAAAGAGTATCTTGAAAACAGCGATAACAAGTTAAGAACTAATTTCGAATTATTGGGCAAAGACTACACTTTTATCCTTGTGGAAAAAGAAAGCAGGCAAGGCGTTGTCGAATTTGACGATACTGATGAAATACTTTTGGGAGCTTTTGCCCGACAGTTGCAATCGGCGATAGAAAACGAACACCTGCATAAGGAAGCTCTTGAAAAAGAAAATATTAAAAAGGAGCTTTCCGTTGCCGCCGAAATTCAGAAAAAGATTATACCGGATTCGCTGCCTAAAATAGAAGGATATAAAATTGCCGGTATTAATATTCCTTCGAAAGAAGTTGGTGGTGATTACTATGATTGCTTAGAATTAAACGACGGCAGGTTTGCCCTTATAATGGCAGATGTAGCAGGTAAAGGCGTCCCTGCATCACTGCTTGTAAGCACTCTTAACGCATCGCTTAATGCTTATTTGGATTTACAAGTTCCTCTTGAACAGCTTGCTATGAAAATTAATTCAATAATTTATAATGCTTCACCTTCGAACAAGTTTATTACATTTTTTATTTCGATACTAGACCCGTCTACGGGTGAACTAGATATTGTAAATGCCGGGCATAATCCTTCTCTTCTGTTGCGCAAGGATAATACGCTGAAGAAAATTGACGCAGGCGGAGTTGCGTTTGGAATGTTTGATATGGGGCTTCCCTTTGCGGGTGAAAAACTAGTTATGGAAAGGGACGAAAGACTCTTGCTGTTTACCGACGGTATACCAGAGGCAATGAACCATTTAGAGGAAGAATACTCTGATGAAAGACTGGATGATTTCTTTTGCAGAAACAGGCCGGAGTCTGCTCAAAAATTTGTTAACGACCTTGTTGAGGATGTAAAAAAGCACACGGGCGCAACACCTCAAAGCGACGATATTACCGCCCTGTATTTAATAAGAAATTAGTAACTAAAATATGAGACTAACCCGCATACTTCATTTTGCCCTGATAGCTTTTATCCTCTTAGCAGCTCAAACATCTAACGCACAAAATGAAATCAAGTTCAACAACTATAATATGCTCGACGGTTTGTCTAACTCTACTGTGCAGAAAATTATTCAGGATGAATTCGGATTTATCTGGATAGGCACTAATGACGGCTTAAACAGGTATGACGGGTATAACTTTAAAGTTTACAGGGAAGATCCTGATTTATCGAATTCTCTTCTTGGAAATCTAATTATAGATATCTATGAAGATAAACAAAACAATTTATGGATAGGTACTGAAAAAGCGCTGAACTTATATAATCGTGATTCTGATAATTTTTCAAGCTTTCAAATAGATCCTTCAGTAAATCAGCAGTTCTTTAACGGTATTCTCTCAATTTACGAAGATTCGGAAAACGTTCTTTGGGTTGGTAAAGCCTTTCACGGGCTGACGAAGTTTAACAGGGAGACTTTGCAGTACGAACGTTTTATATTGACTCAGTTCAGGTTGGTT
>JANQLA010000536.1 GCA_028280855.1 Melioribacteraceae bacterium
TTCAGAGTATTTCTCCAACATAGTACAAATAATTCCGAGGTTGTTACGAATTTTATTCCTAACAATATTGTTTTTGGTTTTTGTAATAAACGTAAGTGCATATTCAAATTGCTTCCTGGCTTTTTCAACTTCACCTTTCTCTGCTAAAATTGTTCCAAGGAAGTTTTCAGTTAGAGCCAAGCCTTCCCTATTGTTGCTTTTCGAAAAAATAGCTTTTGCTTTTTTTAAATTTGTATTGGTGTTCTTCCAATTAGCTTCCCTTGCCCATATATTCGCGAGCCCTAAATATGAATCGGCAATAATATTCGAGCTGATTTTAGTTTTTTGTTTTTTGCCGTGCTTTATAAGTTTATTATATATTTCAAAAGAAACGCCCTTTTCACCGTGAATGAACATAAAATCGGCAGTTTCTCTCAGCAAATTCAGTAATTGGTTACCGGTTAATTTTTGCCTCAAATACTTAATACTTACATCAATTAATTTCTTGAATTCAGAAAACGTGAGAGTTTTGGTCCGATTGAATTCATTATCTAAAATTAAATTCAGGTAGGAATGTTCGGAAGTTGAACAATAACTCCCAATAATAGCTTTTAATTCCACATAATGATTTTCCAGTTGAGCCGACATTTCGCTTTCCTCAAACCAAAACAAAAATAAATAAAAACCAATATTTGGTTAATATCTTTAAAACAATTTCAACAGTAGTGCCATATTAATAAATGGATAAGCTTTAAAAAGAAGTGCATTTTTACCCTGAAAAAAGACTTTATTGATATTGTTTTGAAAAATAATAAAGTAAATGATTTTGAATCTTTTCTCATTTAATTAATGTGATTCAATTTGAAACAAATATTTTTCTTTTATGAGGGATATTTTTTGTAATGTGGAAAATTGGTTACACGTACTGTTCTATCTCTTCCATCTCAATCTTGGCTCCAATCTTCTTGTAATAACTATAGGCTTTCTCAAAATATTTTCTGCTTTCGCTATTTCCGGTTTCATAATAAAGTATTCCGAGTTCGAAACAGGTTTCAGCATAATTAAGCTTATTATTCAGTTCGTTATTTATTCGTAAGCTGGATAGAAAGTAATTTTCAGAAAGCGTATAGTTTTTCTTTTTACGGTGAATAATAGCCTTTATTTTATAAATATCCGCAATTGACAGTCTATCATTTAATTTATTACTAATCTCCAAACCTTTTTCGAGATAGCTATTAGCCATGTCCAACTCATTAATTTTTGAGTAAACAAATGCCTTTGAGAGATATGATATTGCTAGTGTCGGAAGGTATTTGGTATCCAATGAAATGCTTATACTTTCGTTGAAGTTTTTTAGAGCTTTGTCTAAATCTTTTTGTTTAATAAACAGCATGCCAATATTATGGTGAATAACTGCAACCTTTTTGCTGTCGTTAATTCTTTTAAAAGTAGCCAAGGCTTTTTTATAGTAATCGTATGCGGTTTCCAAATTTCCGGCAATGTTATTTGTGACACCTATGTTAGTTTCAATCATAGCCTTTAGATGCGGGGCTCTTAACTTTTTTAGGATTTTTAATCCTTCAGTAAAATGTTTATCAGCTTTGGAAACTTCTCCACGCTCAGCATATATTGAGCCAATAAGGTTTTGCACATCGGCAATACCCCTATGGTAACCAGCTTTCTCAAAAAGCTGAGTTGATTTTTTCAAATATGTTAAACTTTCTCTCCATTTCGCTTGTGTGCTATTAATCTTTGCAACTCCGAGAATCGCATATGCACGTTCCCGTAATAATCTCGTCTCACGGATAGTTTTATATAATACTTGACTATAGATGTCAGAAGCCAAGCTAAGCTCACCCTGCTGGATGGCGAGCTTAGCTAGTTCCAAAAGTAAATTCAGATGCTTCCTCAGGCTGAGAGTTTTTTCCGTGAAGGAAATGATATGATCAACCTGAATTCTAACTAAGGTGCGCGAGGAGAGCTCCTCGCTATAGTCATCTTGCCGGGTTTGATGACTAGTGGTACTGTGGGATTCAAAAGGTTTTACTAAAACTTTTTTGGCAAACTCACCTGCTTTACCCACTCCA
This sequence comes from Melioribacteraceae bacterium, assembly GCA_028280855.1. GTDB lineage: Bacteria > Bacteroidota > Ignavibacteria > Ignavibacteriales > Melioribacteraceae > PGYT01. The sequence goes on from JANQLA010000536.1 coordinate 2,067, forward strand.
ACAAATTTCGAAAGAAGATCATTTACATCCGTGTGAAACTGGGAACTACTGTATTCAATCTTTTCCATTCAGTTTACCACAGTTACCTAGTTAGTAGATTTAATGATTATTACTACCTTAACCATCCGTAACGAGAAAAATGATTTAGTTTAGCTCCGTAAACTGCCAGTATACCCGCTTTCACATTAACAACTAATCTTGAATATTTGACCGGCTCAAATCCGTTTTCACCAATATAACCGAACTCTACATCGCTTGGGTTAACTCCCGAAAGATCAAGATTTGTATAAATAGCACTTAGCCTTAAGCTCTTATCAAAATTCATTTCAGGCCCAAAATCCAAAACGGCAAGTTTACGATCATTGCTAACGCTAATTACTTCAGTGCCTGAAAATGCTTTACGAGGTATTCTTAAGTATCCGTATTTGAAAAGTATCCAACCACCTTTTGCACCATTAATCTCTTTTTCTACATAATCAGCTTCAATTTTACCTAATGAACTGGTTCTCAGCTCGATCCACTGAGGACTATCTGCAACATCAGGACTTGTTATTGAACTTTGATCATTACAACCAACTAAAAGAACTAAAGTAACGAATAAAGCAGCAATTATTTTTTTCATAGTAGAACCCCTTATTTGTTTATAATATTTAAGCAGCGTTTTAATACGGACAAACTACGTACCATAAGGGAAAACCATGAAATTAGCCTGAAATTGATAAAAAAATAGACCTATCAGTAATTATTACAGGTAAGTATTACCGAATTGAAAATTCTTTTTATGTTAGTGTAAACTTTTATTTAAAATTTTCCGAGAGTTTTTCAATTTCCTTAAACAATGGGTGCGATTTTAATTTATCTAAATAGTCAGATCCTTTAATATTGTTGAATAGACCGTTCCTTATATCATTTAGATACGCAAAATATTTACCGGATTTTTTATGGTTTCCGCGCTTCAAATAATAGCGGGAATTTGCAGATAAAACCTTAATGGTAAAATCAGTTATACTTGCTTTCTCTATATAATCATAACAATCTGATAAATATTGTGATTCATCGAGCAAATCCTGTCTCTCTACTTTAGTCGAAACAATTGATAAATAGTATAAACTAATAAAATAGCTGAAACTATTGATCTTTACTTTATGAATATACTTTTTGATGAACCTGTGGGCGCCTTCAAAATCAGATTCTTTTAAATGATTTTCAATGCGAATTTCATAGGTGTACATGAAAGAGTTAAGTTCAGAATTAGCTAAAAAATATTCAATAAGCTCTTCATTAGATTTGTAGTCCAGCTGGTTATTTTCTATATACCCGAATATCTGCTCTAAAAATAACTTAGCAATTCTTACCCTTTCATCATTCTGATCAAATTTTTTATGCATCAGTAACAATTCGTTAATATCAACTTTGGAGTTTAATCTAAAATATAACTTTGCTTTATTAAAAATTATTTCAATTAATTCCTCCATACTCTCAGAAAAAATTTCTGAGGCTCTATTCAAAAAGTATTGTGCATTCTCAAACTCTAGTACTTCAATGAAAACTTCTCCAAGATTAGAATAAGCCAGTCCAACGCCATGATTAAAATTGATACTTCTGAAAATAATAAGCGCTCTTTTATACGATGCAATGGCTTCTTCAAATTGACATGAAGTGTAGAATAATACACCTTTGTTCAAGAGAATCATTGCTTCTTGTTCAAGATTACCAACAGAAGAGTTGATGTTTATTGCTTTATCCCAGTGAATAATTGCTTTTTCAGGATCGCTTTGCACATTATAAATATTGCCTATATTCACCTCTACCGAGGCTATATCCTTCTGGCTTTTTGCCTTGATAAACTCCTTTCTTGCACTAAAAAAAATTTCAATTGCCCCACTAAAGTTATTCCTGTTATGAACTTCAATTAGTGCTAAAATATTAAAAATTTTACCTCGTAATTGACTTGATAATTTTTTTGATTCAAGCAGACTGTTACATTTTTTTTGCGAATCCTCAAATCTGCCGTTGTCAAGTTCAACGCCAGCCAGTTCAAGCATGGCTTCATGCATCATTTGTTCGGGTAAGTCAATTTCAATCAGTTCTTCAAGTATTTTTTTTGCTTTCCCGGTTTCCAGCATTTTTACAAGACATTTTGCATGTATTAGCCTAACTTCATGCATTTCCGATTGAACATGAGTCTTATCAACAGCAATCAATAATTCGCATAACTGTAGGCATTCTCCAAATTCAGCCAGTGAGAACAACGTTTTTACATGTAGCAGCATTGCTTTTGAAAGCTCTGCTTCAGGTAAATCGAACGCAACGATTTTATTAAGAATTTTTTCAGCCGCCCTGTAGGCTGTTAAACTAAAATAAGACTTAGCAATATCTAAATAGTAAAAAAAACTTTTTACTAAGCTACCCGATTCTTCATAAAGATACGCTAATTCATCATTATAGCAACCTGCATTCTGCATTTCAAGTATATCTGCCAAACTTCCACAATGTTCTTTGTACAGTTTAATCTTTTTCCTTACATATAGCTTTAGAGAAGGGCTATAAAATTCAATTTGCGAATCACCTCCGCCATACTTCAGTATTTCTTTTTCAGCCAAAGAAGCCAGCAGAATCTTCAAGTTTGCTACGGAATCTTCAATGAAAAGAATAATGTCCGAAACATTGTACGATTTACTCAACGCAGACAATACGTTCAATAAATTCAGTTCACTATCTCCGCATTTGTCAAGCTTCCGTAAAAATACTTCTTCATAAATATTGTCAAGCTCATCATCATGTAGGCTTGCCTGATTAAGTTCGGTACCAGAATTATTGAACGAAATCCTGTTTAGAAAAATCAGGTTACTAAAAAATTCAGAAATTTCAGAAGGCTTGCCGGATGTATATTTCAACAGTAACGCTAAAAATTCCCTTTGCGGGAACGAATCCAAAGTTGAAGAATTTATTATCTGCCTGACTTCCTTGTCATTCAAGGGGGATAATTTTATTTCATTAAAGTTTTGCGGGATGCGACTTTCACCCGATACAGTGATTATTAAATGATTACTATCCGATAAGATTATTGGGAATAGAATGGTTAACAATTCTTTGTCTATATCTGTAAATTTATCATAGTCGTCGATTACTACGATAAAATTCGCTAGTCGTGATATCTTAATAAAAATACTTTTGATCTGTGAGATAGAATCATCAGTGTAATCTTTTATATGCGTTTCTGAATAGATAATAATCTCCTTTTCGATTCTATCATATATATAGGGCGAATAGATTATCTGGTTGAGAAGATGTTTCGGCGATAAGCCATTTAGCTTATTATCGGCGGGTCTTATTAAGACTACGTTATTATATTCCGTACTATAGTAATTTACATATTCACTTTTACCAAAGCCCTGGCTACCAGAAATTGCGAATGCTTTTCCTTCCGGCTCCGATGCTAGATATCCGTCGATTTTTTCGCAAACATTTTTTGACAAAACAGGGTAAGTAACTAACTGGAAATTATTCCTTTCTTCCTCGAAATTAATTTCGGCATGTTCTAATACCTGAAGGCTGTTCTCAAACCTTTGAGACGCATCCTTTTGTAGCAGTTTCTCCAGTATAAATTTTAGATTAAAAGTATAGTTGGATACTGGCGCAATAAACTTTTCGGTTAAATGTGCTTTAAACAAGTCTACTTCGTTAGCATAAACGAATGGAAAAACCCTATAGACCAACTTGAAAAGCAGCACGCCAAGTGCATATAGATCTACACGATGATCAAAAGGCAGTTTGTTAATAAGCTCGGGCGCTAAATATTCTTTAGTACCCCTTGGTTCGGAAAAATTTATATCAAAACGATGTTCGGCAAAACCAAAATCGATTAGCTTTATGTTTATTGAATCGTCCTTAACATTAAATAAAATGTTATCAAGTTTCAGATCGAGATAAATGTAGTTTGATTGATGTAGGTAATAGAGTGCGGAACATAATTGCCGAATTATTTCACGCAATTGTTGCTCATCTTTTAATTTTAGCTTTGATAAAGTGTCACCTTTGAAATAATCGAGTAGAAAATATTTGTCTTTTATTTCAATATTGAACTTACTGTCCGAATCAGAAATTGAAAAAATTTCGCCTTTCCCGTATACCTTAATAATATTTGGATGGCTGATTTTTTGTAATAATGCCTGCTCATGAAAAAAACTTTTTAATTCGGAATCATCTAGCTTATTACTAATAATTTTAATTGCAAATAACTTATCTGACTTGTATTCATCCTTGCAAAGGAATACCTTACTTCTTCCCTCACCTAACTTTTTTATTAACTGAAATCTATTGTTAATCATTTTTTAAATTTGGATTTAATTTTATATTTAACTTTTCGGCCAAAGAATTAAAAGTAAATAAGGAAATAATTAATATCAGACTTGGCCAAAATATCATCCACCATGCATTTTGCATATACTCCTGCCCATGTTGTATCATGGAACCCAAAGAAATTGTATCAATACTTGCCCCTAATCCAAGAAAACTTAGTGTAGACTCCACAAGAATAACATTTGTAAGCAAGAACAATAAATTAATAATTATAGGGGAAGCAATGTTTGGTAGAATATCCTTCCGAAATACATAATAATTGGAAAAACCTATCATTTTAGAAGTCTTTATAAAATCCTTATTTTTTATTGATAATATTTCCACCTTAACAATTTTAAATAATGAAACCGATCCCATAGTACCAAGAACGATTATAACGGAAAATGTATTATTGCCAAATAACGCCAAAATCAGGAATACCAAAAACAACGATGGAAATGTTAGAATTAAGTCTGAAATTCTGGAAATAATAATATTGGTGTATCCTTCATAATACCCCGCCAGAAACCCAAGCGTTATTCCTATTGCAGAGGCTATTAAAAGAGATGCAACTGCTATGAAGAAAGAAACTTTCGCTGCACTTAAAAGCATTGCAAATAAATCACGCCCCAAATGATCTGTCCCCAATAGAAAAATTGTTTCGTTGTAATATAACCCGTTATCAATAACATCAATCTTTTCTTTAACAATATTGGTTGAAGAATTTTTCTGGAAATAGATTACTTCCTTTTCACCCAATTGCAAGCTATCGATAAATACGATTGACTCATTGAATGACCTTTTAACTAGTTTATTTTCTAGTTGTCGAAAGTCTCCGGCTACGGACCTTCCAAGTGGACTACCTTTTAACAGCAAATATTTTTTCTGTGTTAAAGGCGGCTGCAACTTTGTGATCGCAATATCCTTATGAAAGTTTGGATGAAACTGTGTTAGGAGTGGAGAAAAAAATACAAGATAACTTAAGACCGTAAAAAAAATTGTATATTTATTTGACCCCGATCTGAAAACCCTTTTCTTAAGCAAATACAAAAGCAAAACCGGAATTAAAAAATATAAAAATGCTATAATAGCAAGATATAACCCTTCATCATTAAAAAGCTTCCATTTTTCAAAGTCGCTTACCAGGATATTTAAATAGCTCCAAAAGAGCAAAAAACTATCAGTAATATAATCCATATTTATTAGGAAGGTAGCGATCCACAAAATAGCAATAATAAAAAATATGTTGGTCATTATCGGCTTCAATTCATTAACCCAAGCTTTAATCTTTTGTCATTAGCAATCCTTATTAAATCAGAAATGAAGCCGGCTAGTATAATTAGCAAACCGGAAATCAAGCAACAACCAATGATTAAGGGATAGTCATTTGTCAATAGGGCCTGTATTGACAATCTTCCCATACCCGGCAGACCGAAAATAACTTCGACAATAAGCGATCCCGATAGCAGAAAACCTAAATCTATTCCGGCCACTGCCAAAACAGGATTAATCGAATTCGGCAACAGGTGCTTGAAAAACACAACGCGGTTACCTGCTCCAAGAGATTTTAGGTTAAGTATAAATGTTGAGTTGAGCACCTGTTTAATTGATGATGTAAAGTACCTAATATATATTGGTAGTAGGGCAAGGATTAGTGTAAGCCCAGGAAGAAAAAGATGGTGCAAAATATCTAAAACTTTTTCGTACCAAACAAGCTTATCGAAAGAAAATGTTGAGAGTCCTGAAATGGGAAACAATTTTAGTGAGTATGCGAATATATATATAAGAAGTAATGCCAACAAAAAAATGGGCGTTGAATAAAGCGACATGGTGAGTTTTTGAATAACCTTATCCAACGAGCTACCTTTTCTCCTTACAATTTCGTATGAAATCAAATAGCTAAGTATTAACTGGATTAAAAAAACTACCAAACCAAAGAAAATTGTAAACGGTAAAAACTCAAAGATTATTTCTAAAACCGGTTTTCTATAATTAAAGGATACACCAAGGTTACCCGTCAAAAAATTTTGCATAAAATTTACATATCTCAAAAAAATACCTTCTTCGGCCTTAAAATCTTTCATAATGCTTTTTACTACTTCGGGGCTAAGTTTTGGGGAAATATATTTATAGGAAGATTTACCAGGCGAAAATTGGATCAGTGCAAATACAAGTGAAACAACTAAAATCAGCACTAGGATTGACGAAAAAATTCTCTTTAAAAGTGACTTAAAAATTGCGGATTTCATGTTTTCAATTTGTTGTAAGTTTTCATAACAGCAAAATAAATACTACTAACATTATTATTGTTACTAAAATCTTCCGGCAAAAAGATCGCAGTGTAATTGGTGGATAAACTACTCTACACCCCACTTCCAGCAATTATGAATTACACCCAGAGGGTTTATTTCGATACCCTTAATTCGAGAATTATATGCGACGATAGAATCAATCCAATAAAGAAAAGTAAACGGGTAGTCTTCGTAAATAAGTTGATTCAATTTCTTGTATGCGATATTTTTATCTTCATGCGATAAGCCTTCATCTATTACTTCTATCAAAGAGTCGACTTTAATATTGCTGTAGTTTCCGAAATTAAATGGCGATTTATCTAAATCGGAGTACCATTGTATCTTTAGATCCAACGGAATAGGAGTTGACCAACCAACCATCCAAGCATCGTACTCGTATCCGAACAACCCACTAACAAAGGTGTTCATCTCAAGGAATTCAACATTGGCGCTTATGCCAACAGACTTAAGGTTGTTTGCAAATATTGTTGCAGCATATTTCCTGAGAGGATTTCCGGTTGGGACAGCTAGATCGAACTTGAATTTATTACCATCTTTTTCAAGGATGCCATCGTTATCAGAGTCTTGCCAACCTAGACCAGATAAACTTGATTTTACACTTTCAATGTCACGCTCAATAGGTTTGCGCGAGCTATCAAAAGATTCAACAAATATTGATGATATAGGACCGGAAGACAAATCACCGTAATTATACAAATAAGTCTCAAGAACTTCTTCAATATTAAGCGCCTGGGTAAGAGCTTTTCTAATTTTCAAGTTTGCAAATAATTCATGATCTTCTTGGAGGTTTTTAGGGTTCTTTAGGTTCCAGCCAATGTAATCATAGCTTCTACCTTTTATCAACCCTATGCTTATTCCCCTTTGGTTATCTAAACCTTCAGCATCTTCTGATTTAACTTCCTCTATTAAATCAAGTTCGCCCGACTTTAATTGCAAAACACTGCTGTTATAATCAGGTACAATTTTAAATATTAGTTCATCAACAGTTTTGTCGGTAACAAGGAACGAGTCTTTATTCTTTTTCAGAATTATTCTTTGTTCGCGTTGCCAATTCTGCAAAGTAAAAGGCCCGCTTGTAACCGGATTTTCATTGAAAGTGCTGTGTTTCAGTTCTTCACTGCTTAATTTATCAAGCACATGCTTTGGCAAAACAGGTAAATCAAAGTCGAATGTTGAAGGTTTGGCTCCGGGTTTAAAGTTTATTACAAACTCCGAATCTGAAATTTTAGCAAAGGTTCGATCAACATCAATCCGTCCTTCATCATTAAAATAGAAATTGTTTAGCGTCCCAACGGCCCTACTTTGAATTTCTGGATCAGCATATAATTCGAAACTGAAAATTATGTCATTAACGGTCAGCTTAGTGGAATCAGACCAAATTATGTTATCTCTTATACTAATTGTAACTGATGACGAATCTTCGCCCCAATCAACATTATCAGCAAGCATATTGTAAGAATCAAGAGAACCAGTGCTTGAATTCCACTCATATCGCACAAGAGACAAAAACAAGAGCTCGTTTATGTTGCCTTCAATTTGAGTAAACGAGAACAGTGGATTAAGCGTTTCAATGTCAGCACTAATTCCAACAACAATATTTTTTTTGGGAAGATCATTATCCTGACATGATATAATTACTAAAAGGAATAACAAAACTAAAACAAATGATTTTTTTTTCATGGCTTTTCTTTAAATGGGTAGAATAGTTTTCCCAATTTATTATTTTGAAATGTAAATGACAAAATATTGGCAACAGCTTGATTAATAATTATCTTCTGGATGTTAGAAATTTATCAATCAGTTCCATAACGAAATCTGAGTATATATTAAAGAATATTTCCTTTAATTTGGATTCGGGATATGTCTATAGTATCCTTGGTAAAAACGGAGCAGGTAAATCTATTCTTTTAAAATCATTAACAGCCTTGGTAAATAGAAGTATTTTTAAAATTAATGGAGAAGTTATTTTCCAGGGTCAGAGTTTGTTTGAAGTTTCCAAGGAACAGTTAGTACATATACGAAAAAAATTCATTAGATACGTTTTCCAGGATGCACTTAACTCATTCGACCCGTTAAAAAAATTTCAATACTACTTCAAGAATTTTTCAAATAGCACAGAAGAACAAACGACAAAAATGTTTTCTGAACTATTGCTGCAGCCTGTTGATAAGTTCATGGTATCTCACCCGTACGAGGTAAGCATAGGCCAAGTCCAAAGATTAAGTTTTGCTCTGGGGTTACTCTCAAAACCTACTCTACTTATTTTGGATGAACCCACTTCATCACTTGATCATATTAATACAAATTTGTTTTTACGTTTGCTTAAAAGTTATTTAAGGAAAAATGATTGCTGCGTTCTGCTTGTTACACATGATTTTTTATTCGCCGAAAGAATAAGCGATAAGATAGCAATTCTTAACAATGGGGAAATTTCTCCTTTCTTCACGGTTGACGAATTCACTAAAAATGAAAAGATTAAGTTTGTTGAAAATAATTAGATGTAATTGTGATCGAATTCCAAAATGTAAATCTGAAGTTAGGCAAAGAAAGTTCATCACGATTTTTTGAACTCAGAGATATCAGCTTTAAAATTGATAGAGGGAGAATTACCGGAATTGTTGGGCTTTCGGGAAGCGGTAAATCAGCAATTGTTCGATTATTAAGCGGTTCATTAGCACCTGATTCCGGCAAGATATTAATTAATGGTGCATCACTTGGGCAATATCTCGCTGGAAAAAAACTGCAGACACTATTTCAGAACAATAATGAGCTAATCAACCCTCTTCGAAAAGCAAATGATATAATTATGGATGTTAGTTTAAAGCGAAAATCGAAAGATGTGTTAAACAAAAAAGCAATAAACCAACTTGCAGACAGGCTTGGTCTATCTTCTTCAACTATGCAGTTGCACGGCTTCCAACTTAGTGGAGGTGAACAACAAAAGCTCGGCTTAATAAGAATACTGGCAGCAAATCCTGAAATAATTATACTTGATGAAATATTTTCGGCACAGGATTTTTCGTCTAGGCGTAAAGTTATGGATTTGTTGATGGAGCTTAAGAATAATCAATCGAAAACGATTTTGTTAATATCCCATACCTTGTCTATTGTTAAAGAAATAGTCGATGATGTAATTATTTTATACGACGGTAAAATTATTGAATCAGGACAAGTAAACGAAGTTTTTGAAAACCCAAAACACGATTATACACGTCTGCTAATTAAATCCGGCGATTACAGCCTGACTACTCAGGAAATTAAAAACATAGAAACATATTAAATGCATTATAAATCACATCCGTAAAAATCTCTTCAACAAATCAACTTATCACAATTTTTGTTAGTTTTTGCTATCCGGTATGCCATCTATTTACAATTAAATATTATTAGCTGGAGTTTACTATAAACTCCATATAGAAAAATGATTTTCTAATTAAATTGTCAGTTATACAATGCGCAAAAAGAATTTCAGGATTCAAGTATGGAATAATGCAAGGGCTTTGTAAAAACAAACTTTTAAAGAGACTACCGATGAGTGTGATAAAGCTAAATAGATGCCCTATAGGCTAGGCGAAACATAATTATTTTGCGGTGGATTATTATTGATAATGGCTGGAATTCACCTAAAAAATTTTGCGGTGATAAATTAAACGATGATAATACTTACTCGGGTTTAATAAAATTGTAAAGAACCGAAACGAGTTTTTTTCAGGTACAATGACTTTACTCTACAACTATCACTCACGACTACTAATATATGAATGGAATAAACTTTTTAGTATGCTTTGCATATTCTGTGAATTCTCTCCCATACTTCTTACTGAGGTGTTTATCCCGCATTGGAATTTGCAATAATATAAAATTCATAATTATACCCAAAGATACCAGTAAACAAAGCAGTTCCAATGTGATCAGAGCAAGTCCAATTTATGTAATTCCGTCTCCAAAGTAGTTTATATGCATAGAGTATTTAAATAATCACCCGGTGTATAACCGTCCTTTGTTTTCGCTTTTTCTTTTCCAGACAAACCGTTGATAATCAGCCATAGTATTGATATAAGACCCAACCAGAAATAGGATTATCCCGGTAATATCAATTAACCCGATTGGTTCCGGGTGACTTCCGGCAGAGACGCCAAAGAGATAAAACATTATGAAAAACAGGATTGATACAAGCCTGCCTTCGAACCAGCCGATTTTCCTTTGAACAAAAACGAACATCGCAATTGTAAACCGGATAAAGTAGATTAAACAACAAATTATGATTATTTTGCAATAGGTGTTCCCTTCAACCTTTTCATAATTCAACAGATTAACCAGCCAATCTGCATAACCAAAATTTAGTAAAGCCGAAACGAGAGTTCCGGCCAGGACACTTACGAATAATAGTACGATAAATAATAACCCGGTTTATGAAGTGCATTGAAAATTACTGTTTTACCACCGGAAGTGAGCATAAAGCCACAATTTGAAATAAACGTTACTTTAATATCCGTTGAATCAGCATCAAGAAATCCGGTAAAAATTACTAGGTGAGTAACCAGTAAAAATGCTGATTTAATTTTATAAATAATTTGCATTTATAATGACCCTAATTTCACTTGCCTGTATAACGTTATTGACGCTAAGCAAGCGACTCAAATCGGCAATCAACAGATCTATCGGTATTCTACTTACTAGAACTTACTCCTAGTACACGAGTTTCTGTTTTAAATATTGATCTACTCTAAATTCTCCGGCGCCAACAATTTTGTTTCCACTATGATGGTTATTCTTTTCTCCCCACAACA
>JANQLA010000553.1 GCA_028280855.1 Melioribacteraceae bacterium
CTAGAGGGAATCGTTCAGCGGGGTTAATTCAAGAGAGTGTACCGCTGAAAAATTTGAGATGTCCATGCAGAATTTCCATATCTTCAAGAGATGAAATTGCAACGCCGCAAATTCCCACTTCACCTTCGCTTAACTCATCGTCTGAATCGCGACCCATCAGCGTAGGCAAATCAAATGCTACTGACAGACCAGTTTGGCCTTTATTAAGCAAATACTTAAATCGTTCGTTTGTGTCTTCTGGTCCGCCGAATCCTGCAAACTGCCTCATTGTCCATACCTTACCACGGTATCCGTTGGTATGAATACCCCTTGTAAACGGGTACTCGCCTGGGAATCCAACGTTGGACAAAAATTCAAACCTGTTTAAATCATCTTCTGTATAAAGAGCCTTAATATCAACACCTGAAACAGAGGTAAATTTCATCCCGGTGCTTTTGGCATTGTAAAGCCGTTCTTCAAACCTATTTTTTGCTTCTTGGTATTCTCTATTCATGTTAGCCTTTCATTTAATTTAGGTTCGCCCAAACCTTTTGTCGAATTCCGTTAAAGGTATTTTTACAATTACCGGTCTGCCGTGTGGACAAACATACGGCATTGATGTTGCGAAAAGTTGGTCGACAAGCAATCTCATTTCTTTCTCAGATAATTTATCGCCTGCTTTAATAGCAGTCTTGCACGAATAAGATTTTGCCAGGTTGTCTCGAACTTCGAGTTGTTGTTCAACCTGATTTTTTCTGTACTCATGAAGAATACCGTTTAATGTTTCAACTTCCAAACCAACGTTTACATCCGAAGGAACGCCGATTATTTCAACAAACCTGCGTGAAAGAAATTTTAAGTTGAACCCGAGCTTAACAAGGTAGTTTTCAAGCTCTTTCAACAAGTCGTAATCGGCGGGATCGAACTGAATTTTTTCAGAAAATAAAAGCTGCTGAGAGAAAGGAATATTCGCCTCGAAAAGGTTAAGCGCTTTTTCATAGAGTATTCTTTCGTGCGCAACATGCTGATCAATAATCATTAAACCGGATTTAATTTGGGAGAGGATATACTTATTCTGTAAACTTACTATAAAAGATGATTCATCAACGGAACCGGAGGATTCTATTTCCGTTTGCTGTTTGTATTGTTGGTGCGAAACTTCTTTCGAATTTGTGCCGAACGGCGTAGACTCTAGGGTTACAGCTTCATCTTTTTTTATATCGGTGCTCAATGAACTAAACAGCAGATCGATTTCGGAATCACTGAATAATCCTTTGCCCCTTGCAAAACTTTCCCGATTGTTATATCCCGGCCTGTCGCTAAAATCATTCGGCGCCGAGTAACCGGGATTTCCATAGCTCAGCTTATCCCCTTCTTCCGTCCGGTTTATAGCTATGGACGGAACAAGATCATACTTGCCCAACGCTTTTTTAATAACTGCGTTAACAAAACGATAAACCAGTCTTTCATCGTCAAATTTAACTTCCAGTTTCGAAGGATGAACGTTAATGTCAATTCTTTCAGGATTCAATTGCAGGAATAAAATAAAGAATGGGTAGTCGCCTTTTTCAAGTATATTTTCAAATGCGCTAAAAACCGCGTGATTGATGAGCTTGCTTTGAACATACCTCTTGTTAATAAACAAGTACTGTTCACCTTTGCTTTTTTTAAGATATGTTGGTTTACCGACAACTCCTTTAACGGTAATAACATCTGAGTCTTCGCTTAGCTCAATAACGGCGTCATAAATATTATCGGCTATCACATCTTCTAACCTACCGCGAAAATCTGTTGAAGGAAAATCAAATATTTTGTCGTCGTCATTGATAAATTTAAACGAGATTTCCGGTGTACTTAAAGCTGCGCGCTTAAATGTATCAATAAGATGCTTTAATTCGGTTGAATTAGTTTTAAGGAAATTTCTTCGAGCAGGCGTATTATAAAATAAATTTTTAACAGCTACGGAAGTGCCTTTGGCAAAAGAGCCTTCTTCGCTTATCAGGCCGCTCTCATCGTCAAATTTTATAATTGTGCCCAGCTCACTATCGATTTGTTCGGTTTTAATTTCCATGCTGCTTACCGCCGAAATTGAACTTAGCGCTTCGCCCCTGAACCCAAATGTTTTTATGCAATCCAGGTCTTCAACAGATTTTATTTTGCTTGTTGCATGTCTCTCAATAGATCTTAGCGCATCGCCGCTTGACATTCCTTTTCCATCATCTACTACCTGAATGAGCGTCTTGCCTGCATTTTTTATATACACTTCAATGTTTTTGGAACCTGCATCAAGTGAGTTTTCAAGAAGCTCTTTTAGTACCGAAGCCGGCCTCTGAACTACTTCGCCGGCTGCTATTTTATTCGCTATATATTCGGGCAGTATTTGTATTTCTTCTTTAACCATAACTTGGATTACTATTTTGATGCGTTAAGATAATAAAATTTTAATTGCGTTTTAAGTAGTGACTAACGTGGAATTCGGGGTATTTAACTTCTTTGTACTCTTCCCATATTGCTGAGTCAATTTTAGGAAAAAACGTATCGCCTTCTGATACGAACGGGAAATGTGTTATAATTAATTCATCCCCCAGCTCTATAGTTTGCCTGAATATCTCTCCCCCGCCGATAATATAAAGATTACCGTATCCGCGCATTTCTGCATTATCTATTGCTTGGGTAATGTCCTGCTCATAAATTAAATTGGGCATGCCGGGTCGTGCAGTTGGAATATTCCTCGTAAGTACAATGTTAACTCGATCCTGCAAAACCATTCCTATCGAATCGAATGTTTTCCGGCCCATCAATAGAGAATTTTTAACAGTGGTATTCTTGAAATGCGCCAGGTCTAACTTATTATTCCACGGAATATTCCCGTTCATCCCGATTACGTTGTTTACCGATACTGAAGCTATTAAGATTTTCTTCAATTGGATTGATATCGATGCTATTCAACGTTCATAAGAACGTTTATTATTTCATTTGTACTGTCTTTTATTACAACAACAACAGTTGTGTCAAGGTAACCTTCGAGCTTTAACCGGATAAATCGTTCTCCGCTTGATATGTTATTTAACCACGAAGGTGTAGTTTTATTAGTGAATTCCCCGTCTAAAAAAATTTCCGCTCCTCTAGGCTGAGAACCAACAAAAATATCGCCGGTTCCGTTTATTTCGGGTGCGACAAAAACATCTTCCCTGCAGCTTACCGTTAGCAGGATTATTATAAGGACTAAAAAAAATAGTTTTTTCATTAATTAACCCATCAACACAACTGCCAAATAAAATGTGAGTCAATATCTGTTTTTGACAACAAATTTGCAATGCTAATTTTACGCTCCGTTTTTACCACGGCGGCTGTAATTTTAGTCTTGCTAGTTTTTGTTCAAATTCAATTCGTTCCAAATTGTTTTTCAAAGAACCGTCTTCACGCTTTTCCAGCCAGCCTGCATCACCGGCAAGTTCTGCAATATAGGTTTCGTTATTCGAATTTATTGCTGTAAGAATATCCAATTCCAGGTTCGAAAATTCCAGTGAACTGAGCCTGTAATCTTCAAAAGCCTCCCAGGCCAGCGGTACCCATCGTTTTACAATTTCGTAGCCTATAATTTTACTGTATTCACGTATTTCCTGCTGTGCGTGCATATCCATTCGAAGCGCTAAGAAGTGAAGCAGGTTGTGCAAATCTATTTTCCAATAAGCTTCGGTATAAGTTGCAAGCGGTAAATCCTTGCGAGCCTGTTCCCTGGCTATTCCCAGTTCTATTCGTTTATTGTATACATCACGAGCCAGATTATGGAGTTCTGTTTCCTGTGAAGTTAATTCATTACCTAAGTCATTGTTAATAAACCCCTCGCTTCCCTGCCGATTAGAGGACGATTGAATCCGCCATTCACCAGGCAGTGTAGTCTGCGTGGCGTCGATGGCAATAGGATACCTTGTAGAATACTCATTTACATTTGCAGT
>JANQLA010000573.1 GCA_028280855.1 Melioribacteraceae bacterium
GAAGCTCTTTTGGATGAAGGCGTTAAAGGTATGACAATTTCGGAAGTACGCGGTTACGGAAGGCAAAAGGGACACACTGAAACTTACCGGGGAAGCGAATACCAAATTGAATTTGTACCGAAGATTAAAATTGAAGTTGTTACTTCAGACGAAATGAGTGAGCAAGTTGTGGATATAATATTAAACGTAGCAAAAACAGGGCAGGTTGGCGACGGTAAAATTTTTATATCGAACGTTGAGGACGTAATCAGAATTAGAACCGACGAATCAGGTTCTGAAGCATTATAAATTTAATTTGCGAGCAGGAATTGAAAGTAATACAAAAAATATTTTTTGCGTTAGCACTTATTTTTGTTTTCCAAAGCTGCGGACTTTGGGAAAACTTTACAACCTATTTTAACCGGTATTATAATACAAAGCAAAGTTTTGAAGAGGCTGAAGAGGCAATGGCTGAAAACAAAAGCCGGGACTTATTTGAATTCAAAGAGCCGGCATTACCGTCCAAAGCAAAAACTGCACTCGATAACGTAATAGAATTATCATCAAAAATCCTGCAATTTAATAAAGAGTCGGGTTACTTTGATGAAGCGCTTTTTATGATTGGCAAATCATATTATTATAAAGGTAACTACACAAAAGCGTTACGAAAATTCCGTGAATTGGAGAGTATTCCCGAGTCTGAATTAAAACTTGATAATCAGCTTTGGATTGCAAAATCTGAATTGCAGATGAGGCGCTTTACCGAAGCTCTTGAGTTGCTTGAACAGGTTAAAGAAAATGCAACTGAAGAAGAAAGAGAAGAAATAATAAGCGATGCTTATCTGGCGGAAATAAGATATTATAACTACAGGGAAAATTATGCCGACGCAATAAGGACAGGGATTAAACTTTTGGAACTCTCGGAAGATGATGAGTTAAATTCCGAACTATCATACGGCCTTGGTAAACTTTATGTAGAAACGGAAGATTACGAAAACGCCGCTGTATATTTCAGCAAAGTTGAAGATTATTCTCCTACATTCGATACAGAATTTGAGGCAATGCTCGAATTAGCCAAAGTTCAAAAAGAAATCGGGTTGGAAGAGGAAAGTCTCGCATTGCTCGATGATCTTAGAAGCGAAGATAAATATAACAATCAATTCGATAAAATTGATCTTGAAGTTGCCAACATTGAATTTGGCAAGGGCAACATTCTGGAAGCTCTGGATATGTACCACGAAGTTGATACAACTTATCCAGGTACTGAAAGCGCAGGCATAGCTGCATTCAAACGTGCCGAAATTGTTGAGAAAAATTTTGGCGACCTGGACAGCGCAGATGTTCTGTACAAAAGAGTATCATCGACGAAAGCTCCGTTGGAGCTAAAAGAAATTGCCAGGGAAAAGTTGGTTGTTCTTGTGAAGCTTAATAATTTTTCCGCGAACATCGAAAAGTTTTCGCAAGAGTATAAGTATGCTATTGATTCAACGCTTTATGTAAGTGACTCTACTTTATACGCTGATTATATCACGAGGCGCGATTCCGTAGATCAACTGATTAAAGAAATGATCGAGCTGCAAGGTGCGGATTTTGATTCTTCTAAATTTGTCTTCGATGAGGAACCGCCGTTCCTGCAGGAACCGAGTAAACCCACTTTAACTAAGGATACATTAGCTAGCAGAATTGCTCTTAACAAATATGAATTGGGCAACTTATACCTTGGCGAACTTGAAATACCCGATTCAGCATACAACTATTATGTTGATATTACTGACAATCATAGTGGGTCGCGCTATTACCCGAGCACGCTGTATGCGCTTGGTACTTATTACCTAACCCAAAACGACAGCTTAAAAGCCGATAGTCTTTTTAATTATGTGTATGATAATTTTAAAGAGAACAGGATTGTAAATGCAGCCGCTGAAAAGTTAGGTAAGGATTTGATACAGTTGGATGTAGATCCGGCTCAGCAGTTGTTTGTCGAATCTGAGCTATTATATGACAGCAGCAAGTATGATTTAGCGATAAGTTCATTTTACGCGCTTGCTGATAAATATCCCGAATCGCCCTACGCTGCAAAGTCGTTGTAT
The DNA here is from genome assembly GCA_028280855.1 of Melioribacteraceae bacterium. Taxonomy (GTDB): domain Bacteria; phylum Bacteroidota; class Ignavibacteria; order Ignavibacteriales; family Melioribacteraceae; genus PGYT01. The sequence goes on from JANQLA010000573.1 coordinate 2,070, forward strand.
ACTGTCGGGTTTATTTTGGAGAACGATTTACAGCTTAAAGATTCTGCAGCAGTGGTTTATGATACGTTGAACACGAATTACAGGGTCTCCACTTACGCCCGGGAAGTAACAAAGAAGTTAAATTTCTACCAAACGGAACGCAGGCGGTTAGCTGATTCGCTTCTTGCTCATCAAAAAATTCTTGCTGATAGTTTAGCTGCCGATAGTCTAGGTATTTCGGTCGCTCAATTGGATAGTTTGAGAATGGTTGAACATGTGAAGTTAGATTCGTTAAAACAAGATTCGCTTGCCGTTGAGTTTGCCGATTCAACCGCAATAGCGCCTGTAGATTCGTTATCGGCGGCAGAAAGGGAGCGGGCGGCAAGGCTGGCCCCGCTTAATGTTCAGCAGCAGGATAGCGCAAAAGCCACTGAAGAAAAACCCAAGCGCCGGGGCAGGCCGAGAGGCAAAAAATAAATTAGCAACCAAATTTTCATTTCGATGAAAGCTTCAGTTCTTCTCCGTTTAATTGAAGACGGCGAAAGCTCGACCGTAGAATTTAAACAGCGTTTTACGGAATACTCAAAAATTGCAAAAGAGATGATTGCTTTTGCCAACACCAGGGGCGGATTTATTATTGTCGGTGTTAATGACGATGGTAAAATTTCCGGTGTACAAAGCGAAAAGAGTGAAGCTAATTTACTTATTGAAACTGCCGAAAACTATTGCGAGCCGCCTGTAAAATATTCAATTCATTATGTAGAAGTTGATAGTAAAGAAGTCGTTGTTTTCGAGATAGCCGAATCAAATACAAAACCCCACCGAATGCAAGATTATAAGCGCGAAGTCGATTTAAACACCGTGCAGGTCTTCATTCGTGTAAATGATAAAAGTGTGCCGGCAAGTAAGGAGATGATCAAAATTTTGCAGGCTCGTTCAAATCAGGCGCCACTAACCAACTACGAAATAAGCAGGAATGAAAAAATAGCATTCGAATTTCTTGAAACAAATGAGACCATTACCGTTGCACAGCTCCAGGAAGCCGCTAATTTATCTAAGCGGCGAGCTTCCCGAACTCTTATTAAGATGGTTCGTGCAGAATTGCTGAATGTGCATACCAAAGATAATGGTGAAGACTTTTTTACATCTAATATGTAATTGATTTGAAAAATACTTCTTATCTGATACCCATTGAACTTAGCGCAGGTATTCAGTTTAGTCTTTCGTTAATTCGGTGTCGAATATTTTTCTTAACTCGAAAATCGAAATTCCGTAGGCAACGGCTACATTCAAAGACTGCTTGATACCGTACTGTGGTATGTCGATTGAAAAATCGCAGTGATCGATTAATTCCTGCGATACCCCGCTAATTTCGTTTCCAATTATTAAGCATAAGGGAAAATGTCCCGTGCTCATATTGTAATAAGGAATGCTTTTCGACGTTTGCTCAAGTGCGCAAATTTTAACTCCGTTTGCTTTCAGATCTTTAACGACTTCAAGCGGATCTTTCACATATTCCCATTGCACGCTTTCGGTTGAGCCAAGAGCGGTTTTCAAAACTTCTTTTTGCGGCGGGTGTGGAGTATAACCGCAAAGGTACAGCTTCTCAATCATAGCGCCGTCGGATGTACGGAAAACCGAACCTACGTTATACGCACTGCGGATACTGTTCAAAATTACATAAACGGGAAGCTTATTAACCGTATGCAAGGTTTCAATGGTGCTTCTGTTTTGCGATATTTCGGAGTGAGTTAGTTTTTTCATAGACACGGATTTCACGGATCACACAGATTCTTATTTGTGTATAATTGCCGAATTCTCAATTCCTAATTCTTAATTGTCTTTAACCGCCAGCTGTCCGCAAGCAGCTACAATATCATCTCCCTGGGTATCTCGTAGCATAACCGTTACATTTCTTTTACGTAACTCTTCTACGAAATCGTAAATTCTATCCATTGGTGTCGGCGATAATTCAGCCGATATACCTTCAGGGTCCATGTGTTTGATATCGTTAAATGGAATCACATTTATTTTAGAAGGTATTTTATTTGTCAGCTTAACCAGCACATTTATATCTTCTTTGCGATCGTTCAAATCTTTGAACATAGTGTATTCGAAAGTAATGAGGGTATCGGTTTTATCAGCGTAATAACGGCACGCATCAAGATTTTGTTGCAAAGAATACTTTTTATTAATCGGCATAATTCGAGTTCGAATTTCCTCGAAACATGAATGCAAAGAAAGAGCGAGTTTTACTTTCAGTCCGCTATCAGCTAGTTCTTTAATCTTTTGTGGAATTCCAGCCGTGGAAAGGGTTATTCTATTTTTACTCAAGACTTTGTTTAGCTCGTGAGTAAAAATCTTAAGCGAGTTGAGCGTGTTCTTAAAGTTCAATAAAGGTTCGCCCATTCCCATGTAAACTATATTTGTTATATTTTCCTTTCCATAATCTTTGGCCGCCAATAAATATTGATCAACTATTTCAGCAGTTGTTAAATTACGCTTATAACCCATCAATCCGGTAGCGCAGAATTTGCAATCTAAAGGACATCCTACTTGCGTGGAAATACACAAAGTATTTCTTTTCTCGTCAGGGATAATTACCGACTCGATTTTTTTGCCGTCATTACTTTCGAAAAGATACTTCTTAGTTTGTGTGGAAACAGAATTTTGAATTTTACTTAAAACCAGGTCTTGTAATTCGACACTCTCGTTTAATTTTACTCTCAATTCTTTTGATAAATTCAGCATCTCATCGATATTAAAAACCAGGTGATTATTTACCCAGTTAAATACCTGTTGAGCACGAAATTTCTTTTCATCTATCGATAAGAAAAATTCTTCTAACTCATCTAAAGTAAGTCCTTTAATTGAAATTTTTTTATTCGAATTCATAACCCGCAAAGATAACAAACAAATTCTAAATCAATAAAAGAAGACTCGTAGTCTTATAATAATTTCATGCAAAATATATTTTTTTTATTGTTTTTAAATTTCAATATAGTAATTTAGCTAAACCGCTTTGATTTTTTGGGCACGAACCAGAGCGGTACCAGCCAAATACAGTTGCTTAATTATAGTTTTCTACAAACGAATAAATTGTTTATCAATATACATTTTTGATTAACCCGGCCTTAATCTAAATATGTTTAACATGATGTGGGGTATATGATGAAAACCTATGCGAGGGCAATTATTTGTTTGTCATTTCTTTTAATTTCGGCTCAACTTTTAGCTCAATCAGCGCCTTATCAATCTGCACCGGTAAACGGTTCAACCTGGGAAACTACTTCACCGACACTGCATTGGTGGTGTGTTTCTCAAACGGGTACCGAAACATATACGGTGCAACTATCAACCAGTTCGACCGATTTCACAACACCCGGAATTGCAATAATCAATACAACCGTAACCGGTGGAGGAGCGGCGTCATACCCGGTACCGGCTTCCGCAGGTTTGTATGTTGGACTCACCTACTACTGGAGAATTGGAGTCAATGGAAATTTCTCAAGTGTGTGGAGTTTTACTCCTTCTTCGGGAAATGTTCCTGTTTATTATTCTTTAACTGCGTCTGTACCTGGCGGCCATGGATCTATAACAGTAACGCCTAGTCAGACTAGTTATCTTCAGGGTTCAGTTGTTCAGTTAAGTGCAGTTCCCGATCCCGGGTATGGTTTTGTCGGATGGGGAGGTGATGCGAGCGGTTCAGTAAATCCACTTTCGGTAACAATGAATTCTAATAAAAGCATTACCGCGATGTTTTCACCTATTCCGACCTATACATTAACAACAGCCGTAAATGGAAATGGAACTGTGACTAAAGCGCCCGATCAGCCGAATTATTATTCCGGAACACCAGTTAATCTTACTGCAACCGCTGATCCCGGATGGAAGTTTACCGGTTGGAGCGGTGATGCTTCAGGCGGCGCTAATCCGTTACAAGTAATAATGGACGCGGATAAAAATATAACCGCAACTTTTTCGCCAATACCGACCTACATTTTAACGGCTTCTGCAAACGGAAATGGAACGGTGTCTAAATCTCCCGATCAGGTAAATTATTTAAGCGGTACAGTTGTTAGCCTTTTCGCGACTCCCGACATTGGGACAAACTTTACCGGCTGGAGTGGAGACGCCTCGGGAAGTACCAATCCGTTACTTGTAACGATGAACGCAAATAAAACAATTACGGCTAGCTTTGAAACGTTTAATTTTGGCGGGATACTTATTTTTCCCGCCGATAACTCCACTGATGTTTCACAAAGTCCAACATTTCTGTGGAATACATATTTAGGTGCAACTTCATATCAATTGCTGGTTTCTCTGCAACCCGATTTTAGTACTACAGTTATTGATGTTACTGACCCAACAGATACAACTTATTCAGCGTCAGGATTATTAGCACAACAACTTTATTATTGGAAGGTTGTTATCACAACCGGAAGCGGAACGGTGGAATCAAGTGTTTGGCGTTTTACAACCGGAGGACTGTTAAAACCCGTTATAACAGTACCAGTTGATGGTGCGACCAATGTTGCTATCAATCCTACTCCATTTAACTGGAATGCGGTTAGTGGTGCAACTGCCTATAATTTGGAAGTTTCAACTTCCACTAATTTTAATTCACCGGTTTTACAACAAACTGATATCGCAGCTCTTTTTTTCAACGCTACCACGCTTTCAGACGGAACGGCATATTTCGCAAGAGTTCAGGCTAAGAACGGCATTGATCCAAATAGTGAATGGTCTGACACAGTGAGTTTTACTACCGCCTTTTTACCGGGCAGTTTCTCATTAATTTCACCGAATGTTTTGCCTCTTCAACCTGCCGGCATGGTTAAGTTTTTATGGCACTCCTCACAATATGCTGAGTCTTACAATCTTGTTGTGACAAATACTTCATCAAACTCGGTAGAACTCGATACAACAGTTACCGATACGAGTTTTACCGGGGAATTGATATCTGCCGGAACAATTTTTAGTTGGGATTTAACGGCGTTAAATGGTGCAGGAACAACCAACTCAAATAATGGACCTTTGACATTTACAACAGCGGATACTTTTTATGTCGCGCCTACAGGAACCGACAATGTTAGTAACACGGGTGCTGAGCTGGATCCGTTTTTAACAATTGACTTTGCATTACTCAACACCCTGCCGGGCTCAATAATTAAAGTGTACACTGGAAGTTATCCTGAAGCTATTTCTTTATTCTTTGAACGCACACTTATTGGATATGGACCAAGCGCACCGAGAGTTTCTAATTTCGTGATTTCAAGTTCCAATGTGCATATCGAAAATTTTGATCTTAACAATACTTCTATTGGTGCAAACGATATTGGGATAGTAGTTGTTGACCCTTCTGGCGGTACGGGCGCGCCTTTGGAATGTATTACTATCAACAACGTAAATTTAATTCCATCATCCGGTTTCGAAACGGGTTTCTTGGGTGATTACGCAACAGGGGTGGAATTAACAAACTGTGATTTCTCAGGAATTGATTTAAGTGGGGGACCAACTGCTGGTATTTATCTAATTTTCTCAAGTGATTTAATCATCAAAAATGTAGTAATCAATGAAAGTGTTAATTATGGTATGTATCTTATTTCTTCTTCAAACCTTACGTTCCAGGATATTATTATTACAGATTCATTCTTTGGATCATCAGGTCCGGGAATTCTTCTCTCGGATGTAACCAATTCTACTTTTACCAGGCTTAGCTCTTCAAATAGTCTTTTAGGATTATCGCCGCAAACCATGGGTATGGTTTTAAACAGCGGTGATGATATAACTTTTGCGGATTGCTCTTTTGAAAATAACAGTGATTCAGGTGTTCTTTTAGAAAGAATTATCGGCAGTAGTACTCTTTCTACAATTACCAATATTAATTTTACAGGCTCTTGCGAGTTTTCAAGCAATGGTGCGTTTGGTATTGAAGCAGAGGGTATTTCATCCACCGAATTTATTAGTGGTGTTAGTCTCACCGGAACTCCGGTATTTTCTGATAATACAAATGCTGGAATTTATCTTATGAATGATGTAACTGCATTTAGCGTAGATGGCGGACAATTTGTAAATTCAACCCCCGGTCCTGACGGGTTAGCTGTGGCAACTGGATCCAGTATTCCTTCGGATATAGCTGTTAATAACTCTTTATTCTCAAATTTTGATAATAGTAATCCGGCATTTCTATTATTTGGTGGGATGACAAACGACGTTGATGCAAGAAATAATACTTTCCTGGATGTAACAGATGTTTTCGCCTTAGAGGACTTAATAGTGGATGTATTGGATAATCCTCTGCTAGGTGATGTAATAACTGATGGTGCGAGCTTCGGACCAAACCCTGAGTATGTTGTTGAGAGTTTGAATCCTACTTATGTGAGCGCAACATACTTGGTCGATATTGATTTTTACCCGAAAAGCGATGGCTATATTTCATTGAGTGGTACATTTTCTTACGACACAACAAAGCTTCAATACCAGGGATTCTTAAATGACGGAACAATCAATGATAATGCCTGGTCATTTTTCAGTATTACAGAATCAGTTTCGGGCAGCACAGCGAGTCTGGATTTTACCGCATGGGGAATTAATCCCATTTACACTCCCGGAAAATTGTTCACTTTAAATATGACGGTTAAATCGACTGCGGATACTTCATTGTCTCCGGCTATTATATCCGGCGATTCAACAACATTCACCGGTTTAACTACTTCCGGTCCGCCCGCGTTTCCATTTATTGTTACTAACGGGGTTATAGATTATTTCGATACGAATTCGCCCGTTCAAACAAAAGGCGATGTAAACCTTGACGGGATAGTTGGCAATGATGATTTCACCTTGCTGCTTCTCTACGTCGCGGGCAATACTTCCTTGATTACGGACCCGCAGGCTTTAGATAATGCCGATTTTGACAGCGATACGGATATTGACAATGACGACTTAACTGCATTATATAATTTTATAAACGGAATCGTACCCCCGGCCGCGCCCATTATAGCCGGCGGTGGAATGAGTTTCGATAATTTGCAATTTATACAGGATAACAAATCACTCAGCCTCCCGATATTGCTCAAAAATGTTGAACAATTGAACAGCTTCGAAATTGAACTTCTTTACGATCCAACACTCATTAGTTACCAGGCATTTACAACTGAACTTGCAACTGATGATTATAACGCTTTGGGTCATGAACTCGCTCCTGGAATTGCGCGGTATGTAGTTTACAGCAAAGAAACATTAACCGGGAATTTGAATCCGGGTGAATTAATTCTGAGAGTGATTGAATCATCACTTGCTGATGAAACTGAAATTAAAACGCGTTATAAATTTAATGGAAGAGATTTTATAGACGGACCGGTGATTAGTGTGTCGGATGGAGTTATTACCGATTTAGAGGAAGAGTTAATCCCGGATCAATTTGAAGTAAGCCAGAATTATCCGAATCCGTTTAACCCAACAACCACAATACGATTTGGATTGGTTGATCCCGGCTTGGTTTCAATCAGAGTTTATAACATGCTTGGCGAGGAAGTACGAACACTAGTAAATAATGAATTTAATACCGGTTACCACGAAGTGACCTGGAATGGTAATGATAACTTTGGAACTAAAGTTTCATCCGGTACATATATTTACAGAGTTATTGCAGGTTCCAAAGTAATGACGAAAAAGATGTTGTTACTTAAATAGTTTTTCAAACATATGGCTTGACTCGCTGGTCTCCCGTAAGATAGAGCAGTACAAGTCAAATACCCCAGCCATATTAATGGGTCACGTACATGGAGCTGCGTGACCCTAAACTTTCACGACGATTTTTTACAATTCTTTTCAAAAAAGTGTTTTGTAAATTTTGAATACAATTTGTATTTAACCGTGTGTCTATGAATTACAATTATTATGCTCCAACTAACTTTCTTCGAAATTTTGTTAAGTGTTTATGGTCAGTTGAGTTTGATAAAGGCTTTAAACCGGGCGGCTGCAATAATTTGTTTCCTACAGGTTGTACTGAACTTCTTTTCTATTACGGACGCAATAACGGGGATGATTCCGGTGTTTCATCCATGGTGTTGTCGCAAAAAAGTCTTATTACAGGATACCGGGTTCAGGTTATAGCGGAATAGTTTCTGTAATGCTGAGACCTGCTGCGTTTAATGCGGTAATTAGTGTGCCTGCTAATGAACTAAAAAATGAAAATATAGATGCGACGCTGATTTTCGGTGCAGGTATAAAAGAAGTGGAAGAAAGAGTTAAATCTGCAATCGATAAGAAATCCAGAGTTAAAATAATTGAAAATTTTTTGGAATCATTAATTATACGTAAAAACCGGTTCGACGACGGTCGAATTACCGAAGCAGTAAACATCTTATCAGCTAGGGGCGGTATAGTAAACATGAGTTCTCTTTCGCAACATGCTAATCTAAGTCACCGCCATTTCGAGCGCCGGTTTCAAGCAGAGATCGGCATAACAGCAAAAGAGTTTGCCCGTGTTTTAAGATTTCAAAGAGCTATTCATATGAAACAGTTAAACAATAATCTAACCTTAACAAATCTTGCGTACGTATGCGGATATCATGATCAATCCCATTTCACAAATGACTTTAAATCTATTTCCGGCTTAACTCCGAAACAATTTTTCAAAATTATCCCCGCCTTTTCAGATTATTATTCATTCCTTTAATTCGTCGGTTATCTACAATTTTTTGCAGCCAGTCTGATATAATTTTGTCCCATCGTCAAAAATAATTGGAGGACAAAATGAAAAACTTTGTTAAGTGGTTTGAAATTCCCGCAACGGATATTGTACGCGCAGTAAAATTCTATGAGAAGTTGTTTGGGATGAAGTTAGAGGTTATTGAATGCGGAACCGAAACTATGGCATTTTTTCCGGAAGATGAGTTGAATGTAACCGGTGCAATAAGTGTTGCAAAAAATTTTAATCCGTCGAGTGACGGTGTTGTTGTTAACTTCGACGCAGACGGTCAAATGAAATTAATGATCGATAAAGTCAAAAAACTCGGTGGAAAAGTTATTACCGATCGTACAAAAATTGAGGCTGAAGGTATGGGCTACTTCGCACTTGTGAAGGACAGCGAAGGAAATAGAATTAGATTTCATTCCGTTGATTAATATACTTCGTCGTGATGTCCAATATCGATGGGAATGATTTCTTTTTTACTTATTAATAAGAGAATCGTGATCCTGTAGGTAATATTAATTGATACCGAAAAAAGTCCGCTCATCCTTCCTTTTAATCTGTGAAGACGAAGTGAAGGATGAGCTGGGTTAAGTTCGAGCAGCTTTAATGTTTTTTCATACTGAGGTAAAATTTCAGGGTGTTTGCTGATAAACTTTTTCGCTCTTCGCACGAAGCTTTCAGTATAAATAATTTTATACACCGGTTATCCTTTTGATATGCTTATCAACGCTTTCAGTAAAATACCTGTTTTCGCGAATTTCCCTTTTCGTCTCGGCCAGTGCTGCTTCAAGTTCGCACTCCCGCAACCTGTTATATTCATCTAAAGGAAGTACAACGAATTCTTGTTTTCCTCTTACTGTGATAATAGCTTCATGTCGTGCCTTAAGAGCCTCGCTGATCGCGGATATTCCTTTCGTCTTAAGATCGTTGGCAGTTATAGATTGATACATAGTAATCCACTTTTTAGTTTTATTAAAAGTATTATAAATCACGCTATTAATCAATGTTATTTTAGTGCTACCATATGTGCCGTAATTTGTATGGTTATTTTCCTAAAAAATCTTTAAATGTAAACCGGAATTATAATTTGAACAGTTTGTTTTTCTTTGAGTGGGGCAATTTTTAACTCGTATCATTTTTGTATTTTGCATTCATGATTGAGCAGGTTAGACAACTACTTTGTAAAGATCCCTTACGCAACGTTAACCAATATCGTTTTCTGGAAAATTATCCGTTAAACGATGCGGTAATTATCGGCAATTCCGTTATGATAAAAGCTAAAAGCGACCGCGACTGGGTAATGTTCAGCAGCAACGACGAAATGGAACTTGTCCAGCTTTTAACTTTCCTGAACGAAGACGACAAAAACTTTGCGTTCATCGAAGAATGGATGATACCGGTCATCACAGCCGGAAAGGATGTAAAATGGGAGCTTACTACCGATCAATACTACCTGCCCGATGATCGGGAAATGCCGCAAATAAGCTCACCTGTAGAGTCGTTGAATGAAGACGACGCACCCTTTATAGTAGATAACTCAAACTATGGTCAATACTTATCAACAGAGTATGTAGCCGAACGTATAACAAAAGCACCAGGCTCTTGCGTGCGCATTGATTACAAACTTGCAGCCTGGATTCACACGCACGACGATATGGCAATCGGATCGTTACACGTTATGCCCGAACATCGCAGGAAAGGTTACGGTTTGGATTTGACTGTTGATATGATCAATAGAATCCGTGCTTTGGAGATAATACCGTTTACATATATAGAACCTGAGAATGAGCAGTCGATTAATCTCGTTACAAAACTCGGCTTCAAAAAACAGAAGCGGGTTAGCTGGTTTGAAATTGGTGAATAAAAATCTATAGTTGAATAAATCGGTATATTTTCATAATATACATTTCGATGAATGAACTATTTCAAAAAGTTGAAGGCTTTCAATGGGACGAAGGCAACATTGATAAGAATTGGCTAAAACACAAAGTCCTTCACCTTGAATGCGAACAAATCTTTTTTAATAAGCCGTTAATTGTCGTCGACGATAAGGAACATTCTGATCAAGAAAAAAGATGGTTTGCTCTTGGGCGTACTAATGCAAACAGAAAGTTATTTGTAGCATTTACTACGAGAAGTAACAATATAAGAGTTATTTCTGCTCGTGACATGAACAAAAAAGAAAAAAGAGTATACAATGAAAAAGTTAAAAAAAATACCGACCTTTAATTCGGAAGAAAAAGAAAATGAATTCTGGTCTAAAAGTGACTCGACAGAATTTCTAGATTGGAGTAAATCGAAAGAAGCGACATTCCCGAATTTAAAGCCGTCAACAAAAACGATTTCATTGCGCTTACCCGAATGTTTATTGAATGATATTAAACTAGTCGCTAACAAGCGCGATGTACCTTACCAGTCGTTAATTAAAATTATATTGAGCGAAAGAGTGAATAAAGAACTTAGGCCGAGCGCTTAATGAACTAAATTAAATATTAAACTACAACTTCTTCCTTAACTCGCCGCCTGTATTCACGCGCACGACGACATAGCACTCGGATCCTTACACGTTATGCCCGAACATCGCAGGAAAGGCTACGGTTTGGATTTAACTGTTGATATGATCAATAAAATCGGGGCTTTGGAGATAATACCGTTTACTTATATAGAACCGGAGAATGAGAAGTCGATTAATCTCGTTACAAAGCTTGGTTTCAAAAAGCAGAAGCGGATTAGCTGGTTTGAGGTGGATTAGGATATAGAATTTAGAATGTGCCGGAAGTGAACTACTTCATTATTCGACATTCCATGTTCAGTATTGGATATTTGTTTTAATCCTTACCCATTATCAGACTTCGGTCTGCCGTTATTTAATGAATAACGAATATCGAACAGCCAATATCGAATAATGAAGTAAAAACAGAAACACAGCAAGGCACAAGGAACCAGTTGCACGCAACCAGTATCCAAATTATCCTCAGCAGTCAAAATTCTTTATTCAGTCCTGTCTAAGAAGTCGGAACAAGAGTTAGATTTATTGTTGCCTAAAAAGTAAACCACAGAGATCACAAAGGATGCACTAAGCTCGCAAAGAGAAGCTTCAACATTTTTACTTCGTGTTCTTTGCGATATCTTTGTGGTTAGAATAAAAATTACTTTCTAAACAAACTACACCGACTAACACTCTTTTATTAAACCATCCGCATCGATATCGGAAATTAAATATATATTGTTGATTATTTTTATTGTTTGCTTTTAGTATCTCCTTATCCTAATTTTGAACTATCCTTTGGTGATCCACCTCTCTAGTTTCGGCAAAATGATACTTCGTATAGATTTCATAAAAAATTGTTAGAGCGAACACCTGTTCGTGCTGGTGTGCTTTTTAGTTCGTTTTTAGTTGAGTTAAATATTAGCTAGGCCGTATAAGATAATGGAGCAATGATGGATATTTATCCCAAAAACTTCTTTTAAAAAGAAAGGCTATCTCTTATCCCAGGTAGTATTTTTGTGTTAATGCCATTTAAAGAAGAATTAAATGATATTTACCAAGAAGTAATTAAAGATGTAGCACTTGAATCTAATTTTACATCTTCGAGAGCAGACGAAATATATTCAAACTCGACAATAATGGCAGATGTACTCAAAGGTATTGAAGAAGCTGAAGTAATAATTGCGGACTTAACAAATAAAAATCCCAACGTTTTGTATGAACTAGGATTAGCTCATTGTCGAAAAGTCAGTGAAAAAGTAATCATACTAAGTCAAAATATTAATGATGTACCTTTTGATATAAAGCACTACCGTGTTATTATTTATAAAAATTCGATTTCGGGTGCAAAGAAATTAAAACGAGATCTTATTGATGCTCTTAACGCAATTAGAATTAAGAAGCTTGAATGGGCTTCATCGATTTGGCAACCAAGGACTCCAAACTGGCACCTAAAAAACCCTGAGATGTTAATGTCAATGCATCAAAATGAACATGAATTAGCAATGATTTTTTGTAATAACTTATTTTGCACTTCGCATTTTAGGATTGCGTTCAATGTTTCAACAGAAGCTCCAGAAGTAAATGTTATGCTATTTGCCGATGGAGAAAACAGAATGTCTGGTTATCACCTTTGGTTTTGGCACGGAGGGGTAAAAATTGCAAAGCAGAAAGATGAGAAAGTTTTAAATACTGAGATTCCTTTGAGAAAAAACTATCCTGAAAACATAATTATTGAATATAAGAATGGTAAAGCTATAGCAAAGTTAAATGAAAATATAGTTCTTACTTATGATGATGCGCAACCACTACATGGAATTCTTGGATTTGATAAGTTTGGAATAAATACATGGTCGCAGCAAAATACAAATGGTAAAGTAACATTTAGCAATTTTTCTTTTGAAGAATTGTGAGAGCCTAACATGAAAAGCAACCGGACGCCGTGACGTAAGCGGCATTAGTATAGTTCTTAATTTTTGTGAAATTAATAAACATGCCCGAAGGGATTCCTATGGGACTCTTCGCCGGTGTACTAATAAATAAATTTGTTCGCAGTAATAAAGGTGCCGTTGAAATTAAGTTCCTTTTTTGTTTTCTATCTTTTTTTATTTTGAATAACTTGTTCTAACTAATTGTCAAAATAATTATATTTAGACGAAATCATGCCAAAAGTAAAACCTGAAATTCTGATATGGGCAAGAAAAAAATCGTCTCTTTCTGAAGAAGATGCTGCTCGCAAACTAAATATAAAGGATAGCAAGAAACTTAGCGCTATTGAGAAACTCAGTGCATATGAGAGTGGAGAGGTTGAACCATCCAGATCTTTACTACTGAGAATGTCTAAACAATATCATCTTCCTCTCTTAACTTTCTATTTAGATAAACCACCGATCATTGGAGATCGAGGAAAGGATTTTCGGTCTTTACCAACCGAATTTCAAGAAACTGAGAATGTATATGTTGATATACTAATTCGTGATATTAAAGCGCGTCAAAGTACAGTTCGTGAAACACTAATTGACGAAGATGAAGAAAAAAGTATAGAATTTATAGGAAAACATCAGATAGAGGACGGTGTTGACCATGTTGTACAGTCTATTCGTGAAGTTCTTGGTTTCGACCTTAGTAACTATAGGCATCAGTCAAATTATAAAGAGGCTTTTAGATATTTAAGGCAAATGATTGAATCTCAGGGTGTATTTGTCTTACTAAAAGGAAATTTGGGTTCTTATCATAGTAATATTCCAACACCTGTTTTTAGAGGATTTGTCCTTTCTGATAATGTCGCTCCATTTATCGTAATTAATGATCAGGATAGTGAATCTGCTTGGTCTTTTACATTACTTCACGAAATGACTCATCTAGTTTTAGGGCAAACAGGGGTCAGTGGAGCTTATTTTGATAATGTAATTGAAAAATTCTGCAACAATGTCGCGAGTGAGTTTTTTTTATCAACAGCTGAGTTTGAGGAATTCAGAATTACTTCTTCTGATTTTGAACAATTGGCTGTCCAAGTATCCAGTTATGCGTATTCAAAAAAACTCAGTAGTACCCATATTGCTTATCGCCTTTATAAAAGAAGTGATATTGACAAACCATTGTGGAATTCCTTACGGGACTTTTATTATAAAAAATGGGTCGAAAATCGAGAAACATCCAGAGCAAAAAACAGGGAAAAAGATGGCGGTCCAAGTTATTATGTAGTGCAACAATATAAATTGGGAACACTTGTTGGATTAGTAGAGCGTTTAACATTTGTAGGTGCATTAACGACTACAAAAGCAGGAATGTTATTAGACGTGAAACCAATAAAGGTTCACAAATTATTCCAATCTGAACAACCTGTGTAGGAGATAATTTAAGATTGTTATACCTACTAGACGCAAATACCCTGATTGATGCAAAACGTGATTACTACCCTATATCACGTATTCCTGAATTTTGGGAATGGCTTATACATCAAGGCAATCAAGGAAATATAAAGATTCCAATTGAGGTGTATGAGGAATTTTCAGATACAAAAGATCAGAATGGTGAGAAGGATGAACTAGCCACCTGGGCAGATCAAAGAGAAGTTAAAGAATCATTGTTATTTAACGAAGATGCTGAGCAGGATTTAGTAGCCCGAATAACTTATGGTGGTTATGTTGCAAATCCAACTGACGATGAACTCCAAAAAATAAGTAGAGATCCTTTCTTAATCTCATATGCCTTAAAAGATATTGAAAACAGGTGTATTGTTACTACAGAAATATCAAAACCTTCTAAAGAAGGAGCTAATCGCCATATACCTGATGTTTGCAAGGATTTTAATATACGTTGTATAAATAATTTTCAGATGATTAGGGAGATGGATTTTAGTACAAATTGGAAAAATTCGCTCTAATATTTCCTAACTAAATTTCTATTTATGAAATAAATTATGCCGCTCAGATAGGCAACTGGCTAATCGAGAAAAATAATGAAACGAAATTATGACCTAGCAAAACTGGAGAAAATAGCCCAAAAAATACTCGATGAAGATTCACCGGTAGGAACCTGGATAGCGGCACTAAAAGAGTTGGAAGAACTTATTGATCGACACACACCATTCAGGGTAAACGATCAAAATATAGCACAGGGACAAACACTTCTATCAAGCGGGTTAGCAATATTACCAACTCAGGCCGCAATGTGTATGCGAGAAATATCTCGAACGGCAAAATTCATGCAAGGGTTGAGGATTGCAATTCAGGAAAAAATAATGAATGGCGAGAGAAAACCGATTCGAGTTCTGTATGCCGGGTGCGGTCCTTATGCATTGCTGGTTTTTCCGTTGATGACTATATTTTCACCTGGGCAGGTTCAATTCACACTATTGGAAATACATAGTGATGCGTTGAACTCCGCCAAAGTACTTTTAGAGTCGCTGGGGTTAGAATCTCACGTGTCAGATTTCGTTTGCGGGGATGCAGCCGCACACAGGATAGACGAGAATAAAAAACCGGATATCATTATTAGCGAAACTATGAATGCTTGTTTGGGAAAAGAACCGCTGGTTACGATAATGAAGAACCTTGTTTCCCAGGCACCCGGAGCAATCCTGATACCACAATCAGTATCGGTTGAAGCCTTTTTAGTGAATGTATCGAAAGAACATGTAATGGTAAGCTCAGATCATGTCGGAGAAATTCCAAAACCGGAAAGGGACCGGGTATACTTGGGAAAAGTATTTGAGCTGGATAAACAAACAATTGCCGGGTGGATGAGAATGACGGGCAACCGGTTACCGGGTTTGAGTGTGGAAATTCCTAAGAATTATGAGAACCGGTATGAGCTAAAATTGTTGACGGATATAAATGTATATGAAAAGGTGTGGCTGAAGGATTATGATTCTAGTCTGACATATCCTCGAAAAATTCCAACAAAGGAGGAAATAAAAGACGGAACTTTGTTGAAATTTGAGTACGAGTTAGGAAGTCACCCGGGATTGGTAGGTACAGTTTTGTGAACTTCATTGTTGCATGGTAAGTTACCTAACCCTCGTTAATTGTGAAAAATTATGAAACAAAATAATCGCATATTTACCGGCGCAGTTATTGTATGCATAATATTTTTATTTGCACAAACTTCTATTGCGCAATCCGTTCCAAAAGTCTCCATAATTTCATCGGATATCCTGTATGTTGGAACCGAGGTTACAAAGTCAAATAATAGACATTCTCCCGGTAGTGATAAAGCTGCCCCTGTAATTACTTATTATAAAAAAATAATATATGCATTAAAGTTTTCAGTAATAATTCGCGAACATGTTTTGAACTCTGCAACCCCGTTGGATATTAAACTAACTTCGCCTGGTAATAATGTAAAAATCCTGCATGTGGAAGAAGATATTTCAGGCTTTTCGTTAAATGAATTATATCGATACGATGTTGAAGTTCAGTTAGATGAAACCGGATGGTTTACATTTGAAATAGGTAAATTCTCATACGGGAATGATCAAAAACCGATAAGCATCACTTATGATAAAAGCAGTATTTATGTAAAAAAATAAAAGTAAACCAATATCATTTTCGAATCATCGTGAGCCGTCTTTCCGCACTAGTTGCTGTTTATTTTAGCCGCGGTTCTTAACTGTTTATTCAATCTTTACGAGACCTTAAATAATCACTAATTATTAATAGCGGCATTCCGTAAATTACACCTTGCAAATCCTGCTATTGTTCACAAACAAAATATTTATCGTTATGAGAAATTCTACTCTGCCGATATTCATTATTTCTTGTTTACTATTTTTATACGCAAATGTATTCACACAAACTTTGCCGAAAGTATTTATCAACGAAATCATGGCTGATAATAAAACTACAATCCAATCGCCCGGCTTTAATGAATATGCAGACTGGTTTGAAATTTATAACTCGGAAGATACAACCGTCAACCTGGCAGGGTTCTACTTAACCGATGATTTCAGCGAACCGCAAAAATGGCAGGTACCAGTTGATGTGATAATAGAACCGGGCGGTTTTGCGGGATTCTGGGCCGACGGTAACAATAACGGTAATCATACCAATTTTAGTTTGAATACATCAGGTGAGCAACTGGCATTATACACGATAGACGGACAATTAGTTGATTCATTAACTTTCCCGGAACAGTACGAGGATATTTCATACGGTCGTTCACCTGACG